>NZ_JAOVFN010000029.1:0-29138 GCF_034650275.1 Acinetobacter sp. IRS14
TTAAATTCAAACTTAAGATCATTATTATCGTAGTCATCTAAATCAATATTAAGTAGCTCGATTACATTTTTATATGGAAACTTATTCTTTAAACTGGAAAAGTAAATAGGATGAAAATTATAAAGAGTAAGAACAATGAAATATCAAGGAAGTTGTCATTGTGGTCAGGTAAAGTTTGTCGCAGAAGGTGAGCTAATAGAAGCCTTATCTTGTAATTGTTCAATATGTCAAAAGAAAGGCTCATTGCTTTGGTTTTTACCCAGTAATCAAGTTAAAGTTTCTTTAGAAACGCCTGAAATTTTAGCGAACTATACTTTTAATAAACATGTGATTAATCATCATTTCTGCAAAAATTGTGGTATTCATCCTTATGCTCAAGGCATAGATGCAGAGGGTAATTCTATGTTTGCGATTAATGTTCGATGTATAGATGACATTGACTTAGATAAAATAAAAATAAATTATTTTGATGGACGTTCAGTTTAATAATTATAAGGATTTATTCAATGACAACTAATAAAAAATTAACTCCAACACAATTAGATTCACTGCTTGAACTATTAAAGAAGAGATTTGAAAAGAACATACATCGCCATAAAGAAATTGATTGGACAAATGTGCGAGCTAAATTATTAGAATCGCCTGAAAAATTATGGTCATTGCAAGAAATGGAAAATACTGGAGGAGAACCTGATGTTATCTCTTATGATCAACAGAAGGATGAGTATTTATTTGTCGATTGCTCTCCTGAGAGTCCAAAAGGCCGTAGAAGTCTTTGTTATGATCGAGAGGCTTTGGAGGCTAGAAAAGATCATCCTCCAAAAAATAGTGCAATCGATGTGGCTAAAGAAATAGGAGCTGAGCTTCTCACAGAAGAGCAATACCATGAATTACAAAAGTTAGGGGAGTTTGATCTTAAAACATCAAGTTGGCTCAAAACCCCAGATGAGATTCGACGGTTAGATGGAGCTATTTTTGCTGACCGACGTTATGGTCGGGTATTCATTTATCATAATGGAGCACAGTCTTATTATGCTGTTCGTGGTTTTCGTTGCTGCTTAAGAGTATAGGCGTTGTACATAAATAAAAATAATTCCGTTTGATGTTTTATGCCAAGAAAATGGAGATTCTTGCAACTTTTGATTGACTGTAAACATGACAAGATATGTTTAGGAATTAAATAAAAACATAAGGACATTTTTAAACATGCAACTCAACCCAATTTACTATAATGAACAACACATTGCTTTTGCTGATAATGTTCGCCGATTTGTACAAAAAGAAATGGCTCCTTTTGTTAATGAGTGGGATGAGGCTGAGGTATTTCCTAGAGAGCTTTATAGAAAGGCAGCTGAAATTGGCTTATTAGGTTTAGGTTTTTCTGAAGAATATGGTGGTATTCCTGATGCAGATCCATTTTATTCATTACTGGCTGGTATTGAAATGGCAAAGGCGGGTTCTGGAGGAGTGCATACCTCACTCATGGTACACACAATTGGCGCCCCTCCCATTCAGCATTTTGGAAGTGAGGAGTTAAAGGCTAGAGTCCTGCCAGATATTATTTCCGGTGAAAAAATTTCTGCTTTAGCTATTACAGAACCTGGTGGTGGCTCGGATGTCGCGGCATTACAGATTAAAGCTGTTCGTGATGGTGATTACTACATTGTCTCGGGTGAGAAGACGTTTATCACATCGGGGATTCGTGCAGATTACTATACAGTTGCAGTACGTACAGACCCAACTAAAACAGGAGCTGAAGGTATTTCAATGTTGCTCGTTGATGCGCACAGTGAAGGAATTACTAAAACACCTTTAAAGAAAATGGGATGGTGGGCTTCAGATACGGCACATTTGCATTTTGATCAAGTACGAGTACCTACATCAAATTTACTTGGCAAAGAAAATGCCGGTTTTAAAGTTATTATGAATAACTTTAATATGGAGCGGTTCTTCTTGGGAGTAGTGGCTTATGGGTATGCATTAGTCTGTTACGAAGAAGCTTTAGAATGGGCACAGCAACGAAAAACTTTTGGTAAGAGATTGATTGATCATCAAGTGGTTCGTCATAAATTGGTAGATATGGCAACACAATTGACCTCAACACGGGCATTGCTTGAAGAAACTGCATGGAAAATGACTCAGCCAAAACTACAAGGACCTGAGTTAGTAGCGCAAATTTCGATGCTGAAAAATGTTGCGACTCGCACTATGCAATTTTGTGCTGATGCAGCTGTACAAACATTAGGTGGTATGGGCTTTATGAGAGGTACCAAGTCGGAACGTATTTACCGTGAGGTGAAGGTTAATATGATTGGTGGCGGTGCTGAAGAAATTATGAAAGATTTGATTAGTAAGCAGTTGGCTTACTGATTCTTACAAGGTGGTCATTGAACCACCTTTTTTATTTCAAAGCCATCTCCCAAACCATTTCGGTTAACTCATCAATTTTGACTTTACCCTCAGCTTTATACCAAGTTACGGTCCATGAAATTGCGCCACCAACTAATCTTCGCCAAATAAAGGCATCATGCTTTACCTTGCCTTCAGTGCGTAATTTTTCAATCACATCTAACCAGATTTGCTCATATTCATTACGCATTTTTAAAAGATAATCTTGTTTTTCTTTTGATAGGGCAAACCACTCATAAACCAAAACAGCCATGGCTGCACCTGTATCTCCAGTAATTGAAATGAGTTCAGATTTAATAAGAGCACGGAGTTGTTGTTCTGGATCGGTAGATTGAGTTGCCGCATCTTGTAAACGAGCAAGATTGTAAATAATGGTTTCCTCCATCACGTGAGCGAGGATGTCATCTTTACTTTTAAAGTGGTGGAATAAGCTTCCCGACTGGATTCCAATAAATTGAGCAAGTTCGCGTACGGTGGTTTTATCATAGCCTTGTTTATGAAATAGGTAGGCGGCTCCCCGTAATAAACGACCGCGTGGGCTATCGTCAAAGCAAGAAATAGTTGGAATCTGTTCAATTGAAGTAGCAATCATGCGAAAGCCGAATCCTTTATATAAAAATACTTAACAGAAAAGGTTGCCAAATCTCATCATGTTTTAGCTGAGCTGTCGAGTTTGGCAGTTTTGGTCAATTTCACAATAACATTTTGCTCTTTACAAACCAAGCGCTTGCTTGGTAATGTTGAGTTTAATTTTTAAACAAAATAATGAGAAATAAAATGGCAAGTAATCAACAGGATGATGAACGTGTTGTAAAAATAGGTTGTGCTTCAGGTTTTTGGGGAGACACCAATACTGCCGCTTTCCAATTAGTACATCTAACCGATATTAATTATTTGGTTTTTGATTATTTGTCAGAGATCACCATGTCGATTATGGCAAAAGCGAAGATGGTAGAACCAAAGCATGGTTATGCTTTGGATTTTGTCAGTCGAGTGATGGCACCTCTACTTAAAAAAATTGCAGAGAAAAAGATTAAGGTGATTAGTAATGCTGGTGGTGTTAATCCACTGGCGTGTCGAGATGCTTTGCAAAAATTAATTAAAGAATATGGTCTAGATCTAAAAGTTGCTGTGGTTTTGGGTGATGATCTTTTAGCACAACATGAGCAACTCAAGCAGAAAAATATTCGGGAAATGTTTAGCGGCGAAGCTTTGCCAGAACAGGTGGCGAGCAGTAATGCTTATTTAGGTGCGGTGGCTATTCGTGATGCTTTAAATTTAGGCGCAGATATTGTGATTACTGGCCGTGTTGTTGACTCTGCTGTGATGCTTGCACCGTTATTGTATGAGTATCAATGGTCGCTTGATGACTATGACAAATTGGCACAAGGTTCATTAGCAGGCCATGTGATTGAATGTGGTGCGCAGTGTACGGGCGGTAACTTTACTGATTGGCAATTGGTACAAGGCTTTGACAACATGGGATTTCCTGTGGTTGAAGTTAGTGAGGATGGTTCATTTGTTGTGACTAAACCACAGGGGACAGGTGGTCTGGTATCTATAGCAACAGTTGCTGAGCAAATCGTTTATGAAATTGGTAATCCTCAAGCATATTTATTACCAGATGTGATTGCTGATTTTAGTCAGGTGCATTTAGAGCAAATCGGGGAGCATCGAGTCCGTGTGACTGGTGCCACGGGACAAGCACCTACTGCGCAATATAAAGTTAGTGCAACTTATCCTGATGGTTATCGGGTTTTAGTGAGTTTCTTAATTGCAGGACGTGAGGCACCACAAAAAGCGCAAGTGATTGCAGATGCGATTTTGACTAAATGTGAGCGTGTTTTAGCAATGCGCTCAGTGCCACTGTTTAGTGAAAAGTCGGTTGAAATCTTAGGTATTGAAAGTACCTATGGAGCACATGCTCAAGTTTTAAACAGTCGTGAAGTTGTAGTAAAAATAGCTGTAAAACACATGTTCAAAGAAGCATGTATGTTTTTTGCATCAGAAATTGCTCAGGCTTCTACAGGCATGGCTCCAGCTTTGGCTGGTATTGTTGGTGGACGACCTAAAGCATCTCCAGTCATTAAATTATTTTCATTTTTAATTGATAAAAATCCGCTTAATGTTGAAATCGATTTTGAGGGGAATCGTTATCTGGTTGAGATTCCTCGGAACACTTCTACAGAGCAATTCAATACTTTAGCAGCGGGTGAAAGTGCGGTTTATGAAGGGAATGAAATAGAAGTTCCTTTGATTGAAATTGCCCATGCCCGCAGTGGTGATAAAGGTAATCATAGCAATATCGGCGTGATTGCGCGTAAAGCAGAATATTTACCGTGGATTCGTGCAGCACTGACTGAACAGGCTGTTGCAAGCTATATGCAACATGTTTTGGATGCTGAAAAGGGGCGTGTAATTCGTTATGAGTTACCAGGTTTAAATGCACTGAATTTTATGCTGGAGAATGCCTTGGGTGGAGGTGGTGTTGCAAGCCTACGTATAGATCCGCAAGGTAAAGCATTTGCACAACAATTATTGGATATGCCTGTAAAAGTTCCGGCACATCTTTTAGAAAAATAAAATGAATGGATGAAACAAAGATGAGTTATCAATCAATTTTTAGACCAGATGCTTTCGCTAATAAAGTCATCATTGTGACAGGTGGCGGCTCAGGAATTGGTCGTTGTACTGCACATGAGCTTGCTGCCCTTGGTGCTCAAGTGGTGATTACAGGACGCAAAATTGAGAAATTAGAGAAAGTAAGCCAAGAAATTATAGAAGATGGTGGCCAGGTTCATTTCATTGGTTGTGATAACCGTGAAGAAGAACAAGTGAAAAATATGATTGCTGAGGTGATTGATAAATTCGGCAAACTCGATGGTCTGGTAAATAATGCAGGCGGCCAATTTCCATCAGCTTTAGAAAATATTTCTGCGAATGGTTTTGATGCTGTAGTACGTAATAATCTACATTCAACTTTCTATTTAATGCGCGAAGCTTATAACCAATGGATGGCAAAACATGGTGGCAGTATTGTCAACATGACTGCCGATATGTGGGGCGGCATGCCGGGAATGGGGCATTCTGGTGCTGCGCGTTCAGGAGTTGATAACTTAACAAAAACAGCATCGGTTGAATGGGGGAAATCAGGTGTTCGTGTAAATGCGGTTGCACCGGGATGGATTGTTTCATCAGGTATGGATAATTATAGTGGGGATTTTGCCAAAGTCATCATTCCAAGCCTTGCTGGCAATGTGCCCTTAAAACGTATGGGAACTGAGTCGGAAGTCTCATCGGCGATTTGTTATTTACTGTCCGATGCTGCGGCTTTTGTGTCAGGTGTAACTTTGCGTATTGATGGCGCTGCATCGCAAGGGACACGAATGTATCCACTAAGCGAAGCGACAAATAGTCAGTCTTATAATGGTTTTCATCGTGCATTTATTCCTGAAATTTTTCAGAAAAAGACTGAGGCTGAGGAGGAATAACAGTGACTATTCTCCAATCCGAAATTGCTGTTGGTAGTGAACAGTATCAAAAGAATAAAGAAGCACTACTTACTCAACTGAGTGAAGTCCGTGCAATTCAGCAAAAAAGCATTGATAAATCGTATGCTGCCAAACCGAAGTTCGATAAAAAGGGCAAGATTTTACCACATGAGCGGGTGCGATTATTGCTCGATGCTGATTCGCCTTTTATCGAACTATGCGGTTTGGTTGGCTACAACATGCATGATGATAAAGATGGTTCAGAAGCGGGTGGTGGAGTAATCGCAGGCATTGGTTTTGTCAGTGGTGTGCGTTGTTTAGTTTCTGCAAGTAATAGTGCAATCAAAGGTGGGACGATGTCACCCATGGGCGTGCAGAAAACCTTACGCCTGCAAAAAATTGCCTTAGAACAGAAACTCCCGTTAATTACACTGACTGAAAGTGGTGGCGCTAACTTAAATTATGCTGCTGAAGTATTTACCTATGGCGGTATGACCTTTGCCAATCAAGCACGTCTTTCAGCGGCTGGTATTCCTCAACTTGCAGTTGTACATGGTAATGCAACGGCTGGAGGTGCTTATCAACCAGGACTTTCAGATTATGTCATTGCTGTACGCAAACAAACCGAAATGCTTCTTGCAGGTCCACCTTTACTTTTAGCTGCGACCGGTGAAGTAGCAACAGCTGAAGAGTTGGGTGGGGCTGAAATGCATGCACAGGTTGCTGGAACAGCAGAATACTTAGCTGAAAATGATGCTGATGGTATTCGGCTTGCACGTGAAATATTTGAGCATCTGAACTGGAAAGAGCAAATCAAACCCGTTGATGTGGCTTATAAAGAACCTCGTTACGATACTGAGGAACTCTTGGGTGTGATTCCAAACGATCCCAAACAACCACTGAATATGAAAGAAGTAGTTGCCAGAATTGTTGATGATTCAGATTTTCTAGAATTTAAACAGGAATATGATGATTTAACGGTATGTGGCTGGGCAAAGATTGGAGGCTTGCATATTGGTATTATTACCAATAATGGTCCGATTACGCCTCAAGGAGCGGCTAAAACGGCTCAGTTTATTCATCTGTGTGAACAGACCAAGCGTCCGTTATTGTTCTTGCACAACACCACAGGTTTTATGGTGGGAACTGATGCAGAGCAAAATGGCATTATCAAACATGGCTCAAAACTGATTCAGGCTGTTGCCAATTGTACTGTACCTAAAATTTCGATTGTTGTAGCGGGGTCATATGGTGCAGGGAACTACGCGATGTGCGGTCGGAGCCTCTCGCCAGATTTTATTTTTGCTTGGCCAAATTCGCATGTTGCCGTAATGGGTGCTGCTCAAGCCGGAAAGGTGCTACGCATTGTGGCTGAAGGAAAGCAAAAAGCTTCCGGTCAGGAGCCTAATCCGCAAATGCTCGATTTTCTTGAGCAGAGTACGACCATGAAATTAGAGCAGCAATCTACCGCGCTTTTCAATACGGCGATGCTACATGACGATGGCATTATTGACCCGCGAGATAGCCGAAAATTATTAATTTTCCTTTTACAAACTATTTATGAAGCACAGCAACGAGAGCTAAATCCAACTCGTTTTGGTGTGTCTCGTTTTTAATCAACCTTTACCGCAATTAAAAAAATTAATAGGAAAACACAATGAAATTTACTGCCGAACACGAAGCATTACGCCGCACAGCTCGCCAATTTGTTCAAAATGAGCTGAACCCACATATTCCAGAATGGGAAGCTGCGGGGAAATTTCCAATCCATGATGTATTTAAAAAAATGGGTGATCTTGGTTTATTAGGAATTTGTAAGCCAGAAGAAAATGGTGGTCTAGCTTTAGATTATTCTTATAACCTTGTGGTTGCTGAAGAAATTGGGCATGCAGCTTGTGGAGGAGTGCCTTTAGCCATTGGCGTTCAGACTGATATGGCAACACCTGCTTTGGCGCGTTTTGGCAGTAAAGAATTACGTGATGAGTTTTTAACACCAGCGATTGCTGGGGAATATGTTGCATCCATTGCAGTATCAGAAGTGCATGCCGGTTCGGATGTGGCAGCCATTAAAACGACTGCTAAAAAAGATGCTGATGACTATGTTATTAACGGCAGCAAAATGTGGATTACCAACTCATTGCAGGCCGATTTCTTTTGCCTTTTAGCCAATACTTCTGATGATAAGCCCCACGTCAATAAGTCGATGATTATCGTGCCAGCAAAAACCAAAGGCATCAGTTTTTCTGAACCACTTAATAAATTGGGAATGCGTTCAACCACCACAGCACAAGTTTATTTAGATAACGTGCGTGTACCGCAGCGTAACTTGGTTGGCGTTGAAGGTATGGGCTTTATGATGCAAATGATGCAATTTCAGGAAGAGCGGTTATGGGCATGTGCTAACTCGATTGGCGGGTTGGAAAATTTAATCCAAAAGACTATCGACTATACCAAAGAGCGTAGCACTTTTGGTCAGCCCCTCATTAATAACCAATATATCCATTTCCGTTTTGCCGAGCTCATGACCGAAGTGGAAGCACTTAAAGCATTAACATACCAAGCGTGTGAACAGCATATTGCGGGTGAAGATGTCACTAAATTGGCATCTATGGCAAAACTAAAAGCAGGCCGCTTAAGCCGTGAAGTAGCCGATAGTTGCTTACAATATTGGGGCGGCAATGGCTTTATGTGGGATAACCCTGCCTCACAGCTGTATCGTGATGGCCGTTTAGGATCTATTGGCGGTGGCGCAGATGAAATTATGTTGGGGATTATCTGTAAGTTGATGGATATCTTGCCTAAAAAGCAGAAATAAAAATAAGGAATCGACCATGACACTTTCAGCTTCTCTACAAGCTTTAGATCTTGATGACAGCATTCAATTGGAACAAGACGGCAGTATTTTATATCTATGGTTAAACAGACCAGAGAGCCGTAATGCCATGAATTTGAAGATGGTCAATGCCATTCAACAAGTCTTTGCTGCTATTCGCAATGATCTTTTGATTCGTGCAGTCATCATTCGTGGCGAAGGCGGGACTTTTTGTGCAGGTGGTGACATTAAAGACATGGCTGCTTTACGTGTTGAAGCGACCAATGTCGGTACCTTACAACCTTATGCTGATTTTAACCGTCGTTTTGGTGCCATGCTTGAGCAAGTTGAAGTTGCACCGCAAACGGTTGTGGTGATTTTAGAAGGTGCTGTTTTAGGTGGTGGTTTTGGTTTGGCATGTGTTTCCGATGTTGCCATCAGCCGTGACAATGCTAAGTTTGGTTTGCCTGAAACGGGACTTGGTGTGATTCCTGCGCAAATTGCTCCTTTTGTGGTGAAGCGTATTGGCCTGACTCAGGCTCGTCGATTAGCTTTATTAGGCATGCGTTTTGAGGGCCATATAGCACTTAGTGTCGGAGTAGTCCATCAGATTGCTCATAATGAAATTGAACTAGAGCAAGCTTTAGAGGAAACGATTCAACACATTAAACGAGCAGCTCCCCAAGCTTCGCGTGTGACTAAAGTACTGTTACATCGAACGTTCAATGAGTCTTTGAGTGATTTGTTAGATGATGCTGCACAGCAGTTTGCTCAAGCAGTTGGTGGTGCCGAGGGACAAGAAGGAACGATGGCTTTTATCCAGAAACGCTTGCCAAACTGGGCTGATGAGTCATAAGAGATAAGGATAAAAATAATGAAATTTTCAAAAGTACTGATTGCCAATCGTGGTGAAATTGCAGTTCGAGTCATGCAAACTGCTAAGGCAATGGGTTATCAAACTGTCGCAGTTTATTCCGATGCTGATCGTAACGCTCGCCATGTGCAAGAGGCCGATGAAGCTGTTTATATTGGTGGTTCAAAAGTATCTGAGTCATATCTTTCAATTACCAAGATAATAGATGCATGCAAAAAAACAGGTGCTGATGCAGTTCACCCCGGTTATGGCTTTTTGTCTGAAAATACTGATTTTGCTCAGGCCTGTATCGACAACCAGATTACATTTATTGGGCCAACAGCTTCTACAATTGAGTTAATGGGAAGTAAGCGACTTTCAAAAATTGCCATGATTGAAGCAGGCGTACCTTGTGTACCTGGTTATGAAGGACACCGACAAGACCTTGAATATTTAGCAACACAAGCAGAACAGATTGGTTTTCCGATTATGGTCAAAGCTTCCGCGGGTGGTGGTGGTCGTGGTATGCGTTTGGTACAACAGTCATCCGAATTGGTTGAGGCATTGCAAACCGCACGTTCCGAAGCCGAAAATGCATTTGGTTCAGGCGAGCTTATTTTAGAAAAAGCAGTCATTGCTCCGCGCCATGTTGAAATTCAGATTTTTGGCGATACACACGGCAATTATATTTATTTGTTTGAGCGCGATTGTTCAATCCAGCGCCGTCACCAAAAGGTTGTTGAAGAAGCGCCATGTCCAGTGATGACTCCTGAACTGCGTCAGAAAATGGGTGAGGCTGCTGTAGCCGCGGCTAAAGCATGTGCTTATGTCGGTGCTGGTACAGTTGAGTTTTTGCTAGATGCATCGGGTGCATTTTATTTTTTAGAAATGAACACCCGTTTACAGGTAGAGCATCCTGTCACTGAATTCATTACTGGATTAGACTTGGTTGAATGGCAGTTACGTGTCGCGAATGGTGAGCAGTTACCGTTAAAGCAACAAGAATTGACCTTAAATGGACATGCGATCGAAGTGCGTTTGTATGCCGAAGATCCACGTCAAGATTTCTTACCACAGACAGGTCAAGTTCTGCGTTGGCAGCCTGCAACTTTGCCAAATGTGAGAATAGATCATGGCATGTTGGCGATTGATGAAGTTAGCCCTTTCTATGACCCAATGGTGGCGAAGGTAATCGCATACGGTAAAACCCGTGAGGATGCGATTCGCTTACTTGCTCGTGCCGTAGATGATTGTGTTTTGCTGGGTGTAAACAGTAATAAACAGTTCTTGGTCAATTTATTACGTCATCCGGTTGTTGTGGCAGGTGATACCAATACCGCATTTATTCAGCAGCATTTTCAAAACGACAGCAGTCTACATAAGCAGGTTCTATCTTTAGAAAATTTAGCGATTGCTGCTGCATTATTTAGTCAAAGTAAAGTCACTGCGGTGTGGCAAACTGGGCTTGGAGTGCCACTAACATTAAAACTTAAATATGATGATCAGCAAATTCAATTGCAGCTTTCATCTGTACATAACACGTTTACGGCACAGCTTTGTGATCAAACAGTTTCTATTGAAGTGCTTGAGAGAACGCCAGAGCAATTAGTTTATTTAATTGATGGTGTACGTCGTCGTGTGCAATATATATTAGATGGTGATCAGCTTTACTTAGATCGAGAGAATGGCAATGTTGCGATACGAAATGTGACTTATGCTGCCCCTGAAATAGCTGATGTGGCTGGTGATGGCAATATTCGCGCGCCGATGGATGGCGCTGTGGTAAATATTCTTGTTAATAAAGGCGATCAAGTTGTGAAAGGTCAAACTTTATTAGTACTTGAAGCCATGAAAATCCAACAGCAGATTAAATCTGATGTGGATGGTGTAGTTGAAGATGTGTTAGGGCAACAGGGTCAACAAGTAAAAAAACGGCAAATGTTATTTAGTATCCAAATTTAATTAAAAAAACCGCTCTATTTGAGCGGTTTTTATTTTCAATCAGAAATCTTGATTTATTCTCCATCTGCCTCTGCAATCAACTGACTTGCTTTTTTTAGGCTATACAAGAGTTGACCTAAAAGGACCTCTTTATTACTGAGCGTGACCATAACCATTGGGTGATGAACTGCTGGAATAGCCGTCAGAATAGCCTTACCATTATCTGCATCTAAAGTAATATTATTACAGCCAGTGAGCTGAATCTCTTTTAAAAATGCGGTGACCATTGCCAAAATTGAACTACTCACCGCTGCTAATTTGGTGGTGTTATGGTAATTTTTATGACTTACTGTCGCTAATTCAAAACCATCAGAAGAGCAAATCATCACAAAGTCTACACCACGTGTATTCATCAAAATATTATGTGCTTCAGTTTTTGCTAGCTGTAGCAATTGTGTCGGGGCAGTGCGTTTCTGAGCTGGAATACTAAGCATGATCATTCCCTTGAGATGTTAAGCCTACTTTGATTTCAAGTGATGCAATTAATGATTCAACCATCATTAAAATTTGTTCTTGCTCGCGTGCATCAATAAAAAACAACGGATATGACAGTCCGTTTTCTTTTATCCAATGACGATATTGTTGAAGTGACGATTCTTTATTTTCATCAACATGCGTAATACCAATCGCAATATTATCGTTATAATTTTTAAAATTTTCTAAGTAGCTTTCTAGCTCGTCAATCGGATTAGGACTATTGTGATCTAATAATAAAATAATACCGATCGCACCTTCACAAATGACCGACCATATAAAATCAAAACGGCTTTGTCCCGGGGTGCCATAGAGTCCGATTTTGATTCCATCATCTAAAGTAATTTCACCATAATCAATGCCTACAGTGGTCTGGGTTTTCTGATGGCTTTGTACATCAGTGTTGAATGCTTCTGTTGCCAGAATTGGAATTTCAGATAGCGATTTAATCGCTTCTGTTTTTCCTGCCCCCATACTACCTGCAAAGACAATTTTATATTGCTGTATAATCATAAATTCCCTTAAAGACCAAAACGCCGTCTAATCTTCCCTATAAAATTTTTAAAAAAATGATTGTCTGTATTTGAATTTTCTAAATAAGAATTTGGTGTGTAAGCACATTTATTCGCAGAAACAAATTTTCCATTATTTGCCATTAAACAAGCGGTAACGAAGCGCAAGACATCATCAATTGACAAGTTCAGCTGGTTAGCCACATCAGTAATTTTTGCTCCCTGTATAAAACAAGCAGAGAGTTGTAGGCTCACTTTTCTATATTCTTTTTGGTAGGGCTGTGGCCAATGATCAATTTTAAAATATTTATTTTCTGTAGCTAGATTTCCAAAGTTTTTTGAATGCCAGATCAAATTCCATAGCCAGTCCTGCAAATAGTAGTTTTTTTTACGAGACACTTTGGTGAAGTCGGAGGTTTTAGCAAAAGTGAAATCAAAGCTTTGATTGGTTTGAGTTTGTTGGCGTGATGGTTCCAACCAAGCCATCTGAGTCCTGTTATCAATAATGGCGAGAGTGCCTTTATCATCAAAAAGGTATAGTTTGGCATTTTCTGGGCTGTGCAAATTCCTAATAAATTTATCATCAATGAGTAGTGGCTCATTTGATAAATTTGAAACTACAACAGTCTCCTTTTGGTTTAAATAAGATATTAGGTTTATTTGTAGCCAGTCTAATAGAGATTCTACTTTTTCTAATGGCAGATGTAGGGTATGTTCATTAAGTTGATATCCATTTTGTGAAGGAGTTTTAGTAATTTTTAAATAAGGACATTTTTTCTTTTGAAGAATATTTTGAATATTATCTGAGTCAAAAAAGTTTTCATTAATTAATAATAGATCAATATGACTGTTAGAAATATTAACCCAATTAATACTATACTCATTAGATATTAACTTTCTGATTAAAGTTTTTAATTCATCTAAAACTTTTAAGCTTAAACCAGTAGTAGCAATATTTATGTAATTCCTATCCATAGTATCACATTAATTTTTATTGAATAATATAATAGTTTTAATATGCTTTTTATAATAAATATAAAAAGCATATCTTAGATGAATTAGCTAAAGTCTAGCTCTTTTTCAAATGACTTTAACTCATGACGAGCCATAGCCAAGTTCGATTTAGCACGATCAAGCACTAAGTAAAGGAATAAATTATTATTACTTTCTAGAGGTCGAATTAAGTGGTAAGCCTTACCCAATGTAATTAAAATGTCTTCAATATTGTCATTTAATTTCAAAGCATTGGCGATATTTCGTTTTGCACGAACTACTTCTGTATTTCCAGCAGCAGCCAATTCTAAATCAATTTCCCCACCACCTTGTGTTGCAAGTGATAATCCACTTTCTGAATCAACAAGTGCAGAAGCAATAAAACCATCAATTTCAGTTAAGCTATCTAAAGAAAGTTTAGCCATGTTTTTATCTCTCAGGATTCTAAAGTTATATTTACTACTTTTTTCCTAAAAGTAGTTAAAATTCATTATATTTCTGAACAATTTGAAGTCAATTAATCAAGTAAATTGAGAGGTTTCAGTTTTGGGAAAGAAGTGACGTAAAATGTCAGTTTTGAAAAACATTATAAGATTATTCTTGCATTATACTTTTGAGACTGCGATGAGGTTTACATTATATATTTAAAAATTTAGTTAAAGTAATTGTAATAGAATATTAATACAATATTGATTAATAAATTATTTTAATTTTAATCGAAAAAGGGGAATAAAAAAATTCCCCTTTTTATAACAATGATTAAACTAAACGAGTTGTGTGTAAATACAATAGAGATAGCCCAAAATTGCTAAAGCAACGACAGGGGCAATAATCTTTGACCATGTAGGTACTGAACTCTCAGTAGCTTGTTCGTCAATATGCAAATCGTCATGATGAGGTTGGGCTTGGTGAACCATTTGGTTGAACTCCTTCATTGTTGTATCCAATGATAGCTCTTCTTGTTCCACAGGTTTAGAACCAATTAACTCATTTAGGTGGTTTGTTGACCAAACCCAATCTTCTGCCTGACCTGATAAATGTTCTACTTGGCCTAAAATTAATTCTTTTAAGCCATTATGCCCAAAACCACCTGTTTCATCGAGTTGGTTAAGTTCTGCTAACTGCAAAGTTAAAATTTCAGAAATACTCTGTTCTAGCTCTGAATTTTTTAAAGCTGACTGATTATGCTTAGACGTTGTTAAATGACGAGCAACTTCTTGAATATAAAGTGGATCTGAAGTTTTGATTTCTTGATAAATCTTATTGTCATCTTGGCGCCATAAACTAATCAGTTTTCCAAGCGTAAGAATATTCACCTCATCAATCAGTTTATTTTTTTCATTAACTGGATATTGATTTAAAAGCTGAGGCTTTTGAATTTTTATCTGCTCAGCAAAGTATTGGACTAAATCAAATGCCATGCTTTCTTCCTCTAAATTTAATCTAAAATTCTTAACGTTGGTTTTTTCTTAGTTGATGTTGTTTCAATTGTTTCTTGTACTTCAGACTCTACTGTATTTTCTACAGGCGCTACATTGGCATATTCTTCAGGATCAAAAAATAAACCTTGTCCATTCTCACGTGCATAAATACCTAGAACAGCTTGAATAGGTACATAAATGTCTTTTGATGCTCCCCCGAAACGAGCAGAAAAAGTAATCGCTTCATTTCCAATAATAAGTTGATGAACAGCATGAGGCACGATATTTAAAACGATTTGGCCATCTTTAACAAATTGCTGTGGAACATCAGTATGTGGCTGTGTCGCATCTACTAATAGATAAGGAGTAAGCTGGTTATCACAAATCCATTCATAGATTGCACGAGCAAGATAAGGACGTGTAGGGGTTAAATCAATAGTTTGCTCAGACATATCACACTATTCCATATTTAATAGTTCATTGTAACGGTTTTTCTCTTGAGCCGTCATTGATTTAGCAAAAGAAGGCCTCTCAAAGATACGTTTACAATACAAAAGTATCGGTCGGCAATGCTGTTTGGGTAAATCGATTCCCATGCTATTTAATCTTAAGAAGATAGGTGCAAGCATACAGTCCAAAATTGTGAAATTTTCAGACATAAAATAGGGAAAATGCTGAAATAGGGGAGTAAGTGAAATTAAAGTTTCACGTAATTCTTTTTGAGCTTTTTGCTTTTGTTCGATATTTAAAGAATCAGCATGTTTTAACATGTGATCTGCCAACTTGAACCAGTCGTTTTCAAGTCTCCATATATATTGACGCTGCTCTGCACGCATCATTGGAGCATCTGCGTAAAGCTTACTTTGACGATAACGATCATCTAAATATTCAGCAATAATCGGAGCTGAAAATAATTTAAGATTTTGCTCGACCAACATCGGCAATTGGTTATAAGGATTCAAACTTGCCAAATCTTCGTCTTCATGGTCAGTTATGATCAATTGATATTTGATTTGCTTTTCTGCTAATAGAAAACGAATCCAGTGAGAACGGAAATCATCAGCATGACTGTAAAGGGTAATCCCCTGAATAGAGGTGTTTTCGACCGACATATCACAAGACGACGTGGTTGAGTGAATCGATTAGGATACTAAAAATGCTCTAGGAAATCACGGTTCTAAAGAGATAGTTTGTTTATATTTATAAGTTTGCAGTTTATTGTTCGATTTGCATAATAAAAAAGCCTTGGAAAAATCCAAGGCTTTTTGTCCAACTCGATAAACGAATTAACGTTTAGAGAATTGAGGACGCTTACGAGCTTTACGTAAACCAAGTTTCTTACGTTCAACTTCACGAGCATCACGAGTAACGAAACCAGCTTGACGAAGAACAGGTTTTAAAGTTTCGTCAGCAGCGATAAGCGCACGAGTAATACCGTGACGGATCGCGCCAGCTTGACCACCGATACCACCACCTTTAACAGTGATGTAAAGGTCAAACTTTTCAGTAACTTCTAAAAGTTCTAAAGGTTGACGAACAACCATACGAGCAGTTTCACGACCGAAATATTGCTCTAAAGTACGGTTGTTAATAACGAGTTTGCCTGTACCAGCAGACAAGAAAACACGTGCAGTTGCGGTCTTACGGCGACCTGTACCATAATTAGTAGCCATGTGCTGTATCCCTTAGATGTCCAAAACTTGTGGCTGTTGAGCAGCATGCGGATGCTCAGTACCAGCGTACACTTTCATTTTTTTGATCATTGCATAACCAAGAGGACCTTTTGGTAACATGCCTTTAACTGCTTTTTCAAGAACAGCTTCAGGCTTGTGAGCAATTAACTTCTCGAAGTTAGTCTCACGGATACCACCAGGGAAACCAGTATGGCGATAATATTTCTTATCAAGCGCTTTTTTACCAGTCACTTGAACTTGTTCAGCATTAATCACAACGATGTAATCGCCAGTGTCAACGTGAGGAGTATAAGAAGTTTTGTGCTTACCGCGTAAACGACGAGCGATTTCAGTCGCAAGGCGACCTAAAGTTTTGCCAGAAGCATCAACAACATACCAGTCATGTTGAACTTCAGCTGGCTTAGCGCTGAGAGTTTTCATTAAACCACTACCTATTATAGTTGGTTTGGACTATGGAATCTGTCCAAACAAAAGGAGCGAGCATTCTAAACGAGTTTGTTCAAAGTCACAAGAAAAATCCAGTTTAAGCCTGATAATTTAATCCATAAACCGATGAATGTGGGATATGTTAAAATCAAACAAATTTTAGTTATGTGTCTGGGGTGATTGTGCTGCCTTTATATGTCACTTCCGGTGAGCCGGCTGGTATTGGTCCAGATATTTGCTTGAGCTTGGCTCAGCGAGTTGATGAACGTCCTGTTGTTGTTTTGGGTGACCAAAATTTATTAGAACAACGTGCCCAGAAACTAGGGGTAGATATTCAATTTATAGAATATACGGGACAAGCTGAATCATCGTCTTCTGGTGAGCTTTATATAGAGCATGTACCTCTAGAAACGGCGGTTGTTGATGGCCAATTAAATTCAGCTAATGCTGCTTATGTATTAGAACAATTACGCCGCTCAGCTGATTATGCAATGTCTGGCAAAAGTGTCGGAGTAGCTACGGCACCAGTGCAAAAATCGGTCATTAATGATGCAGGCATTTTGTTTAGTGGTCACACTGAATACTATCAAGAATTTGCAGGGGTAGAGCGCGTTGTAATGATGCTTGCAACCAAGACTCTACGCGTTGCTTTAGCGACTACGCATTTGCCTTTAAGGGATGTTGCCGATGCAATTACCAAAGAGCGTTTACATCAAGTTATCGATATTTTAATACATGATTTAAAAACTAAATTTAAGATTGTTGATCCGCGCATATTGGTATGTGGCTTAAATCCTCATGCGGGGGAAGATGGCTATTTGGGCCGTGAAGAGATTGATACCATTAATCCGGTACTCGAAACTTATCGAGCGCAAGGAATTAAAATGAGCCTAAGCTTGCCTGCGGATACCTTATTTACCCCTGAGCATCTTAAAAATGCTGATGCTGTACTCGCTATGTACCATGATCAAGGTTTACCTGTGTTAAAATCACAAGGGTTTGGTGAGGCCATCAATATTACATTGGGTTTGCCATTCATCCGAACTTCGGTCGATCATGGCACTGCATTGTCTTTGGCTGGGACTGGTTTGGCAAAAAGCTCAAGTTTAAATGTCGCTGTCGATTTAGCGTTATCTCTGGCAGCGAGCTAAATTTTTCATGTTGGAAATGTTATATGTATCAAATTAATGCCCTAAACCCGAAAGATGAAGGGCATAAAGCTCGTAAACGTTTTGGTCAAAACTTCTTACATGATCAACGAGTCATTGCCAAAATCGTGCGCTCGGTGAATCCGCGTGCGGGTGAAAATGTTGTTGAAATTGGACCTGGTTTGGCTGCTTTAACTTCTCCTTTAATTGGAGAGTGTGATGCATTAACAGTGGTTGAGCTAGATCGTGATTTAGCGGCAGGCTTGCCAGAACGCGTTCCACATCCTGAACGTTTAACTATTATCGAAGCTGACGCATTAAAATATGATTTTAATGAACTGGTAAAAGATGGTCGACCATTACGTGTGGTTGGTAATTTACCTTATAACATTTCAACTCCATTACTTTTCCACCTCTTGGAATTTGGCAGTAAAGTTAAAGACATGCACTTTATGCTGCAAAAAGAGGTGGTTGAACGCATTACCGCAGAACCAAACACAAAAGAATATGGGCGTTTGTCGGTAATGATTCAGTATTATTGCCAACCTACGTTTTTATTTGAAGTGCCAGCTGGTGCATTTAACCCGCCACCTAAAGTAACAAGTGCTGTTTTCCGCCTTGTTCCATATGAACAAAAACCAATTGTTGCAAAAGATGAAAAAGCTTTAGCTCGTTTGGTTGCTCATGTATTTACCCAACGCCGTAAAACCCTAAGAAATAGTCTAAAAGGTATGATTGCTGACGATGGTTTTGAAAAAGCAGGCGTTGATCCGATGGCTCGTCCAGAAACGTTAACACTTGCTCAATTCGTTGCTTTAGCCGATCAAATGGTGGCATAAATGACTAAACGTTTTAATTATGTGATTGGCGATGTACAAGGGTGTTTTGAAGCTCTGAAGGCCTTACTTAAAGAAATACGTTTTGATCCAGACCAAGATTTTTTGTGGTTTGCAGGTGATTTGGTCGCTCGTGGCGAAAACTCAGTGGGTGCCTTACGGTTTGTTAAAAAACTTGCTGATCGCGGCGCTGCTGCAACTGTACTCGGAAATCATGATCTGACTTTAGTGGCTGGCGCGCGTGGTTTAAAAGAGATTAAAGAAAAAGATCGTACGCAAGACGTTATTGATGCAATTGATGGCGATGAGTTAATCGACTGGTTGCGGAAACAACCTTTATGTTTATTCCCGAACGAGCACACAATTCTTACTCATGCAGGTATACCTTGTATTTGGGATGCACAAAAGACTGCAACGCTTGCAAAAGAGGTTGAGGCAGTACTCTCACATCAAGATTTATCTGTATTGGATGCTTTCTTGGCAGAAATGTATGGTTCAAAACCAGATTTGTGGGAAGACGACTTAACCGGTTCAGCGCGTTTACGTTGTATTACCAATTATTTGACTCGCATGCGTTTAACCAATGCAGAAGGGGCTTTAGAGTTCAGTTTTAAAGATGCTCTAGATGCGCCAATGCCAGAAGGTTATTTACCTTGGTTTGAATTTCCGAGCAAAGCGGCACAAACTCATCAAATCATTTTTGGCCATTGGGCTGCGCTTGAGGGCAGAACTATTAATGATCAGATTCAGAATATTGATGGCGGCTGTGTCTGGGGCAGAAAATTAATGGCTTATCGCCTTGAAGATAAAGAAATCTTTGCTGTTGAAAATCCAGTGATGTAATAAAAAAGCCGCATAAGCGGCTTTTTTATTATTAAGTTTTATTCTACGCGTAACCAAATTTGGTTACGGCCTAATGCTGAAACGCCAAGATATCCACGCATATGAAGACGTTTACCAGTTGCACTGAGTTTTGCTTTAAGCCCGTAAACTTTACCAGTATTAGGATCTAAAATTTTCCCACCTGTATAATTAAGATCATCTGTTTGTTTTAAGCCAGTTGCAATATCCAATCCTATAATTGGTTTATTGGTATACGGCGAAGGGCAGTTATCACAAATCTCTTTAGGGGTATAACCTGGGCGTGGTGTAACTTTGATAATCTTTCCGGCATATGTCCCATTTGCTTCTTTTCGTATTTCTACCTGTGCTTTGGGAGCACCAGTTTTATCATCAATTGTTTGCCAAAGACCTGTAATGTCTGCTGCAAATGTAGCAGTGTTGATCCCCAGTAAGAGCAGAGCTCCAATAAAAATTTTCCCCATGATTAAAAATCCTTTTAACATTGAAAGGTCATCTTATTTCGAATTGATATACCGTTCAATGTTTATTTAATAGGCTTCTTAATTATGGTGTGCCAAGTGACAACATTAATGTAGGCAGCCAAATTGCAGTAAATACGCCATTTAAAGCCATACCAAATGCAGCATAGCGACCTGCAACGGGTCCGCGTTGCCATGCTTGAGCTGTTCCTATGGCATGTGCAGCTAAACCTAAGGCTAATCCAGATGCTCTTTCATCATGAATATGCTTAAGTAAAAACGGTGAAAAAGCTGCTCCAATAACGCCAGATAAAATAACAATAAGCGTTACCAGCGTTTCAGGAGCATGCAATAACGTTGCGATATTTAAGGCGATGGGGGTAGTCACCGCGCGGGTTGCAAATGCAAGAATGGTAGGTTCCGACATATGTAACAAGTAAGCGAGGCCCATAGGCAAAGCAACGGCGCTAATACTTGCAAAAAGTAAAATACCGATGACCGATTTAATTGGAAGATCATCGTAACGCATTGCAGCTAAAGGAATGGCTAAGGCTACTGTGACATAACCTAATAAATGACCAAATAAGTCATTCACATAAAGGCGATATTGTTCATAAGGAACTTGTAAAACTGAAAGCAACGCAATGACAATGAACATGCCGAAAACTAAAAGTGGAACTTGCGGAAAGCGTCGGTTTAAAGGTTTTGCACATAGATAACCAATAAGTGTGATCAAAAAACCGTAGAAAATCGTAAACATTTTATTCTCCTTATAACCAACGTTTTGCCATTTTTGCATAGACCCACAAAGGTATAAGGGTGCTGACCACTAAAACAAAAAGGAATAGTGGAATTTCTTTACCCATATGCACCAACATAATTAAAGAGCCAGCACAAACAGGTAAAAAAGCAAAACCACTTTCCTTCATGATTTTATTATTCGTATCGACTATTCGAAGAGGGATTTTTTTGAACTTTCTCCAAATAATCAAAACAGTGAGTAAGCTGATTAACCCGACCAGATTACCTAATTCTGGATGACCAAAAGCACGCATGACGATGACAGAGCCTTCACGAAAACCAATAATGAGTAGTAAAGTTGCTACCCATGCTGTCCAGTCTATACTTTTGATCTTATCCATATTTTTTATCTCTAAAAGTTTACTTATCGAGTTTTAACTGATCTCGCCCTTGATTTCAAACTCTTCCAATGGTCGCTTAAATTGATTAGCGCGTTCTCCCAAGATTTCTTCTAAGGGTAGTTTTGCTTGGCGAATAAGCTTTTCCAGCTTATGTGGTGCAATACGCACATCAATATGTAATAAGCCTGCATCATCGTAGTGTTCAGACTCAATTACATTTAAGGCATAAAGCTGTGTGCGAAATTTGCCATAAGCCGGTTTAAGAATCAGAGAAAACTTTTGAATTTGCCCCATTAAACATTCTTGTACTGCTTTTTGAAGTAACTCTAAACCAAGGCCAGCGTGAGCAGAAACATAAACTCGATCTGGTACATGTGGTTCGGCATAAACAATTTTGGCTTCTTCACCACTTAAGTCAATTTTGTTGTATACCCGAAGTACTGGAGCATCTGCACCAATCTCTTTTAAAACGCTTTCAACTGCTTCAATTTGATCAAGCATGTCATGACTATTACTATCAATGACATGTAGTAAAAGCGTGGCTTCTAGGGTTTCTTCAAGTGTTGCTTTGAATGATTCAATTAAATCATGCTGTAAGTTTCGTACAAAACCTACCGTATCTGCGAGCACGACAGTACCAATACCATCCCATTCCAAACGACGTAATGTTGGGTCGAGTGTTGCAAACAGTTGATCGGCTGCGTAGACATCACTTTTCGCTAAAATATTAAATAAAGTCGATTTCCCAGCATTGGTATAGCCTACTAACGACACAGTTGGAATGGCTGCCTTTTGTCTTGCAGCACGTCCTTGTATACGGGTTTGATGTACCTTTTCTAATTTATCTTTTAATTGGGCAATACGTACACGAATGAGACGACGATCTGTTTCTAGTTGCGTTTCACCCGGGCCACGTAAGCCAATACCACCTTTTTGTTGCTCAAAGTCGGCTGACCAACCACGAATAAGGCGGGTAGATAAATGTTTAAGTTGTGCAAGTTCGACTTGTAATTTACCCTCATGCGTACGGGCACGCAGGGCAAAAATATCTAAAATTAATCCTGTACGATCAATGACTCGGCATTTTAATATTTTTTCTAAATTTCGTTCTTGAGCGGGTGACAAAGCATGGTCAAAAATCACCAGACTTGCTTCTAGTTCCTGAACTCGCTCTGCAATTTCTTCGACTTTTCCTGAACCAATAAAAAATTTAGGATTGGGTTTATTTCGCTGAACCTTAATATGTTCAAGGATATCTGCACCAGCAGACTGTGCAAGTAGAGCAAACTCTTCGGCATCCAGATCATCTAATAATTGTACTGAAACACTCACTAAAATTGTGCGTTCACCGCCTTGATGCCGATCAACATATTCCACGTGGTTGTAAATCCTGAAAATGGGAAAACTTTATTCTAGATGAAACTTATGCAAAAGGGGAAAGCGTTTGTTCTTATCCTTTAGATTAGTTAAATGCTGTTAGAGGTGTCTGAATTTATTTTTTTCCCATTCTCTATCATCAATGCAAGTTTATTCTGAAACGTATAGAATGCTTGAGATGGGTATAACAATGATTGATCGTTAGTGAAATTTTATGGCTCAAACGCAAAGTATAGTTAATTCAACGTTAAAGAAATTATCAAAAATAGGTTTGTACGGAAAAAAAGTCACTTCGGCTACCGCTGCAATTAGTGAAGGTTTTTATTTAGTTTATCGACACGGCCTTTATAAAGATCCTAATAATCCGGTCAATACACGCTATGTTCAATATTTTTGCCGCCGTTTATGTCAGGTTTTCAACTTAGATGTAGAAGTACACGGAACAATTCCTAGAGAACCTGCTTTATGGGTAAGTAATCATATTTCTTGGCTCGATGTTGCTGTTTTAGGTTCAGGAGCTCGTGTTTTCTTTCTTGCTAAAGCTGAAATTGAAAATTGGCCTATTTTAGGCAATCTAGCTAAAGGTGGCGGCACTTTATTTATTAAGCGTGGATCTGGTGATTCCGTTAAAATTCGTGAGCAAATTACCGAATTCTTAAAACAAAATATTCCTGTATTGTTTTTCCCTGAAGCGACCACTACAGATGGCCATTCTGTTAAGAAAGTACATGGTCGTTTGCTCGGTGCTGCTATTGAGGCTCAACGCCCAGTACAGGTCTGTTTAATTTGTTATGTAAACCGTCATGGACAATTAGATACAGTTGCGCCATTCATTGGCGACATGTCATTTGCTGAACATATTCAACGCGTACTTGAAATGCCGAAAGTAACTGCTCATCTATTAACTTTGCCTCCAATTTCAGTGGAAGGGCATGATGTGAAGAGTTTAACGCGTGAAGTTCAAGAAAAAATGGTAGAAGGTTTGGCTCAACTACATCAGAAAGTACTTAAGCCAAAAAATTAATTACATGAAGCCTTCAAGTGGCAGCCATGAAAGAAATTTCATGCCTGCTTTTTGCCACCATTTCATCTCGGGTTCTTGTTTATAAATTAAAGGACCATTAGGCGTTTCTTGCTGCCAATAAATATGATTGTTAGCGTCGAGCTTTAACTTATAAGCATATTTATTTAAATTTTCGTCCATCGTATGGTGAATTGTTTTAGCCAATGAAGGGCTATCTAAAATTACGCCAATTTCAGTATTTAAATAAGCTGAGCGTGGATCAAAATTAAATGAGCCAATAAAAACCTGTTCATCTAATGCCATCAGTTTAGTATGTAAGCTTGAGCGGCTTAATCCTTTCATGTTTACTTTTGCTTTAGTGGCAAGCTCATCTGTATTTTTATTTAAATCTCTTTTATCTGGTGTAGGTAAAAATTCATAAAGTTGTACGCCGTTTTTAAGCAATTCTTTACGGTATTTCCCATAAAATGCATGTACAACAGCAACGTCATTCGCTTTAAACGAGTTAGTTAGAACACGTACTTCCACACCTTCTTTAGCAAGCGTGCTTAAAATTTTAGCGCCTTGTTTTTCAGGAATAAAATAAGCTGAGATTAGATCTACGTTGCTTTCTGGTTTTTCCAGATGGTTAATTAACTGGAAATTTAAGTGCTCTTCTTTTTTTGCCTTTGATTTAATTTTATCAGGCGAGTCTTTGACAACTTCTGCTTTAACCCAGTCGAATTGAATATTGTGATTTAACCATTTATCAAATGCATGTGATTTTGCAGTTAAATTTAGAAAGTTTTGGACAGTTGCTTGTTGGTAATGAGCTTCGAGTTGCTCTTTTAATCCTTCATAGCGTAAACGGTGCTGCTCAGGACTTACAATACTTTGAACTGAATAGGCGTATTCATGATTCCAGTAGTCATCAAAAGAATTCACAATATCATCAACAGCAGCACCGACCAACATCACATCGACATCGGAAAATTGATAGCTATCGCTTACATTATAATATTGATTGGTCATGTTACGTCCGCCAATAAGAGCAACCTCATTGTCGGCAATAAAACTTTTATTATGCATGCGACGATTGATACGTTTTAAATCAAGCACCATATCCATCGCACGATATTTGCGGAAACGGTAGGGGTTAAAAAGCTTAACTTCAATATTTTTATGCTGAGAAAGAGCGAGTAAGATCCCTTCCATTTTTTTTGCATTATTATCATCAATAAGAAGTCGGACTTTTACTCCGCGATCAGCTGCTCGAATAATGGCATGTAAAGCTAAAGCTCCAACTTTGTCATTATCCCAAATGTAATATTGTAAATCTAAAGTCTTTTCGGCTTTATCAATTAATCTTAGGCGGGCTGCTAGAGCCTCCAATGGATCATTTAAGACATGGTAACCCGTTAGCTTGGGATTTTGCTGACGTAAGGGCGTGACAATTTGAGCAAGTGAAGTCTCCGATGTATCGATATCATTTGCATATTCTAATGGTTCGACACCATGTTTTGGCAGAGTACTACATCCTGTCAAACCCACAGCAAAACTAGAACATAGGACTATAGAGGCTTTTATCAAAAAGCTTCTAGCTTGTTGATTCGTTTGAAGCTGTTTGGAATGAGAGGATTGTGCCATAATCAGTACATACGATAACGTGAGCTAGAGTATAATTCGTGCATATTGAAAGATAAATATTGAATTTGATTACTAGCAATCAATAGAAGATAAGTCGAGAGTCGTAATGTGGAATCCAAATTCAATTATTTTTTGTTTTTACTTTATATTTTCAATACTTGCTCTATGGGGAATTTCTGAGGCTTGGATTCATCAATCTCGGACCGAGACGATTCATCCATTTAAAGCTTTTGTGCATTTACTCGCATTTTATCTCTCTTATCTACTTATTCCTCTCTGGTTTTTTAATTTATATGCTGCTTGGATTGGTTACTACTCAATTCACCAAGGTATTTTTATCTTTTTCTTAAGTGGTGTTTTAATTTATGCCCGATTTATTGAACCTCATCTAGTCCGTGTCGATACTCATCAATATCGCTTAAATCCAGATCGTATTTTTAATAAGCCAGTCAAAGTAGCCCTAATTGCAGATTTACATATTGGTTTATTTTCAGGGCATGAACGTCAGCTAAAAACCATAGTTAGAAAATTAAATGAGCAGCAACCAGATTTAGTGGTTGTGGCTGGTGACTGGACATATGAACCAGAAGATCGACTAATTGAAGAGTTAAGTGTTTTAAAAGAAATTCAGGCGCCTGTTTACTCTGTTCCTGGAAATCATGATGAGCAATATCCTGGCCCACCGATTCAACAATTATTAAAAGATGCTCTATTTTATAATGAAGTTGTTGATATCGAAGGAAAAATTGTTGATTTTGAAGAATTTCGTCTGATTGGTATTGGTGATCTTTGGGCTGGAAAAACCGATATGCGTTCCATGCCAGATTTACCTCAAGACAAACCTTGGTTAATTTTGTCTCATAATCCAGATACTGTCGATATGGTACCTAAATTACCAAATCGTCCATTAATGTTATCAGGACACACACATGGAGGGCAGGTGGAGCTCCCATGGCTGACTAACTATATTATGAAAAAAGTATCAATTTTAGGTCACAAACGTGGATTTTACTCTCACGAACATGCAGATGTCTTCGTTACCGTTGGCACAGGAATGGTCGGAATTCCTTTACGTTTTAGAGTGCCGCCAACCATTGATATTATTGAGTTAGTTTAAAATAAAAAAGCCAATCACAGAGGATTGGCTTTTTTTATGAATTAAACTTACTTATGGAATAACGACAATTGCAACACGTCGGTTAATCGCACGATTTTCATTGGTTGTATTTGGAACATAAGGTTGTGTTGAACCACGACCAATCACGTAGATATTTTCTTTTTTAAATCCACGAGCTAAGAAAAGGTTTGCTACACTTTGTGCACGCTCTTCAGATAACTTTTGATTATAAGCAGCATCACCAACATCATCAGTATGACCCACAATTTTCAATTTATTTAAGTCATATTTATTCAATTGATTTGCTAGACGTACTAACTCAGCTTCATGACTTTGTTTTAACTCTGCATTATTAAAGTCAAATAACAAACGTTCTGGTAAACCTAAAGTCCATCCTTCATCGGTAAGAACGAAACCTTCTTTTTTGAGTAATTTTACCTGACGATATTTTAATGGACCAAAACTCAGGCACCCTGCAAGAGTAATGCATAACAATGCAATAAAGGAGAGTTTTAGAGATCTTGTATTCATAGATTAGCCTAAATTTAATTTTCAGGTTTATAAATAAACCAGTGTTCATCCGAATTTTTAGCCTTATACATTGCTTGGTCTGCTTGCATAATGAAATCTTCGGGGCTAGATGCAAATTGTGATAAAGCAATACCTACACTAAAACTGAAGTAAATCGTTTGACCATTCAGATGCAAAGGTTCTTTACAGCTTTCGAGTAAATTTTCAGCAATAGATATTAAATGATCAGCATGACTAATGGAATGCAAAATGACAGCAAATTCGTCGCCGCCTAATCGTGCAATAAAATCTTGATGACGTAGACGAGTTTGCAGACGATTCGCCATTTCTTTTAAAACTTCATCTCCAGCTAAATGGCCAAACTGATCATTAATTGCTTTGAAGTTATTGTTATCTATAAATAATAACGCAGACTTGTTATCAAAACCCTTATCTTCAAACATGTCTAAGAGAATCTGATAAAAATAATGTCTATTAGGCAATAAAGTGAGTTGGTCATGGTGAGCCTGAAAGGATAATTTACGATTTTCCTTTTGTAGCTGGTTATCCCATATCTGAATTTCTTCAAGTAACTCATTAAAAACGGTATTTAAATCTTGAAATTCTTTAATTCGATTATAAGGAAAACGAAGATTATAAGCTTTTTGTTCACTTACAATTTGAGCAATATTCGTAAGTGGATAAATAGCCTGCATAATTTGACGATAAGTTAAGTTTACTGACCACCACAAAGCACAAACAATAAACAACATCGCAATTGCCAGCCCTACCATAATCATTTTGAGGAACTGCAATATTTTTTCGGAACTACCAAAAAGCGTGAGTTCACCTACATTTTGCTCGTGATGATAAATTGTAAGATGAACGGGTTCATTTAGAAACCAATGATCAAACCATCCCTCTAAAATTGAAGTCTGACTTGATAATTTAAAACTTTGTGCAATTAAATGATGTTCTGAATCATAAATATGAATAGTACGAATTGAATGGTCATTCGTATATTCATTCAAAATTTGCTCAATCGTAATTTTGTCATTAAATACAACTGCAGGCTGAATACGCTCTAGTAGTGTATGGCTAAGCAATTGCAAATTTTGTTTGGCGTAAGTTTCCATTGTAAAAACAGAAATCGATACAAACGTAAAAGAACAGATAAAGAAAGTAATTGCAAAAATAGTAAATTGAGATTTTCTAAATAATGCATGCAATGAAGTGGACTGATACAACTTTGATATCATAATCCTTACTCCGCATTCTTAGCCAAGAGTAATACTCTCGGATCAATATGAACTTTGGAGTGACTTAAAGCATCTAAGTTAACTTTAAAGGTAGTGTAATTATTTTGATTATATAAACAAAATATACTTCCAATTTCGCACTCTGGATTATTAATGCTTAAAGAAAGTAAAGAACGGTAAGGATAGTTCTGAATAAGGCTTTGTTGTTGTTGGGGCGAAGTCGTAGAAAAATAAACAGCCTGACAATGTGACCGAGCAAAATCTTTCGCGTTTACAGTTTGAACACGATAATTATAAGACATTTGCTGGATATAAGATTGAAACGTAGATGTAATAGAGGGATTATCAATAATACAAAGAGTAGGAGTATTTACATTCTCCCACTTACTGTAGCTTAGAATAGATAAAGTAAGCACATAGAAGTTATGTTTTGAATTGGCATAACAAGGCCCACTCGTAGCAAACACTACAAGTATGCAAACAAATACTTTTTTAGCGAACTGCCACATGGTGAGTTAATGCCAAACTATTGCACGAATAATCTATTCTACATGAAGTTGATAAAGTAAAAAAAGTTTAATATCTCATCTAAAGTTGACCAAAAAGGCTAAAAAACGAACATGTGGTGATATTAAATTAAAAAAGGGGTTGTCAAAGGTTATTAATGGTCTATAATGCACATCCATCGGCG
>NZ_JAOVFN010000030.1:0-4698 GCF_034650275.1 Acinetobacter sp. IRS14
TTTATTACCAGCAGCTTCAGCTTTTGTACTTACTTCTTGACCAAGGCTTAACCAGTGATCGAAGTAGTCAGCCATGTTGTAGCCAGCAAATGGAAGCATCGCGAATGGGTCACGACGAACGATACCTTGTTGACCAACAGCAGCAGCAGTAGTTTCAGAACCCATAGTTGCAGCTTTATAAACGCCATCAACCCAATCAAAAGCTTCAGAAACTAAAGGAACCGTATCTGCACGGCGACCACCGAAGATAAATGCAGAAATCGGAACACCTGCTGGATTTTCCCAGTCAGCATCGATAGAAGGGCATTGACCAGCAGCAACAGTGAAGCGCGCATTTGGATGAGCAGCTTTTTCACCATTTACGTGAGGTTGACCTTTCCAGTTAGTTAAGTTAGTTGGAATTTCTTTAGAAAGACCTTCCCACCATACTTGACCGTCGTTAGTTACCGCAACGTTTGTATAGATAACATCTTTGTGAAGAGTTGCCATACAGTTAGGGTTAGTCTTGGTATTTGTACCAGGAGCAACACCAAAGAAACCAGCTTCTGGATTGATTGCGTATAGACGACCGTCTTCACCTGGTTTGATCCAAGCAATATCGTCACCTACAGTCTCAATTTTCCAGCCTTCATAGCCTGCTGGTGGAATTAACATTGCGAAGTTTGTTTTACCACATGCAGATGGGAAGGCTGCAGCGATATAGTGTTTTTCACCTTGTGGGTTAGTCACACCAAGAATAAGCATGTGTTCAGCCAACCAACCTTGTTCGCGACCCATAACAGAAGCGATGCGAAGTGCTAAACATTTTTTACCAAGTAATGCGTTACCGCCATAACCAGAACCGTAAGACCAGATTTCACGAGTTTCTGGGTAGTGAACGATGTATTTTTCAGGGTTACAAGGCCATGCAACGTCTTTTTGCCCTTCAGCAAGTGGAGCACCTACGGTATGAATACAAGGAATAAATTCGCCGTCTGTACCTAACACGTCATAAACTGCTTTACCCATACGTGCCATTTTACGCATGCTAACAGCAACGTAAGGAGAGTCGGTTAACTCGATACCGATATGAGCAATATGGCTTCCAAGTGGACCCATAGAGAAAGGTACAACATACATTGTACGACCTTCCATTGATCCTTCGAACAAACCATTTAACTTTTCACGCATAACAGCTGGTTCTTCCCAGTTGTTTGTCGCACCAGCATCTTCTTTCTTTTGAGAGCAAATGTAAGTACGATCTTCAACACGCGCAACATCAGATGGGTCAGAATTTGCAAGATAAGAACCAGGATGTTTTTCTTGGTTTAATTTCTGCATGGTGCCGTTAGCGATCATCAAGTCGATTAGACGTTGATACTCTTCTTCGCTTCCGTCACACCATTCGATTTTTGCTGGTTTGGTTAAGTTTGCAATTTCTTCAACCCATGCGATAAGCTTAGGATGACGAACGAATTCTGGTGCGTTCACTGTGGTCATGGTGAGGCCTATTCAAAATATGTACAACGTACAAGTCATTCATTGAGGTACAATGAAAGATCAAATAAAAAAGTGGCTGTATTAAAGCACAAAATCATAAAAAAAATAAGACTAAAGAATAAGAAATAGATATTTTGATTTTTTATTTTTTTTAATTTAAATCATATGTTTATTGTTTTTTAGTGTATTTTATTCTTTACATTTTTATGTTGTATGTGTGTTATTTATATTATTTATTTTTTTTAAAATCAATAACTTGATGTTTAAATTTTTCTTGAGAATTATTATTGATTAAACAAATGATCATCATTCGAAATTTACATAAAGAGACTTTTATTAGGCGATTTTCTATACAAAATACAAGGTAAATCCTCTTTAAGATAATAAAAATGCGGACTTTAAAACCTCTCTCTATCATCTATAACCAGAAGTCGGGTTTTCATGCTTCAAAACATGAAGATATGTATGAACAATTAATGACTGTACTCACCGAATTTGGTTTTGAAATACAAGTTTTTGAATTATCGGAAGATGTTTCATTTGATGATTTAATGAATCAAGTGATTCATCGGCATAGTCAAAACGCAAATTTAGGTGTTGTTGTAGCAGCGGGTGGGGACGGGACGTTAAATGCAGTAGCATCAAAACTTCGACATACCAATATTCCTATGGGAATTTTACCTTTGGGGACTTTTAACTACGTCGCCAAAGTTTTAGATATTCCTTTAGATTTGTTAGAGGCGGCTGAAGTTATTGCTACAGGTACACCGCGTTCTGTACATATTGCGACTATTAATGATCATATTTATTTAAATAATGCGAGCCTAGGCCTTTATCCATTGTTTATAAAAAAACGTGAGCTCTACAATAAATATTTAGGACGTTTACCTTTACATGCCTATACCTCGGCTTTAGATGTTTTATTAAGAGAAAATAAATCTATGAAGCTTTCCGTCTCGGTTGATGGAAAAAAATATCCAGTCAAAACCCCTCTAATTTTCTTTGGTAATAATCAACTTCAACTATGTGATATGAAATTAAGAATTGCTGATTGTGCTGCACAGGGGAGAGTCGCTGGAGTGGTCATTACAAAAAGTGATAGGCTTAGTTTATTACATATGCTTTGGCAATGGATTCAGGGAAAGGTTGAAGAGACAAAAGATGTTTATAGTTTTTGTGCTGATCATGTCATTGTTGAATGTGCAAAAAAATCAAAACTTACTGTAGCTTTAGATGGTGAAATTTTAGAGATGAAAACACCATTAAATTTCACTGTAGAAAAGAATGCTTTAAATATTATGGTGCCCAATGTTATTACATCTGTCTGATTTGCATTTTGGAACAGAAATTGAGGCCTGTTTAGATGCAATTCGGCTTTTTTGTACCGAACATAGGCCTGAAGTTATTGTTGTGAGTGGAGATATTACTCAGCGAGCCAGATATCAACAGTTTTATAATTGTCGTCAGTTTTTAGATAGTCTTACTATTCCTTATCTTGTTGTGCCTGGTAATCACGATATTCCGTTGTACCATGTTTGGAACCGTTTTTTCTCACCATTTACTCGCTATCAATATTTTTTTGGCCAGCTTGAGCCAACTTTAGAAACTGAACATTTCTATATTGTTGGCGTAAACAGTATACGCCGCCGTTATCATACACGTGGACATATTTCGATTGAGCAAATTCAAACTACATATGAGCGATTACAGCAAGGGCCAGAGAATAAAATCAAATTAGTGGTTTTTCATCAGCCTTTTTATACCCCGCCTGATGATGAGCATGGTATTAAAGATTGTCCCGTATTAGGGAAAATGGCTCTCGAAAAATGGAGTAAGACAGGGCAATTTGGTATGTTACATGGGCATCTTCATAAAACAGCCGTATATGATTTAACGCAAATTTATCAATTAGAAATAGATCATCCTATTTATGATATTCATGCAGGAACAGCGACATCTAGCCGTTTGCATTATCATGTTCCAAATAGTTTTAATGTCATTTCAAATGAAGGAAGAATTAATCATTATTGGTTTAATTATGATTTAAAGATTTTTCAATTAATTTAATTTATAAAAATTCTATAAGACATTTAACTTAAGAGTAGATTGATAAAATTTTATCCATTACAATGCCTAAGCTTTAAATTCTATATATGGGGAATAGGAAAACATTCTAAATGTTTTATCATTTTAAAAATAATATTAATGGATACATAAAAATTTTTAACTATATAAAAAGCCATGTTTTTAACTAGCTATAATAAGGGTTTTAGTATTTTGTGAAATTTAATAATATTTTATAAAATGAGTATCTATTGACTTAATATTTTAGAAAAACTTAATAATATTTAAAATTTCATGGTGGATAAATGGTACAAGTATCATTAATGGCAAATAATGCTTCAAAAAATAATACAGTTGATATTGATGTAGGCCAGACAAAAACTATTGTAGTAGATCCTAAAGAAATCGCAAAAATCGATATAAGCCCAGAAAAAATTGCCTCAATAACAAGAGAGGGAAATAATGCAATTATTCATCTAAAAGATGGAACTGAAATTATTTTAGAAAACTATTTTATTAGCGAAAACCCGCAAATTCTTTTAAATGAAGGGCAGAGTTATTGGACTGCCAATTTAGGTGAAGATACTACTGGACAGACTACTGTTAATTATTTAGAAGTAAAAGATGCACCAAAACTTATAGACTCTTCATCTTCTGTACCTCTCTGGACTGGGGTGGTCAGTGCTTTAGCGGGCGCAGGAACAATTGCTTTACTGTCACGGAAAGATCCTAAAGATACGACACCTCCTGAGCCAGGTAATTTGATTCTCAAAAATCTTTTAGATTCTGGGGCATCAACAACAGACCAGATCACTCAAGATAAAAACTTTAATTTAAAGGTTGAAGGTCAGGAAAGTGGCAGCCGAGTAACGTATTTAGTTTCTACTGATGATGGTAAGACATGGCAAGAAACAACAGTAGCTCAAAAAGATTTAGCTGATGGTGTTTATCAATATAAAGCTGTAGTAACAGACCGAGCTGGAAACGCTTCGGAAACTGCTATACAAAAAGTCGTTGTGGATACCACAGCACCAAAAGCAGGTGAACTCACTTTATCTGATTTGAGTGATACTGGTATTTCAGCGGCTGATCAGATTACACAAGATAAAACGTTTGATTTAAAGATTAGTGGACAAGAAGAGAATAGCCACATCA
>NZ_JAOVFN010000030.1:4798-8891 GCF_034650275.1 Acinetobacter sp. IRS14
AGATTAGTGGACAAGAAGAGAATAGCCACATCACTTACTGGATATCGAAAGATGAAGGAAAGACTTGGCAAGAAACAACAGTAAATCAAAAAGATTTAGCTGATGGTGTTTATCAATATAAAGCTGTAGTGACAGACCTTGCAGGTAACACATCAGAAACTGCTATACAAAAGGTAGTTGTGGATAATTCTTTAAATGTTGAAGCAATTGCAGTAACTGTAAAGCCGATTACCGAAGACAATACAATAAGTCTAGTTGAAAAAAATCAAGTTATTTCAATAAGACTTGAAGTAGATAATCTACCAACAGATTTAAATAGTTCACTGACTTTAGTAAATACGACATTAAACAATGCTGTTTATAATTTTCAATTTGATGAAGTGACCCAAGAATGGGTTGCTGAAATTCCAGCAGAGTTTCTGTGGTCAGAAGAGTCACAAACCAATATATCAATTGATATTAGTCTTACTGATCAAGCTGGCAATACAGCCATTATTAAACAGACCCAAAATTATAATGTAGATCATACTCCGAATTCACCAACACTAGATTCACTAACTGTGAACAATATAGATGGAGCTATCATTTCAGGTAGTGCATATAAAGGAAGTAAGGTCGATATCTATAATAAAAATGGTGATTGGCTTGCAAGTACAATAGTCAATGAAGAGGGTAAATTTACCTTACAAAACCTTTCAATTAGTACTAATCAAGAAGTTTATGCTGTCGCTACTTATAATGGCTACAGCAGTGAAAATTCGTCAATTGGACTAGTTACTGAAGTTCCAGCTCTTAGTATTTTACGAATTAGTCCAGAAGGTGTGATCACTGGTTATGCGACTGAAGGCAGTCATTTTATTGTAAAAGATCAGAATGGAAATATTCTGCAAGAGTTTAACTCCATTGCATTTGAGGGCCCAGGTATTACGCCTTTTAGTGTAATGGCATTAGGTGAAGTTAGACCATTTACTTTGTCCCTCGACCAACCTTTGGAGGAAGGTACTCAAATTATTATCTCTACAGATAAAGATAATATTTCAGGCCATCCGCAATATATTACCGCAGACTATACGCCCGCAGTATTTTTAGAAACTCCACAATTTGATATTAGTGGCGAAACTTTATCAGTACATGTCAATGAACCTAACAGCCTTATTCTTGTGTTTTCCGGAACAGGAAATCTAATCGCTAACGGTGTTACAGATGAACAAGGCTTTGCAAGTTTACCTGTGTTCCAATTTTTAAAAGAAGGTGAGTCGGTTACCGTACAAGTAGTAGATAAAAATCAAAATACGAGTGAAGTCCTAATCGAAGTTCCAAACTTTGCTTATATTCCACATGTTGAACGTATTACACAAGAAGGCTTAATTTCTGGGTTTGCTGAAGATAATAGTACGGTAATTGTGCGTGATGCTGACGGTAATGAATTAGGAAAGGTTACATTAGGTGATGACAATAGTTGGAATGAATTTAGTCATTTTAGCTTGAGTGTAAACCGACCTTTAATTGATGGAGAGCAAATTTCCGTTCAAATTATTGATAATAAAGGTCTGATGAGCCCTGAGCAGAATATTGTTGTAGATCTGACTCCTCCACCTGTTCCAACAGATTTAAATTTTAATGATGCTGGTGATTTAGTTTATGGTCATGCAGAACCTTTCTCTGAAATTTTGGTTAAAGATGGACAAGGAAACATTCTTAATAAATGGTTTTGGAATAACTGGACCGACGAGAGTGGAAGTTTCTCGATAGAATTAGGTATGTTTTTAACCAATGCTGAGACAGTTTATGTCACAGCTACAGATGTAAATGGAAATATAAGTTTAGCAGCGCAGATACAGGCGCCTAACTATGCTTTTGCCCCATATATAGATAGCTTTACTTCGGACGGAGTGATAAGTGGGCAAGCTGAAAATAATAGTACTCTCATTGTTAAAGATGCCAAAGGTGAAGTCCTAGCTGAAATTAAAGTCGGTGAAGATAACGGCTGGAATGGATCAAGTTATTTTAAACTCCAGCTTGACCGCCCTCTTGTTGATGGTGAGCAGTTGTTCTTATCAATTAAGGATGCTCGTGGACAAATAAGCACCGATACTGTAATCACCGCTGATACAGTTCCTCCTACACCAGCCAGTAATTTAGTTTTCTCAGAAGATGGTTCATATCTTACGGGTGTAGCAGAACTGAATACTACGATTCAGGTTTTTGATCATAATGGTCAGCCATTGAATATATGGAATAATACCGTCAACTCGGACGGTACATTTACTGTTTTCTTAAGTAGCAATAATTTACATGGAGAGGCATTCACGGTCACTGTTAAAGACCAAGCTGGAAATGTGAGTGAAGCTGTTTCAATTAAAGCTCCACTTGATGATATTGCACCGGATCCAATTAAAAATATTTTACTTGATGCAAACGGTCAAAACTTTACAGCACAAGCAGAAGCGAATAGTCGGATTGAAGTTATTGATTCATTAGGTAATCAGACGGGTTGGGGTTCTACAGATAGTGCTGGTAATGTCTCAGGCTTTTTCAATCAAATCTATTTACATGGTGAAGAACTTACTTTTGTTGTCATAGATCGAGTGGGTAATCGCAGTGTCGAATTTAAGCAAAATGCTTTAATTGACACCATTGCACCAAATCCGATTGCAAATATCATCTTCAATGAAGATGGCCAAAGCTTTACAGCTCAGGCAGAAGCTGGAAGCTCTATTGAAATATTAGATCAGGCTGGAAATAAGATTACTACTAGTTATACCGATAGCTTAGGTAATGTATTTGGTTATTTCCCGCAAGTTTACTTACATGGTGAGGAACTTACTTTTGTTGTAGTTGACCGAGCGGGTAACCGTAGTGCAGAGGTCAAGCAGAGTGCTTTAACTGATGATATCGCACCAAATCCGATTGAAAATATTGTATTAGATATCAATGGACAGAGCTTTACAGCTCACGCTGAAGCAAATAGCCAGATTGAAATTAAAAATACCAATGGTGACATTATTGGTTATGGATCAGCAGATAGCACAGGCAATGTTTCAGGATATTTGTATCAAGTACATTTACATGGTGAAGAGCTCACTTTTGTTGTAGTAGATCGAGCTGGTAACCGTAGTACAGAAGTTAAGCAAAATGCTTTAACTGATGATGTAGCACCAAATCCAATTGAAAATATTGTATTAGATCTCAATGGTCAAAACTTTACAGCACAAGCCGAAGCAAATACTCAAGTTGAAGTTAAAAATGCTGCAGGTGAGATCATCGGTTCAGGTTATGTAGATGGCGCTGGTAATGTGTCAGGTTATTTATATCAAGTCTATTTACATGGAGAAGAACTCACTTTTGTTGTCGTTGACCGAGCTGGTAACCGTAGTACAGAAGTTAAGCAAAACGCTTTAACTGATGATATTGCACCAAATCCAATTGAAAATATTTTACTTGATGCGAACGGACAGAACTTTACAGCTCAGGCAGAAGCAAACACTCAAATTGAAGTCAAAAATGCTGCTGGTGAAGTCATAGGATCTGGTTCAACCGATAGCATGGGCAATGTTTCAGGTTATTTATATCAGGTTCATTTACATGGAGAAGAACTCACTTTTGTTGTAGTTGACAAAGCGGGTAACCGCAGTGCAGAGGTCAAGCAGAATGCCTTGATTGATGACATTGCTCCGAACGCGATTGAAAACATCATTTTCAATGAAAATGGTCAAAACTTTACAGCGCAAGCAGAAGTAAATACTCAAGTTGAAGTTAAAAATGCTGCAGGTGAGGTTGTTGGTTCAGGTTATGTAGATAGTGCTGGTAATGTCTCAGGATACTTGAATCAAATTTACTTAAAAGGTGAGGAACTTACTTTTGTTGTGATTGATCAAGCTGGTAATCGCAGCGTTGAAGTAAAACAAACAGCCTTTCTTGATAATACTGCACCGGAAAATGCGACTAATTTAGTATTTAGCGAAGATGGTTCATATCTAACTGGTATGGCTGAGCCAAATGCTACGATTCAGATATTTGATCAGAATGGTCAATTGGTAAATCTTTGGAATAATAATGTTAATTGGGATGGAACATTTAGCGTCTCATTAGA
>NZ_JAOVFN010000030.1:8991-27596 GCF_034650275.1 Acinetobacter sp. IRS14
TTGAATTTAAGCAAAATGCTTTAACTGATGATATCGCACCAAATCCGATTGAAAACATCGTCTTAAATGAAAATGGTCAAAGCTTTACAGCGCAAGCGGAAGCAGATACTCGAATCGAGGTTAAAAATACTGCTGGAGAGGTTGTAGGTTCTGGTTATGTAGATAGGGCTGGTAATGTGTCAGGTTCTTTTAATCACGTCTATTTACATGGGGAAGAGCTTACTTTTGCCGTAGTAGATCGTGCTGGTAATCGTAGTGCTGAGGTTAAACAGAATGCTTTGATTGATGATATTCCACCAATCGCAATTGAAAACATCATTTTCAATGAAAACGGTCAAAACTTTACAGCGCAAGCAGAAGCAAATACTCGGATTGAAGTCAAAAATGCTGCGGGTGAATTTGTAGGATATGGTTATGTAGATGGTACTGGTAATGTGTCAGGTTCTTTTAATCAAGTCTATTTACATGGAGAAGAGCTTACTTTTGTTGTAATTGATCAAGCAAGTAACCGAAGTATTGAGTTTAAACAAAATGCTTTAATCGATGATGTCGCACCCCCAGCTGCTGCAAATATTACTTTAAACTCAGACGGATTGCTTTTTGGAGAAGCTGAGCCAAATGCAATTGTTGAAATTATTGATCAGTATGGTGCACTTATCACAACAACTTATGTTGGATATGATGGAACGTTTAATCAATGGATCAATCTGAGTCAATATCAAACACAAAATTTAAGTATTTTTGTCAAAGATATTGCTGGCAATCAAAGTGAAGTTGCTCATGAATTAGTGCCAGTATTTGCGAATTCACCAATTGTTGCAACAGAGCTAAAACTGGATGGAGATGGCCATATTCTGACAGGGAAGGCAACAGCCGGAATGACGATTGTTGTTACATCTACTAATGGTCAGACCATTAATGGAGGGTGGAATAATGCTGTGAATGAAGATGGTAGTTTTGCTATTCAGTTAAATGACTATTATTTACAGGAACAGACATTACAAGTTCGAGTTTATGACCAGAATACCAATCAATATAGCCTAATCTCTGAACTTACTGCGCCTTTAGACAATGTTGCTCCAATAATTAATGATGTGGTGATTAGTAATGACGGTTATAGCATTACTGGACACACTGATCCGAAAGTAATCATTAAAGTAATGGATGAGGATGGAGATTTTAGAGCAGAATTTCAATCGGATGAAGCGGGATATTTCAACTCTAGTATTTATCCACCTATATTACGTGGAGAGCAGTTATTTATCACGGCAACAGATTTAGCCAAAAATATAAGTACACCATTGAATATTACTTTTAATGCAGATATTAATGCACCTCCATCAGCAAATCATGTTGTAGTATCTGAAGATGGTTTCTTTATTGAGGGAACTGCTTCACTAAATAGTGAGGTGCGTATTTTTGATGTGTATAGTAATTATATTGGTGGCGGTTCTGTAGATGAAACAGGGCATTTTAATATCCAGTTATACTCACCTCAGGCGAATGGACAAACTTTACGCGTTGTTGTGGAGCAAAATGGCTATCAAAGCGTTTATACAGAAATTAAGGCATCTATAGACACTGTCGCACCAAATGCAGCAACTCAGCTTGTATTAGAGGATGGAAATATACTTTCAGGGCAAGCGGAAGCATATTCAACTGTTAATATTTTTGATGCTAATAATAATCTGGTTGGGCAAACTACTGTCGGAGGAGAAGGTAGTTTCTTAACACAATTATGGTCACAATATTGGCATGGCGAAACATTGACGGTAAAAGTAGTTGATACCAATCAAAATGTGAGTGTGGATACAACGGTTGTTGCTATAAATGATACAACAGCACCGAATGTAGCCACACAGCTTGCTATGAAGGGATGGGACGAGCTCACGGGGCATGCAGAAAGTAAGGCTACTCTTGAAGTTACATATCATTTTGCTGATCAAGAACCTTTTGTAACAAATACTATGGTCATGGCAGATGGAACTTTCTCTACTTATATGTATGAGAATGCGACATCATTTGATATTACTGTTATTGATCGTGCAGGAAATCGTAGTGAAACTATCAGCAAAGCGATTAGCGACTTACATACGATCACGGTTGATCAGTTTATAGGTGATGCTACAGATAATATTTATATAGTTGATCATATAAGTGATTGTGTTCAAGAGTATGGGGTTGCTGTTGTTGATGTATTTCAGGATGTCTGGATAGATACAAGTCATTATGAGGAGCAATGGGTAGCTTCTGGTTATACTGATAATATATGGGTAGATACAAGCCATTTTGAAAATGTTTGGATTGACACAAGTTACTCCCAAGATATTTGGATTGATACAAGCTATTATCAAGATACATGGGTCGTTGATGGAGTAATAGACGTCTACATGGACTCAAATGGCATAAATTACTATTCAGATGATGGTTCGTATAATCAATATGTAAATACCTACTATGATTATAATTTAAATCAATGGCAGTCAGGATATGAACTATCAGGTCCTAATACTCTAGAGGTTGGACATCTTGAACAACAACTCGTTCAAGATGGGCACTATGAATCTCAATGGATTGAACAAGGTTATTATGAGCAACAATATGTGTTTGATGGTCATAATGAAGAGACTTGGGTAGATACGAGCCATTACGAAAACGTGTGGATTCAAAGTGGGTATTCAGAAACACAAATAGTGGGGTCCGAACTTAAAGATACGGATTTTGGTGGGCACGATAAAATAATTAGTTCTGTTAGTTTTAGTCTAGTAGGTAACTCTCAATGGATAACCAATATTGAAACAGGTGAATCAATATTAATTGAAAGTGGTCGTTATGTGGAAGACTTGGAGCTGGTTGGCTCTGCTCATCTAAATGCAACAGGTAATGCTTTAGATAATCTTTTAACAGGTAACTCTGGTAATAACGTTTTGAATGGGCGTGAAGGTAACGATACCTATATGACTAATGAAGGTGCCGATACCATTCTGTTCCAATTGCTAAATAGCCAAGATGCGACAGGCGGGAATGGACATGACACGGTGTTAGATTTTACTTTAGGTGATGTAAGAACCGATGTTCAAGCAGATAAAATTGATTTAAGTGAATTATTAATTGACTACTCTAAAGATGTGAGCACATTAGCGAAATTTATTACTGTAGAGCAAGATGCTGGAAACACGACTATTAGTCTTGACCGAGATGGTGAAGGTACAATGTTTAGTAGTGTTTCATTGATAACTTTAAATCAGGTAAATACAACATTGGATGAATTATTGAATAACCAGCAACTCTTTGTTTAACATTAAAATTTATCTTTATAAAAGAGGTTATGAAAATAGCCTCTTTTATTTTGTGCTTTAAATTTAATAAAAACTCTTCACAACTTGTTAAAAAATGACCAAAAAAGATAAGTTTTTTTTCATTTTCCCCTTGAAGCCTTTTTTTTCATCCCCACAAAAGTGACATCTAAATATTTTGTTATTGCTCTGGATTAAAGCAATAACAATTAATCAAAAAGACTTAGTCTGATGGAGTTAATTATGAGCAACATTCGTCCATTACATGATCGCGTTGTAATTCGTCGCGTAGAAGAAGAAACCAAAACCGCTGGTGGTATTTTACTTCCAGGTTCTGCTGCTGAAAAACCATCTCAAGGTGAAGTAATTGCAGTAGGTAATGGTCAAATCACTGAGAATGGCGTACGTGCTTTGGATGTTAAAGTTGGTGACAAAGTATTGTTTGGTACTTATGCAGGTACAACAGTGAAAGTAAGTGGTGAAGAACTCTTAATCATGAAAGAGTCAGACATTTTAGCTGTGTTGGAAGGCTAATCAATCCATAACTCAATTCATTATCAGATTCAGTATTTAAAAAGATTTGGAGTTTAATATGTCAGCTAAAGACGTAAAATTTGGTGATTCAGCTCGCTCAAAAATGATTGCAGGCGTAAACGTACTTGCAGATGCTGTTAAAGTGACTTTAGGCCCTAAAGGTCGTAACGTAGTGATTGACCGTTCTTTCGGTGCTCCACACATCACTAAAGACGGTGTAACTGTTGCTAAAGAAATTTCATTAAAAGACAAGTTTGAAAACATGGGTGCTCAACTTGTTCGTGAAGTTTCTAGCAAAACTAACGACATCGCTGGTGACGGTACTACAACTGCAACTGTACTTGCTCAAGCAATTTTAAATGAAGGGATCAAATCTGTAACTGCAGGTATGAACCCAATGGATTTAAAACGTGGTATTGATATCGCAGTAAAAACTGTAGTTGAAAATATCCGTTCAAATGCAAAACCTGCTGATGATTTTAAAGCGATCGAACAAGTTGGTTCTATCTCTGCTAACTCTGACACTACTGTTGGTAAACTTATCGCTCAAGCGATGGAAAAAGTAGGTAAAGAAGGCGTAATCACTGTAGAAGAAGGTTCTGGCTTCGAAGACGCTTTAGACGTTGTAGAAGGTATGCAGTTTGACCGTGGTTATATCTCTCCATACTTTGCAAACAAGCAAGATACTTTAACAGCTGAGCTTGAAAACCCGTTCATTCTTCTTGTTGACAAAAAAATCGGTAATATTCGTGAATTGATTTCTGTTTTAGAAGCAGTTGCGAAAACTGGTAAACCACTTCTTATCATCGCTGAAGATGTTGAAGGCGAAGCGCTTGCTACACTTGTTGTAAACAACATGCGCGGTATTATCAAAGTATGTGCTGTTAAAGCTCCTGGTTTCGGTGACCGCCGTAAAGCAATGCTTCAAGACATCGCAATCTTGACTGGCGCAACTGTTATTTCTGAAGAAGTTGGCATGTCTTTAGAACAAGCAACTCTTCAAGATTTAGGTACTGCACACAAGATCACTGTTTCTAAAGAAAACACTGTAATTGTTGATGGTGCTGGTGATGCAGCTGCTATTGCTGAGCGTGTTCAGCAAATCCGTGCTCAAATTGAAGAATCTTCTTCAGAATACGACCGTGAAAAATTACAAGAACGTGTTGCTAAATTAGCAGGCGGTGTTGCTGTAATTAAAATCGGTGCGGCAACTGAAGTTGAAATGAAAGAGAAGAAAGACCGCGTAGACGACGCACTTCATGCAACTCGTGCAGCAGTTGAAGAAGGTGTGGTTGCTGGTGGTGGTGTTGCGCTAGTACGTGCTGTAAATGTATTAGACAACCTAAAAGGTGCTAACGAAGATCAAACAGCGGGTATCAATATTTTACGTCGTGCGATCGAAGCTCCACTTCGTCAAATCGTTTCAAACGCTGGTGATGAGCCATCTGTAGTTATCAATGCAGTTAAAGCGGGTGAAGGTAACTTCGGTTATAACGCTGCAACTGGCGAATATGGCGATATGTTAGAAATGGGTATTCTTGACCCTGCTAAAGTAACTCGTTCTGCACTTGAACACGCTGCTTCTGTAGCTGGTTTAATGTTAACTACAGAATGTATGATTACTGACATTCCAGAAGATAAACCAGCTGTTCCAGATATGGGCGGTATGGGTGGTATGGGCGGAATGATGTAATAACGCATCAACGCTTGAACTAAAAAAATCCCTGTTTATACAGGGATTTTTTATTTTACGTGATTTTAAGAAATAGTTAAGTTCAATAACTTATATTAAAAAACAGGAACAGCAGCTAGAAGTTCCTCTTTGTTACAGCCATGCTTATTTACTTATAAGCATGGTTTTTTTTATCCTAATAAAATGAATAACCATGTAATGGCAATGATAGAAAGTGCAACAAATTGAGCCGCACTTCCCATATCTTTAGCATTTTTAGAAAGCTGATGTTTTTCAAGAGAAACTCGATCAACGACTGCTTCAATAGCCGAGTTGAACAGTTCAACGATCATTGCAAATAGACATACGATAATGAGTAAGACGTGTTCACTGCGGGTTACGTCAAGGAAAAAACTAACTGGAATTAAAATAAGATTAATCAAAACAATTTGACGGAAAGCTGCTTCATTTTTATATGCTGCTTTAAATCCGGAAATCGAGTAGCCCGTTGCATTTAATATACGCTTAAGGCCTGTTTTACCTTTGTAAGGAGAATAGCTATTCATTTACTTATATTTCTGACACATTTCATGCATTATATAATTTGGGTCTTAAAAAATTATTAAATCTTTTTTAAAGATTTTGACTTTATAACTGAATAGAGAAGAAGAGATGAAAAAATTATGTGTAGCTTTGGGTCTTGCATTTTGTAGTATGCATTCTGTGTATGCCGAGCAAACTCCTACTCAACAAGTACCTGGATATTATAAGCATCAATTCGGAAAATACCGTGTAACGTCTTTACTTGATGGCACAATTTATCTAAATCCTAGTTTATTTAAAAATTTAAATCAGACTCAGAAAACTAAAATATTAACGAAATATGCTGCTGTGAATGAGAAGGGTATTCAAACTTCGGTCAATGCATTTTTAGTAGATGATGGTAAGAGTTTAACGCTTGTTGATAGTGGTGCAGCAAGTTGTTTTGGCCCACAACTTGGTTCAATTGCAAAAAATATTGAATTGGCAGGTTATCAACTTGCTGATGTAAAAACTGTTTTACTTACTCATCTACACCCTGACCATGTGTGTGGTATTGCTCAAAATGGGAAAGCTGTATTTCCAAATGCAACCGTATATGCGCATGAACGCGAGGCTGATTATTGGTTAAATCCAGCTTCTGAAAAAACAGTACCAGCAGATAAAAAGCAAAACTATTTAGGTACTGTGAAAAACATAAAAACTGCTCTTGCTCCATATCAAGCAAAAAAAGCATTTAAGACATTTAAAGATGGTGATGTTATTCAAGGTTTTGAAGTGATCGATACGCGCGGTCATACACCTGGGCATCATAGCTTTCGCTTAAAGAGTAATGATCAGCAAATAATTTTTGTTGGAGACATTGTTCATTCGCATTCTTTGCAGTTTGATGCTCCAAAAACTGGTGTGGATTTTGATGTGAATTCTGAGCAGGCGATTAATACCCGTTTAAAAATGTTCGCTGAAATTTCAAATAAACAGCAATGGGTCGCAGCACCACATTTACCATTTCCAGGCATTGGACATGTTTATAAAGTAAATGCTGAGCAATATCAGTGGATCCCACTTTATTTTGATAATGTTGTAGAGAAATAAAAAACAGGGCATTTATTGCCCTGTTTTTTATTAAAAACTTTAATTATTTTGCGGCTTTTTCATAATTAATAACGGCTTCACGGCCAAGGGCTGGGTCATCTGTAAAGATTCCATCAACACCCGCTTTGAAATAGGCTTCAAATTCTTTTAAAGCACCAGTTGGGCAGCGCTCAGCTGGTTTATCTTGACTGCATTTTAAAGGCTTTGGTAAGAAATTATTTTCTGGACGGAAAGTATAAGTATGTACTTTTAAGCCAGCTTTATGCGCATCAGAAATAAACGAAGTCGTTTGAACTGAGCCATTGTCATTAAAGTTTAGAATATAACCTTTACTTGGTCCTACACCATTTGCATATTTAGCTACGTCTTTTAAGCTTTGTGCTGTGGCTAAATCTGCATAAGTTTTAGTTTCACCAGATTCAACGAAGTCGGCTGGTTGAGAGGTTTTAGCATCATATAATTGAATGATTTGTGCGTGTTTAATACTTTTATGAAGGTCCAGCTGATCTTTTAAATATTTTAAATTACTCACTTCAAAAGACTGTAAATACACAGGTGCAATATCACGTGTATATTCATATTTGGCTAAGGTTTTAAGAAGGGTATCTTCCATTGCCAGATTATGATTTTTAAAGTAAGTCGGATGTTTGGTTTCAATATATAATCCAATAATTTTTCCCGTTTTCTTATAATTTGCTTCAGCTAGTTCAATCACTTGTTCCAGAGTCGGGACAGGGTAGAGGTCATTATAGGCTGTGTTTGCAGGTCGGAATTCTGGAATACGTTCACGAGCTTTAAGCTGCTGTAATTCACTTAAAGTGAAGTCCTCTGTAAACCAACCTGTTAGGTCTTTACCATCAATATTTTTTGTTGTTTTACGGTCTGCAAACTGAGTTAAAGTGCTTACATTGGTTGTTCCACCAATCTCATTTTCATGACGAGTAACTAACACGCCGTCTTTTGTAGATACTAAATCCGGTTCAATAAAATCCGCACCATCGTCAATGGCTTTTTGATATGAAGCTAAAGTGTGTTCAGGGCGTAAAGCGCTAGCGCCACGATGTCCTATTACTAAAATTTTAGGTAGTTGGTATTCTGGTGTAGTAGGCGTGTTTTCGGTTTTATCATCGTCATTACAACCAACCAAGCTAATTAAACTTAAGCATAAAATTGCTCTTTTAAACATAATTCTACTCATATTGTTTTAGTTGAAACGGCTCTAGTCTGCTTATTGAGTTTGACGTGATCATGAAGAATTCATGAATTTTCAGTGACACTTGTTAAAACCTTCTTTATGGGTTTGTAGGAAATGCCTATTCCTGCTTTGTTTTTGTCCTAATTGCATTTATTGTGTTAATTCTACTTGTCTTTTATATATCGCTCGTTGATGATCAAGATGCCGAATTCGGTATTGCCACCCGTTAATTGACGACTTAATTCTGAGCAGCCATGCTATCTAAATTTTTTATTCAGCGCCCTATTTTTGCCAGTGTACTTGCAATTATTGTTATGGCATTTGGTATTTTCTCGGTTCTGAATTTGCCAGTAGAACGCTATCCCGATATTGCACCTCCAAAAATTACAGTATCGGCAAGTTATAGTGGGGCAGATGCACAGACGGTTGAGCAAAGTGTTACTCAGATTTTAGAACAGCAAATACAAGGTATTGATCACTTACTTTATTTCAGTTCTACCAGTGACTCGTCGGGACGTAGCCGAATTACCATTAGTTTTGATAATGGAACAAATCCAGATACTGCACAGGTACAAGTACAAAATAGCATTAGTGGCGTGATAAGACGTTTACCAGATGAAGTACAACGCCAAGGGGTGACGGTAAGTAAGTCTCTGGGCGATACTTTTATGGTGGTAGGTTTATATGACTCGACTGGTAAAGCGGGGAATATTGAGCTATCAGACTATTTAACGACACACGTGGTCGATAACCTGAACCGTATTGAAGGGGTGGGTGAGTCTGATGTCTTTGGTTCGCAATATGCAATGCGAATCTGGTTAAACCCTGATAAATTAAAACAATATAATTTAATGCCAAGTGATGTTGCCAGTGCAATTACCGCTCAAAATACCCAAGTGGCTGCGGGTGCAATTGGTGATTTACCTGTTATTGATGGGCAATATTTAAATACTAAAGTTACAGCTGGTTCTCGACTAAAAACAGTCGAAGATTTTAAAAATATTGTAGTGAAATCAAACCAAACAGCGAGCTATGTCTATTTAAAAGATATAGCTAGAGTTGAGTTGGGTGCAGAAAACTATCAGTCTTTTAACACCATTAATGGTTATCCTGCCGCAGGTTTAGGTATTTCACTATCTTCGGGTGCAAATGCCATTCAGACCTCTAAACTCATCCATCAAACTCTAGATCAGCTTACAACTAAACTACCTGCGGGTTATAAAATTGTTTATCCACGTGATAACACGCCGTTTGTTCAAGAGTCGATTAAGGAAGTCGTAAAGACGCTTATTGAAGCGATTATTTTAGTTATTCTGGTAATGTTTTTGTTCTTGCAAAGCTGGCGCGCGACACTCATTCCGAGTATTACCGTTCCGGTTGTTATTTTAGGAACTTTTGCTGTTTTATATGTGCTCGGTTTTAGCATTAATACCTTAACCTTATTTGCACTGGTACTCGCCATTGGCTTGTTAGTGGATGACGCGATTGTAGTCGTGGAAAACGTTGAACGGCTTATGCATGAACAGCACTTAACTCCGAAAGAAGCAGCTATTGAGTCAATGGGCGAAATTAGTGGTGCTTTAATTGGGATTACATTGGTATTAACTGCTGTTTTTATTCCAATGTCTTTTTTAGGTGGCTCAATTGGGGTGATTTACCGCCAGTTTTCAATTACCTTAGTTGCTGCTATGGCATTATCGCTCGTTGTTGCATTAGTTCTAACACCTGCATTGTGTGCCTTAATTTTAAAGCCTAGCCCTCAGCCTATGCGTTGGGCAGTTTGGTTTAACCAAAAGATTGATCAACTTAAAAATCAATATATCAAGATCGTACAAACAAGCATTCGTTACAGTAAATCGGTTGTTGTGATTTTTGTGGCTTTGATTGCTGTTTTTGCACTGTTCTATAGCGGTTTAAAAAGTGGATTTATTCCTAAAGAAGATCAAGGGATTTTAAGTGTTCAAATTAAGCTTGTTGATAGCGCCCCAATTTCTCAAAGTCAGAAAATTGGTGAACAAGTTCGTCAATATTTCTTAACTCAAGAAGATAAAAATGTGGATTTAGTCTTAATCCGCTATGGTCGAAACAATTCGGGTACAGGGCAAAATTTAGCACAAGGGTTCATTGCTTTAAAACCGTGGGATGTGCGTACTGGAAAAGAAAACTCAGCGGATGCTATACAAAAGCGGGCAATGAAATATTTTAGTCAATTAAATAATGCTCAAATTAATGTGACTTTGCCGCCTTCGGTAAATGGTTTAGGTCAAACCGATGGTATGGATTTATGGATTCAAGATTTAAATGGGCAAGGGCAAGATTTTCTAGATAGTACCTTCCGTCAATTACAAACTCAAAGTAAAAATTATTCAACTTTTGAAAACTTTGATAAGCAATCAACCAATAGTAAAGCAAATCTCAATATCAAAATTGATCAGAAACAAGCATTAGCAAATGGTTTAGAACTACCCGCGATTAACAACACTTTGTCGAGTGCGTGGGGCGGAACGTATGTAAATGACTTTATTGACCGTGGTCGTATTAAGCGTGTCATGATTCAAGGTGATGCCGAGTTCAGATCGAAGCCTGAAGATTTATATAACTGGTCTGTGCGTAACAACCAAAATGAAATGGTGCCTTTTAGTTCATTTGCTAACTTTAGCTGGGGTGGTGCTCCTGAAATCGTAAAACGCTATATGGGTTATAGCGCCCTGCAATTACAGGCAGACGTTGCGAGTGGCAGCAGTTCAGGTCAGGCAATGAAAGATGTTGAACAACTTGTAAATCAGCAAAAAGACGTTGGTTTAGCTTGGACCGGTTTATCTTTTGAAGAACAGAAGTCGACAAATCAGGCCGTCTGGTTATATTTAATTTCGGCAGGTTTTATTTTCTTATGTTTAGCCGCTTTATATGAAAGCTTGAGCATTCCAGCTGCTGTGATGACCTCTATTCCGCTAGGTGTTGGGGGAAGTGTCATTTTCTCTTATATTTTCGGATTACCAAATGATGTGTATTTCCAGATTGCACTGTTAACCACAATTGGTCTGTCATGTAAAAACGCAATTTTAATTGTTGAGTTTGCAGCTTTGGCTCAAGAAAAGGGTAAGAATGCTATTCAGGCGGCTTTAGAGGGCGCTAGCTTGCGTCTAAGACCGATTTTAATGACCTCTTTAGCTTTTGGTGCAGGTGTGATTCCTCTCGTGTTTGCTCAAGGTGCTGGGGCTGTGAGCCGTCAAGAAATCGGTATTAGTATTTTAGGTGGCGTGATGTTTGGTACGGTGCTGGTTTTATTCTTTATTCCAGTTATGTATGTGTTATTGCGTTCACTATTTAGATCGAAAGCATCTAGTTAAAAGTAAACAATTTAAAAAGAGGCATTAAATCAAGTATATTAAGTTTAACTTCTCTTCATATATTTGATTTAGATGCCTCAAGAAAAAAAATTAACAGAGCAACAGGTCATCGCATTAGAACGAGACCTTGCCAAGTTTGCCACCATGATGGACAGCGCGGTGCGTATTCCTTTTACAAAGCAGGGCATTGGTGCCGATGCTGCACTGAGCACGATTCCGATTGCTGGTGATGTCGCAGGTTTTGTACTGACGTGTTATGCGATTTATAAAGCTAAACAGATTGGTGTACCTCAACATAAGCTAACGCCAGTTATCAAACTCGCTGTTGTAGATGCTGTAGTGGGTTTTGTTCCAGTTGCTGGAACTATTTTTGATATTTTTATACGACCGAGTCGAAAAGCATTAGATGTGGTTCATACGCATATACGCGAAGAATATGCGATTCAGAGCGATATTCATGTTGTTCATCCATATTTGCATGAAAAACTCGAAAAGAAGCAGCAGCATTCAGCTTTTTGGCGTAATCCTGTGGTGAGTTGGTTATGGTTGCATATACCCGATTTATTAGGCGCGTTTGTACTACTTTTAATTGGCTTCGCTGTTTGGTGGGGTGTAAGTTATCTTTGGGGTCTCTATCAAACCATGTAATAAAAATAAAGCCTCCAGTTGGAGGCTTTATCTCTTCACGTTAAACGTTTTATGGGCAATCTAATTGATGTAAAGCTGCCACACGTTGTTCAATTGTTGGGTGGGTTTGGAACAAAGCAGCTAAGCTAAAGCCTTGTTCTTTACCTTCCGCAATCGCGAAAGCTTTCATTTCTTTTGGCATTTGATCTGGCAATTCTGTCTCAGCTTGTAGACGTAATAATGCAGAAATCATTGCTTGTTTACCTGCTAAACGTGCACCTGCTTCATCAGCACGGTATTCACGATAACGAGAGAACCACATCACAATCGCGGAAGCGAGAATACCAAAGACGATATCTAATACCATGGTAATAAGGAAATAACCCATACCTGGAGCTTGATCATCTTGACGACCAAAAACATTACGGTCGATAAAATCACCGACTACGCGAGCAAAGAACATAACAAAGGCGTTCACGACACCTTGGATGAGTGCTAGGGTAACCATGTCACCATTCGCAACGTGACCAATCTCGTGCGCAAGCACAGCACGTAGCTCATCTTTGTTCATACGTTCAAGTAGACCAGATGAAACGGCAACTAAGGCATCATTCTTATTCCAGCCTGTTGCAAAGGCATTGGATTGATATGATGGAAAAATACCAACCTCTGGCATGTTAATACCAGAACGTTGAGAAAGTTCAGCGACTGTTTGCAATAACCAGCTTTCAGCTTGGTTACGAGGAGCATTCGGGTCGATCAGTTCTGTACCGGTCGTTTTCTTAGCCATCCATTTTGACATGAATAACGAGATTAAAGATCCCACCATACCAAACACAAAACAGATCACTAAAAGGTTGCCTAGATTCAAGCCACCCGCGCCATGGTAACTACCGACACCGAAGAGTGACAAAATAATGCCAGCTACAACCAGTACCGCGAGGTTGGTAAGCAAAAACAAACCAATCCGCATCATTGAGAAAATCCTCTTATAAATAAAATGTTATCTGATTTACAAATTTTAAATCATGCAGCTAATATGCGGGGCTTAGGGGAAAAATTCAAGATAAAAATAAGGAATTGATACATTCTTTCACGAAGTAGAATGTACCTAAATTTAAAGAATAATTGGCTAAATTCGCCTAAATGGTAAGGATCAGGTAATAGATCATTACAATTTAGAGCACATAAACTTGAAGGAATAAACCGTCAGTAAACGTTCTTACTCTATTCGGATATGTGCAATTGCTGTGGCATTGTTTGTGACATAAGTACCTGTAGGCGCATCAGTAAATGTTCCATTAGATAAAGTCACAATTTGACGAGAATTGGAATGTTTAGGAGCTGGTGCTGCTATTTGAGCTGTTGTGTTTTCCACTAAATTAGAAGATTGAGAAGTGACTTGCGCTGAAGTATTAGAAAAAGATGAAAAACCAGAACCAGATGAATATAAGTTTTGATATCGGCTCGTTACACGGCGCACGTAGTCTTGTGTTTCGCGAAAAGGGGGAATACCGCCGTATTTATCAACGTTTCCTTCACCAGCATTATAAGCTGCAAGCGCCATTTGAGTATTCCCACCAAAACGCTTGAGTAACCAGCTTAAATATTTTGCACCTGCAAAAATATTTTGTTGAGCATCAAAGGCATTGGTCACGTTAAATCGACGTGCAGTCGCAGGCATGAGTTGCATAAGACCTTGCGCGCCTACTGGAGAGCGGGCATTGACGTTAAATCCTGACTCGGTATGCATGACAGCCTTAATCAAGCCTTCAGATACACCATGCTGTAGAGCAGCTTGTTTAATAATATGGTCAAAAGCATTTTTATTTTTATTGTAGCTTGGCAGAACAGAAGCTTCTGATGCTCCCCAGTTCGTATAACTATGAATATTACTATCAGGGTAGTAAGTCACTTTTACTTTTTTAAGTGATTGATCATAACTTTTTCGGTTAGTCAGCAATGTACTACCATTTTTATCTTGGTAAATATACATTTGGCCTGCTGAACTCGAAGTCATGCCGACCGTAAAAGTGGTCATCCCCAGCAAACAAGAAATAAGAAATTGAACCGAATTTTTCATTTTATGTTATTCACAATTTTAAGGTATTTAAAACTTGTCAAAGAGTTTATCAAAAAATATTACTTAAAGAAGTTTTGTGTAATTTTTTTTATTTCGACTCTTTCAAAAAATCAAGCTGTTTTGTTCGAATGCTCATCAAAAAAAATTAAAAATTATTTTTAAAATGATTCTATTGACTTGAATAACATGTTGATATTAAAGGGTAAAAAACATTGGTTAAAAAATGATCAATTTAAATAAAACCCTTAACAGAAGGTCAAAACAGTTTGTCAAGTACGAAGAAATCCACAATTTTATCCACAGGTTTTGTGGAAAACTGTGGAAAAGTCCAAAAAGTAAGCATTTTGCACATTTTTTGAACGCTTCAGTCAAAAATAGAGCATCACTTTTGCATCATGCATGAGCAATGTGACGACTTCAAGAATTGAAACTATTCTTTTGATGCGATTCTCTTCTGAATCATATAAAATTGCGCGGTATTTTTATTTATGGGTATATCTCGTCTATGTACGCGCCAGTTGAGTCCAATCAGGGATTTAATTTTAAGCCTGAACTTCCAACAAGCTCGGCCTATTACCGTTTGCTCAAGAAGCTTCGCCGTCAAGTTGGGCATGCTATTCGTGACTTCAATATGATTGAAGAGGGCGATAAGGTCATGGTGTGTGTGTCTGGTGGTAAAGACAGTTATACCTTGCTCGATATCATGTTGCAGTTTAAACGTATTGCACCAATCAATTTTGATGTTGTTGCGGTTAACCTTGACCAAAAGCAACCCGGCTTTCCTGAAGATGTCTTACCTCGTTATATGGAAGAAAATAACATTCCATATTACATTTTAGAAAAAGACACCTATACCATTACTAAACGTTTGACACCGGAAGGTAAAACCTACTGTGCAGTATGTTCACGTTTACGCCGTGGTTCTTTGTATGGCTTTGCACAAGAAATTGGTGCGACTAAAGTTGCTTTAGGACATCACCGCGATGATATTCTTGCAACGTTTTTCTTAAACCTGTTTCATGGTGGAAGTTTAAAGGCGATGCCTCCAAAGCTTTTATCATCGGACAAGAAAAATATTCTGATTCGTCCATTGGCATATGTTGAAGAAAAAGACATCATCAAATATGCAGAGTTACGTCAGTTCCCAATCATTCCATGTAACCTTTGTGGTTCGCAGGAAAATTTGCAGCGTGCCATGCTTAATGAAATGCTACGTGACTGGGATAAACAATATCCGAAACGCTTACACAGTATTTTCGGTGCGTTACAAAACGTATCACCGTCTCAGTTAGCGGACCGTGAATTGTTCGATTTCGAAGCTTTAGATTCTCAGCGCGAGTTAGATTTTAAAGATCCAGAAGAGCTTAAAAACCGTTTAGATGTCGTGAACTTAAGCTTTGCTGCTGAATAAACGCTAGACATAGACAATGTTAAAGGCACTTTATAAACAAGTGCCTTTAATGTATCAAAATACTAAAAAATGAATGTTCCGTACAAAAAGTCATAGCCCTAAATTTAAATTACATGCTATAACAACGCTCAAGCAGAATTGCTTCACATGATGTTGTCTGGATAGACAACTAGAGAAATTGAACAAATAAATTTGAGGAAGAATCATGCCTGCATTTTTAACTGAAGATTGGTTTGCTACTGTCGAAAAATTAACTGCTGAAGCAGGGGATCTTAATTTGCCACCTGCTCTTGCGAATTTGGCAATTAATTTAGTAGTTACAGATGCTTCTGGAAATACCGAATTAGCTTTAGATGGGGGTAAAATCCAAAAAGGTTTGTCTTCAAATGCCAAAACAACTTTAAATATGGATGCTGAAACTTTACGTAAAGTATTCTTAGAGTTTGATATGGCTGCTGCTATGCAGGCATTCATGACTGGTAAAATTAAAGTTCAAGGTGATATGTCTCAATTAATGGCTTTACAAACAGCTAAGCCAAGCCAAGAGCAAAAAGATTTGTTTAAGAAAGTATTAGAGCATACAGCTTAAATCTAAAAGAATTCATATAAAAAGCTTACCCCAAGAGGTAAGCTTTTTATTCACACAAACAAAGAATTTATCAACTTTTAAATAATAAAATTAGATATTGATTCGTGTTTGCGCTGTTTTGATATGTTCAAGATAAGCACGAATACGAGTGACATATTGAACCGCTTGCTTATATCGACCATTACGCGCTTTGTTACTTTGCAAATAATTGTAGAGATTAACCCATTGGTTTGGATCTTTCCCTTGTGCTTGCAAGCGCTTCTGAATCTGGTTTACCGCACCTGGTCCCATATTATAGGCCACCAGCGCATACCAGTTTCGATCAGGGAAAGGAATATCATCATATTCACTTAACATCTGGTCGTAATACTTCGCGCCACCTTGAATGCTTTGAGCTGGATCACTACGATTGCTCACACCCATTGCTCGAGCAGTGCTATTGGTCAGCATCATTAAGCCACGAACACCTGTGGGAGAAACAGATTCTGGCTTTAAATATGATTCTTGATAACCAATTGCGGCAAGTAAATGCCAGTCGAGATCGTATTTAGCTGCACTTTGTTTAAAGCTCGCTTTATAAATCGGTAAACGCGTCGTTAAGTCACGTTGAATGGTTGACCAAGCTTCTGGTTTCACCACATTACGATTATAGAAAGAAGCAAGTTGCTGAGTCACACCATTTTGCTTACTTTGGCATACAAAGCCACTAGCGGTTTGGGTGAGGGGGTCATCAGCTTGTTTAAACACCCAGCTTAACTCAGGATTTAAACCGTTTTTTTGCAAATCGACTGTGTCACCACAACTTGCAGAAAAAGACATCAAACCTTTGTTCTCGATGGTACTTAAACCAGCGGTTGTCATCGCAAAGTTTGCTTTACCTTGCTGAACCCATCTAAGTGCAGTGGCATTGTCTGACACGATTTTAAAGTCCAGCTTTACATTAAGGCTTTGTGCATAGTTACGGGCTAAGTCGTAACCAAAACCATGTAAAAACTGATCTTCTTTGAAAACGGTTGTCGGGCTTTCTACCGCAACAACAGTTAAAGTGTTTGTATTTACTACAGTATTGTACTGTAGGGTTTTTCCTGCATTAATACTATGAAATGGAAAAAGCATAGTACTAAGTGCAAGTGCTTTTAACGGGAGAGAAGAAAATAAAGAGTTAAGGCAAAGCCTCGACCCTGAACTTGAATTACTGTGCATGTTGTCTCCGCTACAGGTAATTTATGCCCCAAAAGTCAGACAAAAAGCTGCCATAACTTCTAAAAGTTGATAAATTCAATAAGGGGTGGGCAGTCATGACGTCATTCAAAATGACATGAAATGAAAAAAACAAACTGTGTAGAAAATCTACATAGTTTTCTAGAAGGTTAAAAATTGCTCAACATTTAATCTGCGCGCATCATAGTATTGAAAAAAAGTATTGTCAAATTTCGTACAATTAAATATTCGATATATCATCATAAACACATGAATTTCTTAAGGAAGAAAATTTATACACTTCTGATATGAGAAAATAGGGTATAAAATGCTACATCTTGTAAGCGATATGTTGTTGAACAGTGGTTTTTAATCATGAAATCTAACTTAATCACTCGATCTGGACATGACAAATTAGTTGCTGAATTAAAACAACTTTGGCATGAAGAACGACCGGAAATCACAAAGAAAGTGAATTGGGCTGCAAGCTTAGGTGACCGCAGTGAAAATGCCGATTATCAATACAATAAGCAGCTCCTTAGAAAAATTGATCGACGAGTACGTTATTTAGGAAAACGTTTAGAAGAATTAAAAATCATTGATTACGCACCTGAGCAAGACGGTAAGGTTTATTTCGGCGCTTGGGTAGAGATTGAAAACGAAGAAGGCGGGCAAAAAACTTTACGTATTGTCGGGATCGATGAAATTTATGACCATCACCCGCAGCATATCTCAATTGAATCGCCGATGGCTCGCGCACTGCTTGGCAAAGAAGTCGATGATGAGATTGAAGTACATACGCCATCTGGAAAAAAGCTTTGGTATATCAATACAATTCGCTATGAAAAGAACGAAAACCCAGAAAACTAAATTAATTTGTATTTATTTTGAGCGTTTGAATTAAAAGTTAAATAAAAGGTTTGCCAACTTGAGTTTTTATTTATATTATAGCGCTCGTTGGAAGCGTGGCAGAGCGGTTTAATGCACCGGTCTTGAAAACCGACGAGGGTGTG
>NZ_JAOVFN010000031.1:0-25519 GCF_034650275.1 Acinetobacter sp. IRS14
GCACATTCATTATTTCTTGGCAGCCTTTGCCAAAAGCTATAACGACACAACTTAATTCATCTTTAAACAGTTTGAAGGCTCATCGGCTTTTCAGACTTTAAGTCATTACGGCTAAAAACTTAATCAACAATAAAATTTGAGATGTGCCAAGCACAGTCTTTATGGCTTTGCTATGCCTTTTTTTCTCCAAAAAAGGGCAGCGGTTTTTTGTATCTCATTTATATACAAAAAAATTTAATTTATAACGGTAAAAATATGCCAAATTTAGAAACATCTTCAAAAAAATTAAAAGTGCTACATACAGCAGTAGATCTATTTAATATCTATGGATTTCACAATACAGGCGTAGACCTAATTGTCAAAAAATCTAAAGTTCCCAAAGCCACTTTTTATAACTACTTTCACTCAAAAGAACGCCTTGTTGAAACATGCTTAACCCTTCAAAAAAGCCGACTGAAAGAAGAAGTGCTGGCAATTGTCTATTCACACCGTTACCCAAAGACTGTCGATAAAATCAAAGAAATTGTCTGCTTACATGTCGATGTGAATAGCTTTTACCATCTTTTATTTAAAGCCATTTTTGAAATAAAACAGCTTTATCCAAGAGCCTACGGCATGGCAGTTGAATATCGAAAATGGCTGCTTAGAGAACTTTTTGATCTGGTCTTTAGTCTGGAAAGCAGAGCACTCAAACCCGATGCAAATATGGTTCTAAACCTGATAGATGGTTTGATGCTACAGACTTTAAGTTCAAACAGTTTGGATGAAAGAGATATGGTGTTGGAGTGGTTTTTAATATGAAACTGCTCAGATTAAACAAGGCATTCAGATACTTTCACCATGTTCTGAAGCAGCAACATAAAAAAGAGTAAGCCTAATGATTACTCTTTTTATATCACAAAGTTTTTATATTCCAATGTATAAAAATAGACCGAAAATAGCTGCTGCTAAAATGACATACATCACTTTTACTTCAAAGTGGAATAGGGCAATGAATGCAGCAATTGCAATTAAAGCCGCTTCATAATTGAAAGCTTGACCAAATCCATGAGGCCATAAAACATGGTAACTAAAGAACAGTGCCAAATTTAAAATCACGCCAACTACGGCAGCAGTAATTGCAGTTAATGGAGCAGTAAATTTAAGCTCGTTATGCGTTGATTCGATAACAGGCGCACCTGCCAAAATAAATACAAATGAAAATAGAAAGGTAAACCAAGTAACAATAGTCGCGCCGATTGCACCTGCTAAGAATAAGTGTTCTGAACCTAATAAGGCATGGTTAAAGCCACCAAGAAAACCGACAAAAGCAACCACCATAATTAGAGGGCCTGGTGTACTTTCACCCAGTGCTAAACCATCAATCATTTGTGTTGGGCTTAACCATCCATAATAGTTTACAGCACCTTGATAGACATAGGGCAGTACCGCATATGCACCGCCAAAAGTAAGTAAAGCAGCTTTCGTAAAGAACCATGCCATTTGGGTATATGCATGATCCCAACCGAAATAAAGACCAAGCCCCAGCACCGGAATAAACCACAGCAGCGCTGCAATAATCAGAATTTTAGTCAGGTGTGACCATCTGAATTTTGCATGATCGGGTGTTGGTGTGTCGTCATCAATTAAAGCAATACCATAATCTTTTTGGCTATTTTTATGTCCAGCATTGCTAGAAAATAGCTCAGGATACTTCTTACTTGTAAAATAACCCGTAAGTCCAGCTGCCAAAACAATAAGTGGAAATGGTAGATTTAAAACAAAGATGGCAAGGAAAGCGAGAGCAGCAATTAACCACAAAAATTTATTTTTGAGTGATTTACTACCAATTCGATAAGTCGCATGAAAAACAATAGCGACTACTGCGGGTTTAATTCCATAAAACAGGCCAGCAATGACTGGAACATCACCGAATTTAATGTAGATCCATGATAGTCCGATCAAGATAAACAGCGAGGGGAGTACAAATAATACACCAGCAACTATACCTCCAACGGTACGGTGCATAAGCCAACCAATATAGGTCGCTAACTGCTGTGCTTCTGGGCCGGGCAAGAGCATGCAATAGTTAAGCGCATGTAAAAAACGTTTTTCTGAAATCCAGCGCTTTTGTTCAACAAGCTCTTGATGCATAACTGCGATTTGTCCTGCTGGCCCGCCAAAGCTGATAAATCCTAATTTGAGCCAAAACAGAAATGCGCGCCAGAAGCTGACAGGTTCAACGGGCGAGTCCAGTGAATTTTCTTTTTCTCGTATCATGAGCATTCTCTTTTTAAGTCGGCATATAAGCCATCAAAGATATAATTGGCCAATTCGAATAATTGGTCGTCGTTGCTGATCTGACTACGTAAACCTTGAATTACTTTTTCTATGCCTATTGCTTCTGGTGGTTCAAAACCGCCTACATCAAGATAGTGCACAATTTCCGCAATCTTTTTTAATGCAGGTGTTTCAAGTTCAAAACTATGCAAGAGAACTTCAAACGTAACGAAGTTATCGATGTGCGTGAAAGCGGCACCATCAAAATCATAACCAAGCGCATGTGCGGGGCACTCAGAAGGAGACTCTAGCCATATAAGCTGAGGGGATTCATCAATAAAATTTTTGATGAGCCAAGCTGACGCTAATCTGTCTATCCATGGATGCTTTCGGGTAGCCCAGACTCGATTTTGATAATCTTTCTTTAGAAGTCTCTTTATCTTTGCTTGAGTAAAAACGGGTTCATTGGTTTCACCAAGTCGAGCAATAGAATGTTCGAGTGAAACCAGTTCATTAAGCGTTTGCCCTTGGATTTCGCTAGGGAAATAATCAATTTCTACAAGAGCATCAAAGCTCTTTCTTAATTTTCGGACTTGTTTAAGTAATTCTTTTTTTTCACTTTCATTTTGATTCTGATTTAAATCAACAAGCTGTTTACGTATAGCTTCATATTCTTCATTACGATTAAAAAGTGAAGCAATTTCAAAGTTTAATGGCGCTTCTGCTTGAAAGATATAAGCTGAACCTTGCTCGGAAATTACATCCTGCGCGATAGCTTCAAACTTTTCAGAATGCGTTATGGGTAATAGATAGACCCCATCACGAATAGTTGCGGCTCCGCTTGCTTTGAGTGAACGCCAGACTCTCATACGAGCGGTTGAGTTCTGAGTAGGGAGTGAAGATATGAGTAATGATATATTCATGTTATATACTCAACATATTTTGTTGAGTATATAACAAAAATATTTAACTAGTGTTAATCGTGATTAGAACTTTTTTTATATACTTATAAGAAAAAAAACGATCTACTGAGAGATAGCTTTGTATGACTGAAAATGCTCTAAGTTTGAAAAATGTTGCCTCAACGACTCTAAGAAAAGTTCAACCTTTTTTGGAATTTTCGAGCCATAGGGGGTGGTTGCATAAAAATGAACCGTTGATGAAAAGATGTCTTCTGAGCAATTAATAATAACGCCATCATCTTCATATTTTTTTGCTAAGAAATCGGGAATAAACAAAATACTCTGGTTCTTTTGGCAAAAATCTAAAAGAATTTCTATATTATTGCAGATCAGTTGAGGGCTTGAGTTAATAATCTTATCTTTTAAATCTGATCTTGAATATAACGATATATTATGTTTTCTTAGTTCTTCTATACTTTCAGGTTTTTCATGTTTATTTAAAAATGTCGTTGTTGCATAGAAGTTTCTTTTATAGCTATTTAGAATAAAAATATTTTCCTCTTTAATATCTTCTTCAATTTTTAAAACAATATCGAATTTATTTTCATTAATGTCTATTGATTTCTCTGAAAATAAAAGGTCAATTTCGATGTTAGGGTATTGAATTAAAAAATTGGAAATAATATCTGAAAAGCATGTCTGAATAAAAGCATCTGGAACGTTGATTTTTAATATACCTTCAGGATATTTTTGATCATAGATGAAGTCAATAGCAGCTAAATCTAGCTCTTTAACAATAACTTTACACCGTTGATAAAACTTTTCCCCTGAGCGGGTGAGGTCCATCTTTCTAGTGTTACGAATAAACAATGATGTACTGAATAAACTTTCTAAATAAAAAATTCTTTTAGAAACTTGATCTCGAGTAATACCTAAGTTTCTGGAGGCATTACTAAAATTTCCACTTTCTACAACACTAATAAAAGTATGAATACAGTCTAGTTTATCCATTAAATTTTGAAAGGCTAAATTGGCGTGTAGCTAAACTATATTATGAATTTTTACTTATCAATCATTGTATCTTTTAAGGATACAGTTTGTATTTAAATAGGTATCTAGTAGTTTACGCTTATTTTTGATTTTATATAGTCTGCTAATTAATTTTTTGGTGGATCATATAAATAATCATTTTAAATATCTAAATTAAAATCATGGTTCTTGCAAATATTAATATTTTTATAACTTTATAGGGTTGTTAAAAAATCGAAATACCAATGAGGTAAATAGATGAGTGACTTAATTAATAATAATCCTGTGTGGATAAAAAAGATCTTATCAATTCATGGATTGCTCCCACTTCTTCGACTTGCATTAGTTTCAGCCTATTTAGTCGGTGGAATTAATAAATTCATCGGATTTCATGCAGCGATTGAGGAGCAGGCAAGTTTTGGTTTACAGCCTGCTTGGCTCTGGGCATCTACAGCGATTTTTATTGAAATTGTGGGTTCGCTCTTGGTGATTTTTAATCGTTTTGTCTGGTTAGGAGCAGGGGCTTTAGGCTGTCTAACCGCAATAGCAATGCTGGTTGCAAACGATTTTTGGAATCACACAGGTCCAGCTTTTTTTAGCACGTTTAATAGTTTCTTTGAACATCTCGGTCTCATTGCTGCTCTAGTGATGGTCACCATTCTTTCTAATCAACAAACAAAGTCACAATAAGTTGTAGCACTTAATTCTTACGGAGTCTTTTATGCGTAAATCATTATCAGCCTTGCTTTTAAGCACCATGCTAGTGGGCACAAATGTTGCCATTGTTCCTCAAGTTTTTGCCAAAACAACAACCAGTGTAAAAAGTGAAGCGCCCGGTGTAGCTCCTCAATACGATACAACGCATGTGTATGTTAACCCCGAAGACTTCGATAAATTTACCGACAGCTTAGTCGCGACTTTTGGTGGAACTAAATCTAAACAGGGTGTTTTTCAGGTGACGCCAACACCAAGCCAGACCATTTCCCAGCTTGTATTGACTCCAGTAGGAACACTGTCTGTATTTGGTTTTAAAACTCCCGTTCCATATCCGTTTGGTTTAGAACGAACAGGTTATTTAGTCAAAGATATGGATGTAGCAGTACAGGCTGCTAAAGCAAATGGCGCAGATGTGATTGTTGATGCATTTCCTGACCCAATCGGGCGTGATGCAGTCATCCAGTGGCCGGGTGGGGTAAATATGCAGCTTTATTGGCACACGACTAAACCTAGCTATAACAAATTAGAGACCGTTCCAGAAAATCGTATTTATGTTTCAAAACAAAGTGCAGACTCTTTCGTTAAAAAGTTTGTCAATTTCTCGCACGGTAAAGTGGTTTCAGATAATCCAAAAGCGGCTGGTGTAGAGATTGGACGTCCAAATGAAACGTATAGACGTATTCGCGTTGAATCTGATTTCGGCAAAATGACTGTGTTAGTCACAGATGGTCATCTTCCATATCCATATGGGCACGATATGACGGGTTATGAAGTCAAAAATTTATCTGAGACTTTAGATAAAGCCACAAAAGCGGGTGTATCTGTATTGGTGAATGCCTATAAATCGGATGGTCGTGAGGCAGCGATGGTGCAGTTTCCAGGTGGTTATATTGCCGAAATTCATGCCGCTACAAAGTAATTTATTCGCTTAATGATTGTGAGAAACCGACACTCATATGGCCTAAGGGCGGTGTGAGTGTAAAAGACGAAGTCTCTGCAATGACCTGTTTATTACCGTGGATAACCATATGGCTCAGCCTATTTCTAATGATAGAAAATATCGCATTAAGACCTCAGAAAATTATCTTAAAATTATAAAAATGAGCGTCTTGCTTACGGGGAGCTTATTTCTTTATGAATTTGCGCATGCAGAAAATGATGCTGCAAATACAAATGCATGCCCAGCTCGCCCAAAAATCTCAACCAATCGTTGGCAAGAAAATTGGGATGTTTTAAAAAACTCGTGTGTACCAAAGAAAATAGGCGATGATTTCAAATATATACCCTTTGGCGATAATAATTATTTGTCATTGGGTGCGAATATTCGCGAGCGTTTTGAAGTCAATAATAATGCGAGATTTGGCAGCGGAAATAATCAAGCCGATCGCTATTTAATTCAAAGATTACAAGTTCATGCAGATGCACGTATTGGCGATCATTTACAATTATTTACTCAGCTTAGTGATGCACGAGCGTTTGATAAAAAGAATATTAGTAGTACTGATCAAAATAGACTCGATGTAGAGCAAGCTTTTATTGCGTGGGTGAGTCCTTTAAATAATGGAACTTTTAAGTTTAGAGTAGGCCGTCAAGAGATGGCTTTTGACTTACAGCGCTTTATTTCAAATCGTGAAGGCCCAAACGTTCGGCAAGCTTTCGATGGAATTTGGTCGGGTTATGAATATGGCGATTGGAGAGTTTTAGGCTATCTCACCAGACCAGTTCAAATTGAAAAAGATTCAACTTTTAACGACCACTCAAAACGTAATTTAAGTTTTAGTGGCTTTCGCGTAGATAAACAAAATGTGTGGGGAGGTGAGTTATCTGGTTATTACTCACGTTATGAACGGGATAATGCATCTTTTACAAGTGTTAAGGGTAATGAAATTCGAGACTTATATGATGCTCGTCATATGGGTAAAAAGAATAATATCGATTGGGATGTTGAAGGCATGTTTCAACATGGAAAGATTGGTGGACAATCTATTCAAGCATGGGGACTCAGTAGTATTACAGGGTACACATTTGCTGACCAAGCTTGGTCGCCGCGTTTAGGCTTCCAGTTTGATATTGCCACAGGTGATAAAAACGCCAACGATAATGAACTCAATACCTTTAACCAGCTCTTTGCAAACGGTTCATACTTTACTTTGGCGGGTTACAGTGGCTACAGTAATATTATTCACATAAAACCATCTCTGACACTTAAGCCATCCGATAAACTTACTTTGTTAAGTGCTTTAGGTTTTCAGTGGCGTGAAACCACCAATGATGCAGTTTATTTCCAAGGCAATAACAGCATGGCAAACACAGCAGGCCAAGGCTCAAGCTGGACAGGGGCATATATTCAACTGAGAGCAGATCAGAAAATAAATGCTAATTTGTCTGTTGCTGCCGAAGGAGTGCACTTTGAGGTTGGAGATACCATTAAGAAAGCAGGTGGTAAAGACGCAAACTATTTAGGCCTTGAGCTTAAATATGCATGGTAAAACGAGAAGAGTAAAAATATGAGCACAGATATAAAGCAAACTAAAATTGGTCACTATCAAAATCTGGACATCGAACTCGTGACTTGGGACTGTGCTTCGGCCGAGGTTGAACTTTCCTGTGCTTGTATTTTTGAACATGAAATGGATAACCGTTCTTTTTCTGGTGGTTTGGCACATTTAGATGAAGCTCTAAACGGAAGACTATATGAAATACGGAAAAATAACTGGTTTAGTGCGAAACTCAATGACTCTCTTTTAATAAATCAAACTCCCTCAACCATACAAGCTTCTAAAGTTTTGCTTATAGGCATGGGAGCGCCAGAAGATTTCACGATAGAGCGAATCGAGACGGCGATAAAAACTGTTGTAAGAACAGCGCATCAATTGGAACTCAAAAGTGTGGCATTTGCACCGAGTCTTTTAGATACAGGTCTGAATCCTCCCACTGGTTTAAATGAACTCATGCTAAGAAGTTTAAAAGAAGAATTAGACCGATATCATCAGCTTTACTTGCAAAATTTAGTCAAAAAATCTGAAATTGAAAGATGGGTTTTTGATGCGGGTTTTCAAAATTATGAGGCGAAGGCTGAGCAATATATCGCGTCTTTTGCCAAAGTTTTTTATAGCTAATATTTTAACTTATCAAAAAACAACTTGTTTCTTCAGCATGACTCATTTAAATAATGAAATAGGAACACAACACATAGCTCTGTTGCTTTAGTAGGAGGTCGTTATTTGAAGTTATTTATAATTATATTTATTGCAATTTTTTCTAGTATTGGACTGATCTGCTTAATTGCTCTACTTAAAAATCTAAAAAACAATTCGTCATCTGGCGAACACGATCATTCATCTTCTTCAACACATCATTTTCACGATAATAGTTCTAGTAATCATAGCTCAAGCTATTCAAATGATTGTTCATCATCTTCAGATTCAGGTAGCTGTGATAGCGGCGGCGGCGGAGATTAAAAAAGCCCTTTTATGCAAAGGGCTTTTAATGATTTAAGGTAAATCGAACCAGATAAATTGACTATCTTCAGTTGCCTGAATCGTCGCTTTACCTTCAAACACGAAAGCATCGCCAGCTTTGACTTCTTGATCGCCAATACGGATCACGCCTGAAATCACGTGAACATAGTTCACTTTTTTAACTGGCTCAACGTTTAACTCATGTCCTTTTTCCAATACAGCTGACTTTATCTCTGTATTTTGGCGAATATGCATCGGTGCATTTGCATCAGGCCCTGCAATTAAATGCCATTTGTTTGGATCATTACGTGGGTCAAGGCTAATTTGCTGGTAGTTTGGCTCAGCTTCTTTTACGTCTGGAATAATCCAGATCTGTAATAAATGTACAGGCGTATCAGTGTTGTTGATTTCACTATGAGCCACACCTGTACCAGCGCTCATGAGTTGCCATTCACCAGCCTTAATTTGGCCTTCATTTCCCATCGTATCACGGTGTGAAATTGCACCATCTAGCACACAGGTTAAGATTTCCATATTGTCATGCGAGTGTGTACCAAAACCATTATGTGCATCAATTCTGTCATCATTAATCACACGTAATGCACTAACACCCATATATTTAGGATCGTACCAGCTACCAAATGAAAAGCTGTGATAAGACTCTAACCAACCCGCTTTTACATGTCCTCGATCTTCACCACGATGTAGATAAGTATTCATGATTTAATCTCCCAAATTTTTTATTTATCTCTTGAGAAATATATTAATGTTCTATGGAGCCTAGAAAAATAGGCTAACTGCAACATGTCGTTGCATAATTGATATGGTTGTAAAGTTTTTTATTGATCAATTTTTTAGAATAAAAAAAACCTGCCATGAAGGCAGGTCTTTTAAAGAATATATAGATTACTCAAGGAATTTAACAGTTACGCCAGAACGTACTTTATTTCCTAAATCGTTTGCATCCCAGTTTGTTAAACGGATACAACCGTGTGATGCTGTTTTAGAGATTAAAGATGGATTTGGTGTTCCGTGAATACCGAAAGATTTTTTACTTAAACCAATCCAGATATTACCTACTGGAGCATTCGGGCCAGGCGGTAAAGAAAGAGGTTTTAAGTTTTTACCTTGTACGAAGTTCGAAGGTGAATAGCTGTACCAAGGGTTACGAGCCACACCAACTACCTTGTAAGTACCGGCCGGAGAAGGCGTATCAGTACTGCCAATTGTTGCAGGAAATGAAGCAATCATTTGGTTCCGGCTATTGAAGAGATACAATTGTTTTGCACCTTTATGGGCAATAATCAAATGAATATCTTCTGGTAAATCATTGCGCACGTTTGGAACAATGATTTTTTCACCCGCTTTTTTGAATGTCGCAGTTGGGTTAATTTTCTTTAAGAAAGCTTCATCAATATGAAACTTCTCGCCCAACATTTCAGTTACACGCGTGTAGTACAAACCTTTCATTTTAGCTTGTAATGCGTAGTCAGAAGGAATCGACTCAGCATATGGGCCTTTTAAGTCAGCATCAGAAATTGTGTATTCAATAAATGCTGGCTTGGTTTGTTTAGCAACCAATGCATCCCAAGTTTCTTTGGTCAGGTCACCAGTAGGTGATAAACCATTCATTTGTTGGAATGAAGAAATTGCTTTTAATGTATTTTTACCGCTCATGCCGTCAATTGCACCTGGCGAAGCGTGTGCATTATTGAGCATTACATGTGCACGCGCATAAACAGGAAGTTGGCCTTTACCAATATTTTCAGACCATTCTGCCGAGTTTAAGCTATCTAAAGTCCATGATGCAGCGGTTGTCGCAGGAGCCGTAGACGCAGCGCTGCTTTTAGCAACAGCTGGAGTAGACGCCGCGATGCCTGATTCAGCATTTGGATCTTCAGTTTTCTGTAAATTTTGTAATGTTGTTGACGCTCGATTTAAGTCGTTTTGTTCTTGAGCGGTAATTTGTGTCGAAGCTTGAGCTTTTACAGTTGAAGCTGCATCTACTGCTAAAGGATCAATCGGATCTTCTACAGGAGCTGATACCTTTTTAGGGTTCAGGGGTTGCTCAGTTGTTGAAGCAGCAAAAGCAACATTAGCAATAATACAACTTAAACTCATAGCGAGTAATGAGCGAACAAACATGTAATTCAACCTTAAGAATTTTCATATAAGCAATAGGGGATTGATCTAATCTCAAAGTGCATAAAATTACCAATAACTCATTTCTATGAGCCCAAGATTGGTAACTTAGTGATTAAAAGAATATCCAATGACCCCAATGTAACATGTTGCAAGTATTGCAGAAAACCCCAAGGCTTGCAGTAGACTTTTGTGTAAATATGCATTTTTTAGTAGATTGACGAGTTTTTTGTGTGAAATTGAAATTATAAAAATGTCTCTGTTTTTGATATGATGCTGCCACATAAAGAAGATAGAGATTGGTAATGACGACTTTGAAAAATGATCGTTTCCTCCGTGCTTTGTTACGCGAACCTGTAGATACCACACCAGTATGGATGATGCGTCAAGCAGGGCGTTATTTGCCTGAATATCGCGAAACACGTTCACAAGCAGGTGATTTCCTATCTTTATGTAAAAATACAGATTTTGCTTGTGAAGTGACTTTACAACCTTTGCGTCGTTACGACTTAGATGCAGCAATTTTATTTTCAGATATTTTAACTATTCCAGATGCACTTGGTTTAGGACTTTATTTTGAAACTGGCGAAGGCCCTAAGTTTCAAAAGACCGTACGTACTGAACAAGATGTCGCAAATTTACCAAAGTTAAATGCAAAATCAGATCTTGATTATGTGATGAATGCGGTAAGTACAATTCGTTCTGCTTTGGGTGGTCAAGTTCCACTGATTGGTTTCTCTGGAAGCCCTTGGACGCTTGCAACTTATATGGTTGAAGGTGGTTCAAGTAAAGAATTCCGTTTTACCAAGCAGATGATGTACGCTGAACCAGAAGTTTTGCATGCTTTGCTTGATCATTTAGCAGACTCAGTCATTGACTATTTAAATGCTCAAATTGATGCAGGTGCTCAGGCAATCCAGATCTTTGATAGCTGGGGCGGGGCATTAGCACACCGTGAATATGTCGAATTCTCTTTAAACTACATGAATAAAATCATTGCAGGTTTACAACGTGAGAAAGATGGCCGACGTATTCCTATCATCGTGTTCACGAAAGGTGGCGGCCAATGGTTAGAGCCAATGATCACAACAGGTGCAGATGCTTTAGGTTTAGATTGGACGACACCATTAAATACGGCTCGAACTACTGTGGCTGGACGTGTCGCTTTACAAGGGAATCTTGATCCGGCTGTTTTATACGGTTCAGCTGCTTCAATTGAGAAAGCAGTAAAAGCGATGTTGGACGATGCATACGCAAATGGCGAAAAGACCGGTTACATTGCTAACTTGGGCCATGGGATTACTCAATGGGTAGATCCTGCACAACCAAAAATCTTTGTAGATACAGTGCATGAGTATAGTGCTAAATATCTAGGATAGTTTTTGTGCAATATCTAACTTTACCGTTTCAATTTATCGGCAAGGCTGTTTCGGCAGCCTTGTTTGGTATTTTACTGTTAATTGCTTTTGCTTTAACAGCGCCGATGGGAAGCCATGAATACATGGGGTTCTATCGTTATGATTATTTACTGACCTATGCACTTTTAATCCAGATCTGCTTACTCTATTTAAAATTGGAGTCATGGGAAGAAGCCAAGGTCATCGCTTTATTCCACGTTATGGCGATGGTTATGGAAATATTTCTAACGCATCCTGCGATTGCATCGTGGCAATATCCACAGCCCGCCGTATTTAAAATTTTAACTGTGCCTTTATTTGCAGGTTTTATGTATTCGGCTGTAGGTAGTTTTTTTGCACGTTCAATACGACTGTTTCAAGTGTCTTTTGAAAAACTTCCAAGTTTTGGAGCTATGCTCTTACTGGCATTTTTCTCATATATAAATTTTATGAGTAAATTTTTTGTTCCAGACATTCGCTATATTTTATTCGCGATTAGTATTTTTATTTTTTGGAAAACAAAACTTTATTTCCAGTTAAATGAACATAAATTTAAAATCCCGATGTTACCTGTTTTGTTTACACTCGCGTTTCTGATCTGGATTGCTGAAAATATAAGTACATTTTATAAAATCTGGCTTTATCCAAGTCAGGTCGATGCTTGGCATATGGTCGGTTGGGGCAAGCTAGGGTCGTGGTATTTATTATTACTTTTAAGTTTAGTACTGGTGCTTAAAATACTAGGCAACAGGGATAATCAAGGTAACTGGAATTTAAGATAATTTTTCTTTTGCACTTTTTATCATATTGTTTATTTTTTAATTGCTAAATCACAGCCTTCTCGTTATCTTTAATATCGTGTAATAAGAATTACACATAACAATACAACACATAAGAAACAATCAATAATGATTTTGGAGATTTACATCTATGTTAAAAAAATTAGCTTTAGCTGCTTTATTAGCAGCTGGTTCAAGTGTTGCAATGGCTGACAACGATGTGGGTTGTGGTGCAGGTACACAAATATGGGCTGGTAAAAAAGGAGTAGCGCCTAAAATTCTTGCTGCAACAACAAACGGTATTTTTACTAACCAATTACTAGGGATCACTTTCGGTACTTTAGGCTGCCGTCAAGGTGGAACAGTAACAGCTCAAGTGGTTACATTCACAAATGAAAATGCTGAAGCTTTAGCACGTGATATGGCTGTAGGCCAAGGTGAAAGCCTGAACGTACTTGCTGAGTTAATGCAAATCAAACCTCAAGACAAAGACCGTTTCTTTAAAGTTTCAAAAGCAAACTTTGGTGAAATCTATTCTGCAAATAACCAAAATACCCTTCAAGTTTTAGCATCACTGCAAACTGTAATGGCTAAAGACGACGTTTTAAAAGCTTACGTATAAGTTTGAAACTGAAAACCCTGTCGTCTGGCAGGGTTTTTCTTATATTTAATGATAAAAATTGATGAGCTTAATGAAGTCAGTTGTTTTAGTTTTTGCCTCTTTGGCAGTGAATACTGCATATTCAGCAGATATAAATCCATCTATTCAAAAATATTGGTCAATTGCAGAACAGAAAAACTTAGATCAAGACATCACATGGCAAAGGCTCATGTATGCCAATAAAGACCATAAGAGTGATGTCACTTATTCTGGCTATTTCATGTCGGAAAATGGGAAAAATAATTTAAAAGAAGAACTGAAAGCTGACATCTCGGCATTATTTATGCCTGCTCCAGATAATCAGTCGATTCGTTGTAAATTTCCCGCACGTAGTCAATGGCTCATACAAAAAGTAAGCATTCAAGAAAGTGAATTGCCTCAAGTGAAGTGCTCAGAGTTTGAAAACTGGATTAGGCAAATTAAGCCTCATAAAGCGACATTAATTTATGCAACCGATTTTATGGGCAATCCGAGTTCCATGTTTGGGCATACTTTATTGCGTTTAGACCCCAAAGATCAGCAACAATTAAATTTAGTTTCCTATGCTGTAAATTATGCAGCAACTGTGGCAGGGAACGACAACTGGTCATATGCCTGGAAAGGTTTAACAGGGCAATATCCGGGTGAATATTCACTGATGCCTTATTATCGTAAGGTAAAAGAGTACGGTGATTTCGAAAGCCGTGACTTATGGGAATATGAGCTAAATTTAACACCTGAAGAAACACGGTTTTTAGTAAGCCATATTTGGGAAATGCAACATGTGAGCTTTCCTTATTACTTTGTGAGCGATAACTGCGCTTATCGATTGTTAGGGTTGGTTGATTTAGTAAAACCTGAGTCTCACCTGCAAGAAAAATTCACTCACGCTTCCATCCCGATGGAAACCATTAAATCGATGCAGCAGCAAGGGTTAACCAAAGCTCCTGTATATCGACCAGCTTTAGAAACTCAGCTATTGGCCCAAGCTCATCAGCATGGCGCCTCACTAGCAAAAGTGGCCCATCAAATTGCGATGATGCCCACTCAGCAGTCTTCTCAGATTTTAAAATCATTTAGTGAGCAAGATCAGGCTAAAATTTTAGAGATGGCATATGATGATTTATATCTTCAATTTACGAGCCGTAAAATAGAAGAAAGCGTTGCTCAGCCACAGTTGCGCCAGCTTTTAGCACTTAGAAGCCAGATTGATTTAGACAAACAGCGTCAAGAACCTAAAAGACCAACAAAAGAGCCAACTCAAGGTCACAATGCACGTAATATTTCAGTCAAAGCTGGTGAAGTGCAAGGTGATAAGTTTATCGAAATTGGTCATCGCCAAGCCTATCATGACTTAATAGATCCTCAAGGAGGATACCGTGCGGGAACTCAATTACTCTTTTTAAATGGTAATGCACAGTGGCGAAATGACCATTTAAAGCTAGAACATCTTGATCTGCTAGAAGTAAATTCTTATAACCCGATTCAACCTTTTAAAACGCCGCTGAGTTGGGGATTTAATTTAGGTTGGCGTCAGGAAGCGATTCATGATGGTACTTTTAGTGAAGAAAAACAGCATGGCGTAGCGAATTTTAATGCTCAGGTTGGATATAGCTTTGCCGACTATGAGCGCAAACATGTTTGCTATGGGCAACTACAAACCTACCTACAAGCCGGTTCAAATCTTGATAAAGGGTGGCGCGTGGGAATGGGCCCAACTTTAGGTTGTATGAATCAGTGGTTTGAACACTTCAACTCTGTGGTGCAAATTGAATTGCCCTATTGGGAAGATCAAAACCAATGGAATTTGAGAGTAAATACTCAGTGGCAATATGTGATTAATAGTAATAATACCGTTCGATTAAACTGGGATTATGAACAACAGAATCATCGAGATTGGATGAAATCAAGTCTAGGATATGTTTGGTTCTTTTAAATAGCATTACGAATAAAAAAAGAGAAAATGAACGAAATCATTTCTCCCTTTTTTGTTTTAGCAAAAGATTATTTCTTTATTGCATTCAATACTGCATACGCTGCTTTAATGCGTTCTTCATTCGGAATACGTTTATTGGTTAACATGACTAAACCAATATTTTCTTTTGGAATAAACACGACATAGGTTCCAAAACCGTTGGTTGAACCAGTTTTGTGGAATATCTTAACTGAGGGTTCTTTTGAAATAGCAGTCACTTTATTAGGCTTCATCACGATTTGTTCTGAATTACTATCTAATAAAGTCTGTAAAGGTGCTGGATAAGAGAACTCTTCCCAACCTAATGCTTGATACATGGTACCTACTTGGTAGAAACCTTGATGTGTTTCATTAATTGCGCGTTGAATATCTTTCGGATATTTTTGTGGGTTGAGGTTGGCATTAACGAAACTCAGCATGTCTGGTAGTGTCGATTTAACGCCGTACGCAGGTGCATCTAACGGGCCGGCATTAACCCGAATCGGCTGATTTTCTTGGTTATAGCCATATGCATAATTTTGCATCTGAGTTTTAGGCACATTTACATAGCTATGTTTTAAGCCAAGATCTGGAAAAATGGTTTTTTCCAAGACTTGGTCGAAAGGTTTATTCATAGACAAAGCAACAACTTTTCCAAATAAACCAATGCTTGGATTTGAATATTGTCGATATTCACCGATTGAGTTTTTAGGCTTCCAGTCTTTGAAAAAAGTTAAAACTTGCTGATCTGTTTGGACTTCATCTGGAAACTGTAAGCCAAGGTTGCCACTCGTATAAGTAGCAAGTTGAAGTAAGTTAACTTGGTCAATTGGTGTGTTTTTTAATTCTTTCCAATATTTTCCGGGTGTGTCTTTAAAAGAAATTGTTCCTTTTGTTTTGGCATATCCACCTGCTGTAGCGGTAAATAATTTACTAACTGAACCGAGCTCAAAAATGGTACTACTATTTACGGCTTTTTTATCTTGAACGGATTGTAGGCCGTAATAGGTTTCATACTTTTTATTATTTTGGATGACGCCAACAGCCATCCCGGGCACATCATATTTTTCTAATAACGGTTTAAAGTTTTGATCAACCAGTTTCTTAATTTCTTGCTCTTTTGGTGTATTCCCTGCATAAATTGAGGTATTAAAAATAAAAAGAGGGGATAAAAGTAAGCAAGAAATTTTGTTAAATCGCATGATTAACTCATAAATTATTTAAAATTAAAGATGTGTACTTTTATAACAAAAATCACATAATTTGATTGTTATGTTTTATAGAGTAAGTGCTTTATCTAAATATAAAAAAAGCCCAACTGAGTCGGGCTTTTTTGCAGTAGTTACCAGATTAGTAGCTTTCTGGTACTGCACTTAAGAATTCACGGCGTGCTTCTTTGTCAGTTTTAAAATCTCCGACAAAAGAAACTGTACGAGTTGTAGATTCCTGTTTACCTACACCACGCATCATCATACACATATGTGCTGAATCGATAACGACAGCCACACCACGTGCGCCAGTCACTTCAGCTACAGCTTCAGCGATTTGCTGAGTTAAATTTTCTTGAATTTGCAAACGACGAGCAAACATCTCGGTAATACGCGCAAATTTAGATAAGCCAAGAACTTTGCCTTCTGGTAAATAGGCAACATGAACACGGCCATAGAACGGGAGGAGATGATGTTCGCAAAGCGAATAGAATTCAATATTCTTCACCAATACCATTTCATGGTTATCTGATGGGAAAACCGCATTATTGGTGACTTCTTCTAAAGTTTTACTATAGCCAGAAGTTAAATATGAAAAAGCTTTAGCCGCACGCACAGGCGTATCTTTAAGGCCGGGACGATTAAGGTCTTCACCGACGGCAGTCAGAATGTTTGCGTACGATTGCTGCATTGACATAAGGCGTATAAATTTACTCTATTAGACAAGCTCGGCATTGTATCAGAAACATGCCCTGATGTTCATAACTCGTCGCACTATATTTATCCTGTTCGGCGCGCATTAGATAAATGGTGAATAAATTTCATGTTTTTTATCGTTAATAGTCAATTATTTGAGCATGAAATGTGCAACTAATATGGGTAAGTTATAAATGATCGCCTGATGGCATCATATTTGCAAATATGCCGTACTATAGAGCATAAGGATAAAACATGTCAGAACGTCCAATCACCTTTTTTTTTCGTGGTAGTCAGCAACAAGTAGAAAATGTATTACCCACAATGACAGTCTTACAATTTTTACGAGAATATACTCAATCGGGTAAGACTAGGCAGACTGGTACAAAAGAGGGCTGTGCTGAGGGCGATTGTGGTGCATGTACCGTAGTGATTGGTGAGTTGGTCAATGACAATCTGCAATTGCGCAGTGTGAATGCGTGTATTCAGTTTTTACCGACTTTAGATGGTAAAGCCCTATTTACAGTAGAAGATCTGCATAATTTATTGCCTGCACAAGATGGAACACTTCACCCGGTACAACAGGCAATGGTGGATATGCATGGTTCACAATGTGGTTTTTGTACGCCCGGTTTTATCATGTCCTTATGGTCAATGTACGAAAATGAACAACATTCTCCAAGCAAAGATAAAATCAGTGATTATCTTTCTGGAAATTTATGTCGCTGTACAGGCTATCGCCCTATTTTAGATGCAGCACAAAAAGCTTATGACTATCCACGTGTTGTATTAGAACGCCAAAAAATAATTGATGTATTAAAAGAGATCAAAACATTACCTGCATTACATTTAAATGATCATGGTCAACAATTCTTTGCACCAAAGACTTTGCTGGATTTTGCCGCATTACGTTTGCAGTTACCGCAAGCACGGATTGTTGCAGGTAGTACAGATGTCGGTTTGTGGGTAACAAAGCAGGGCCGTGATTTGGGCGATATGCTTTATATTGGTCAGGTGGAAGAGCTGAAAAAGATTGTAGTCACAGACCATGCTTTAACGATTGGGGCAAATGTCAGTTTGAGTGATGCACTCATCAAAATTTCAGAGTTTTATCCCGATTTTCAAGAATTACAGCGCCGTTTTGCTTCCATGCCGATTAAAAATGCAGGAACCCTAGGTGGAAACATTGCCAATGGTTCGCCTATTGGCGACTCAATGCCGGCATTAATTACGCTAGGTACACAATTGATTTTGCGTGTAGGTGAGCAGACTCGTGAAATCGCCTTGGAAGACTTTTATCTCGATTATCAAAAAACAGCATTACAGCTTGGTGAGTTTGTTGAGGCGATTGTTATTCCGCTTCGCGAAGGACAGACGCGTTTTAAATTTGCTAGCTATAAAATTGCTAAACGTTTTGAGCAAGATATTTCTGCGGTATGTGCGGCCATTTCATGTGAGTTAGATACTTATCATGTCGCTCACAATGTCAGAATTGCTTTTGGTGGTATGGCAGCTATTCCCAAACGTGCAAAATATGCAGAAGCCATATTGGAAGGTCAGCAACTTACAGCAGAATTGATAGCTAAGTCTCAAGAGGCATTGTCGCAAGACTATCAACCTTTAGATGATGGACGTGCTAGCTCGGCATATCGGTTACACGTCGCGAAAAACTGTTTACAGCGTTTTTATGTAGAAAAAGTCCTGTCTAAAACGATTACTCGTGTGAATGACTTGATTGCTATGGTGGAGATCTAACATGAACCAAACCATTGACTTAAGAGTTTCTAAAAAATCCGCTAAAGCAGGCGACTCGATTCCACACGAGAGCGCCCATTTACATGTGACTGGGCAGGCGACCTATATCGATGATTTACCAGAGCTTGAGAATACCCTGCATCTGGCGGTCGGATTTTCAAATTGTGCCAAAGGTAAAATTAGTAAATTTGATTTGGATGCAGTACGTCTGGCTGATGGTGTCCATGCAGTTTTTTCGGCAAAGGATATTGATGTTGAAAATAATTGGGGACCAATTGTAAAAGATGACCCAATTTTTGCCGAAGAGCAGGTTGAGTTTTATGGCCAAGCCTTGTTTGTAGTTGTTGCTGAGAGTTATCAGCAAGCCCGTCAGGCAGTTCGCTTAGCAAAAATTGAGTATGTGACCGAAACTCCGATTTTAACGATTCAAGATGCGATTGAAAAAGAATCGTGGGTGTTACCGCCTGTTGAATTTAGTCATGGTGAAGTTGAACAGGCATTTCAAAACGCAGCCCATCAACTTTCTGGAACCATTGAGCTAGGTGGCCAAGAGCATTTTTATTTAGAAGGTCAGATTTCCTATGCGATTCCTCAAGAAAATCACAGCTTAAAAGTCTATTGCTCAACACAACATCCAACCGAAATGCAGCTGCTGATTTGTCATGCATTAGGCATGAACATGCATCAGGTGAGTGTGGAAAGCCGCCGTATGGGGGGTGGATTTGGCGGTAAAGAGTCGCAGTCGGCGCAGTGGGCATGCATTGCATCTTTGGCAGCACAAAAAACAGGCCGTCCGTGTAAATTACGTTTAGATCGTGATGATGACATGAGTGCTACAGGCAAACGTCATGGTTTTGCTTATGAGTGGTCTGTAGCCTTTGATGACAGTGGTGTTCTGCAAGGCTTAAAGGTACAACTGGCTTCAAACTGCGGTTTTTCGGCTGATCTTTCTGGGCCAGTAAATGAACGAGCAATTTGCCATATTGGCAACGCCTATTATTTAAATGCAGTTGAGCTACGTAACTTACGTTGTAAAACCAACACTGTGTCCAACACGGCATATCGTGGTTTTGGTGGGCCACAAGGTATGTTTGTGATTGAAAATATTATTGATGACATTGCTCGTTATTTAGGTTGTGACCCAGTTGAAATTCGTCAACGTAATTTCTTTGCCGAGCAGCCCGGTGCTGGACGTGACCGTATGCACTATGGGGCAGAAGTCCGTGATAATGTTGCGCCAAAATTAGTAGCCGAATTATTGCAAAGTAGTGATTATGCGAAACGCAAACAGAGCATTCATGCCTTTAATCAGAACAATGACATCATTAAACGTGGTATTGCGTTAACCCCATTAATGTTCGGTATTTCGTTTAATGCCGTACATTACAATCAGGCGGGTGCACTGGTCTATGTATATATGGATGGTACTGTTTCTATCACCCATGGCGGTACAGAAATGGGACAGGGGTTATATACCAAAGTACGGCAGGTTGCTGCACATGAGTTGGGTTTACCAATCGATAGCGTTCGCTTAATTGCAACAGATACTTCTCGGGTGCCAAATACTTCGGCAACTGCAGCATCGAGTGGAGCAGATCTAAACGGTAAAGCTGTTCAAAATGCCTGTATTAAAATTCGTGAGCGTCTGGCAAAACTGGCAGCAGAAATAAGTGACAGTGAAGCTGACCAAGTCCAGTTTGAAGATAGTATGGTTTCAACAGCGAATGGTCATTCATGGACTTTTCCTGATTTGGTTCAACGGGCATATATGGCGCGTGTACAACTATGGGACAGCGGTTTTTATAAAACACCAGAAATTCACTACGATCAGGTCAACCATTTAGGACGTCCATTTTTCTATTATGCTTATGGCGCAGCGGTCAGTGAGGTCGCACTAGATACCTTAACTGGGGAAATGAAAGTATTACGTGCCGATATTTTGCATGATGTTGGACGGTCAATTAACCCTGCAATTGATATTGGGCAAATTGAAGGTGGTTTTGTTCAAGGGATGGGGTGGCTCACCACAGAAGAGTTATATTGGCAGCCACAAGGACCACACGTAGGTCGTTTGTTTACCCATGCACCTTCAACTTACAAAATCCCGACTAGTGTGGATATTCCTCATATTTTTAATGTGAAACTGTTTGATAACCAAAATCAGGCAGACACCATCTACCGCTCCAAAGCGGTAGGTGAACCGCCATTTATGTTGGCATTATCTGTTTTCTCTGCAATTCGTCAGGCGGTACAGGCGGCTATTCCCGAAAAAGCTCCGCTAGTGCTCAATGCTCCAGCAACTGCCGAAGAAATTTTACGTGCAATTGCGATTGGACGGGGACAAGCTTTGGCTGACCGCCCACAGGCTACAATGTAGAAGATTATGCAACATTTACAATGGTGGACTGATTTTGTAGCGTGGCAAGTCGAGGCTCTGCCTATGGTATTGGTCACAGTGGTCCGTGCTGATGGTTCAACTCCACGAGAAGTTGGTGCAACGATGTTATTGCGGTTTAATTTGCAACAGCAATGGCAGCAGTCAGATACGATCGGTGGTGGGCATTTAGAGTTTCAGGCGATTGATATTGCTAAAGCAATGTTAAAAGAATCGGAAACTTGTGTGAGGCGTATTGAGCGCTTTAACCTCAGTGCTCGGTTGGGGCAATGTTGTGGCGGGGTGATGTGGTTATTGTTTGAAAAAATATCACCCGCTGCGATCACATCGAATTTATCTGCGAGTTTGCAAGCATGGCGAGCTGGAAAGCATGTATGGCGTACGGTCTCACATCAATATGCGTCCACTTGGCAGACTATGGATATAGAACAACAACCGAGTTTCGAGTTTCATTCTGGCAGTAGTGAAGAATGGCAATTTGGCCAGCAGATTCAACCTTATACCATGCAAGTGCTGATTTGTGGAGCAGGGCATGTGGGTGAAGCAATTGTCCGTTGTTTATTGCCTATTGGTGTGAGGGTGAAATGGATTGATCCGCGTGATGATATTTTCCCATCAGATTTACTGGAACAGGTGCAATGTTTAACGACTGATACCCTTGAAGCCGAGATCGAGCATTTTGACCGTTCTGGTGCAATTTTAATTTTAACTCATGATCATCAATTAGATTTGCAACTGTGTTTTACAGCCTTGAAACCTGCGACAAAACCATTTGCTTATGTTGGGATGATTGGCTCAAAAAGTAAAAGGGCTATTTTTGAGAAACGTATGCAAATACGTGGTTATACTCAGGAAACATTACAACGCTTGGTTTGCCCGATCGGGATAGAAGGGATTTCATCGAAACAACCTGCAACGATTGCAGTTGCAGTGGTTGCTCAATTATTGCAGGTGTTTGATGTAAAGAAATGATCTTTTGGGATCATTTCTTTTGTTCGAACTTAGGATTTTTTTCTGAACGTTTAAGCAGTACGAGAACGGCACCGGTGCCACCTTGATTTTCTGGAGCACTTACAAATGCCAAAACATCGCGGTGTTGACGTAACCATCCGTTGACATAGGTTTTTAAGACCGCTTCTGGACCTTTACCATGCACAATTTTGATGACATTTTGATTTTCATCTTTTGCCATCTGAATAATTTGTAAAACTGCGTCACGTGCTTGCTCAATGGTACAGCCGTGTAAATCTACAGCCTCAAACCAACGCATCTTGCCTGCTTTTAAATCTTCAAAAACTTTATGTTGAAGCGTCGCAATGCGATAACTTAATGTTGCTTGGCTTGCGACAGGATTTAAAGCAGCTTGAGTATCAGATAACTCGGCATGCTCAGTGTCACGGCCACCTTCGGCAGCTGCACGTTTAGCTAATGTTTGAGCATCAACTTTTTTTGCACGAGGAACTCTTACATCAGCAATATTACTATTATTGATGGGTTTAACACCTGCTACAGCGCTTTGAAACAGATTTGCATTTTCCAATTCTTCAGACTCAGCCTGAGGTTGTTTGGTCTCAGGCTGACTTGCGATTTTGCTTGAATGAGGATTGGAGATTTGCTTTTTAAATTGCTTCAATAACTTTTGTTGCTCTTTAGAAAGCGATGAATCTTTATTACTCATATATCTTCATTAAACCGTTTGAGGTTGTCCAAAAAGGGCAGTAAAAGCTTGATCTGGACGTGGTTGTTTCATAAAACTTTCGCCGACTAAGAAGCTGTGAATATCATGCTCTTGCATCATATGCACATCATCTGGTGTCGCAATACCGCTTTCAGTGATTAATAAACGTGAGGCCGGAAGTAATTTTTTCAATCGAATGGATGTATTTAAATTCACATCAAATGTTTTTAAATTACGGTTATTTACGCCTAATAAACATTGCTCAGAAAGCTTTAAAGCGCGTTCCATTTCTTCTTCGTCATGAACTTCAACTAGTACATCGAGTTGATGTTCAAACGCAGTTTTTGACATTTCTTCGAGCTGCTGGTCAGATAAACACGCAACAATTAATAAAATACAGTCAGCATGCAAAGCACGTGCTTCAACTACATTGTATGGGTCGACCAAGAAGTCTTTACGCAAAGCAGGCAGGGCACAATGATTGCGAGCAATCGCAATATTTTCATCTGCACCCTGAAAGAAATCAACATCGGTCAATACCGATAAACATGCTGCTCCAGCTTGCTCATATTGCTGGGCAATTTCAGCAGGATTAAAATCTGCGCGAATAATTCCTTTTGACGGAGAGGCTTTTTTAATTTCAGCAATTACACCCGGACGTTTATGTTTTAAAGCATTTGCAAAGCCACGCACTGGAGTCGCAGCTTTTGCTAATTCTTCAACATTTTGCAAATTACGTTGTTTTAAACGTTCAGCAAGTTCCTCATGTTTACGGTCAACAATTTTACCTAAAATGGTATTTTGAATATTAATCATGAGAAGTCCTTAATCTGCCTGACATTGTTTTAATGTTTTGGTAAATTCAGCCAAAACACTCATTTTTTCTAAAGCTTGTCCGCCATAAATAATATCTTGCGCGAAGGTAACAGCCTGAGCATAAGTCTTGGTAATGCCTGCTACATAAATACCTGCGCCTGCATTAAGCGCAATCATGTTTGCTGCTTTTTCACCAATATCGGATTTATTTTTACTTAAAGCATCTTTAATCAATTTTAGACTTGCCGTTGCATCAGCAACCACCAAACCACTTAAGGTTTGTGACTCAATTCCGACATCTTCAGGATTAAGTGTCCATTCAGTAATTTCGCCGTCTTTCAGTTCGGCAACAGCAGTAGGAGCCGCAAGGCTAATTTCATCAAGTCCATCTCTTGAATGAACCACCATGACATGCTCAGCGCCAAGTTGCTTCATAACCTCGGCAATCGGACGGCAAAGTTCATCTGAAAATACCCCAATGACAAAACGCTTTACACCAGCCGGATTCGTAAGCGGGCCAAGTAAATTAAAGATACTGCGAACACCAAGCTCTCGACGTGGTCCAACAGCATATTTCATTGCTTTGTGGTGGTTTGGAGCAAATAAAAACCCTACACCCATCTCACGGATGCAGCGTTCAGTTTGTTGCATGTCTAAATCAAGATGAATACCTGCTTGCTCAAGTAGGTCAGATGAACCTGATTTGCTTGAAACGCCACGGTTACCATGTTTGGCAATGGTTGCACCTGCCGCCGCAATTACAAAGCTTGAAGCGGTAGAAACATTAAATAAGTTTTGACCATCGCCACCAGTGCCGACAATATCAACTAAATATTTGATATCACTGACATCAATTTTGATGGCAAATTCACGCATGACACGCGCAGCAGCAGTAATTTCGTCAATACTTTCACCTTTCATGCGAAGGCCCATCATCAAAGCACCAATTTGTGCTTCGGTTGCCTCACCTTGCATGATGCTACGCATAATGTCTTCCATTTGCGGCTGAGTCAGGTGAATATTTTTTGTTATATGGTTAAGTGCTTGTTGAATATTCATAGGGATCACTTATGCATAAATATCTAAAAAGTTTTTAAAGATTTGATGGCCATGTTGACTCAAGATTGATTCAGGATGGAACTGCACGCCTTCAACAGGCAATGTCTTATGTTTAACACCCATGATTTCTTCCATTGAGCCATCTGCTTCATTAGTCCAGCACGTTACTTCAAGGCAATCAGGCAAAGTTTGCTGATCGATCACCAATGAATGATAACGAGTTGCCGAGAATGGGCTAGGAAGATTACTGAAAATACCTTTATTGCTATGGTACATATCAGATAAACGTCCGTGCATCACTGTTTTGGCTCTTACAATGTTTCCGCCAAAAGCTTGCCCAATACTTTGATGTCCTAAACACACGCCAAGCAAAGGAATTTTTCCGGCAAAGTGGTCAATTGCAGGAATTGAAATACCAGCTTCACTTGGGGAGCAAGGACCAGGACCAATAACCAGATATTTAGGTTGCCATCGTTCAATATCCTCTAATGTGACTTGATCATTGCGAACAACTTTTACTTCCTGATCCAACTCGCCAAAATACTGGACGATGTTGTAGGTAAAAGAGTCGTAATTGTCGATCATTAGAAGCATTTTGAGTTAAACCTCTTGATATTTAATGTGTTTTTAAA
>NZ_JAOVFN010000032.1:0-25142 GCF_034650275.1 Acinetobacter sp. IRS14
GATTTGAACCAACGACCTTCGGGTTATGAGCCCGACGAGCTACCAGACTGCTCCACCCCGCAATTGGAAGTAAGCTTTATACGCTTATATATTTCATAAAGCAAACTTTATTTTTTAATCGGTTGTAATTATTGAGAATTATCTTTTTATTAATTTTTCATTTTAACCGTTTGGTCTAAATAACCCTATCAATTTCCAATTTTTAATTCTTTAAATTGTTGTATTTATTTTAAATAGAACCCGATATTCATAGACAGCAATTGCCTTGGTTGGATGGCTTTTATACTATCTAGGTTGGTCCTTTAATGTTTAGTTCGTATGTCTGAACCTCAGTTTTCCCTCAGTGAATATCTCGGCACAGTTCAGGAAGTCATACGTTTGGCTTTTGATGAGCCAGTCTGGGTAAAAGCAGAGATTCGAAATTTAAATATTAAAGGAGGCCATTACTATTTAGAGCTTGCAGAAAAAGATGCAGAGACTGATAAAGTCATTGCCAGTTGTAAAGCTACAATCTGGAAATTTTCAGCCAGTAAAATTGTTTTAAAGTTTGAACGTGAAACTGGCATTGAGATTTCAAGCGACTTAAATGTGCTCATCAAAATTAGAGCGCGTTTTGATCCTCAATATGGATTTTCGGTCAATATTGAAGAGATTGATTCAAGCTTTACCTTAGGTGAAATTGCTAAACGTTATCAGCAAATTATTGAACGCCTCACACAAGAAGGGTTAATTCACAAGAACAAACTCCTCCCTACTCCTTTTGACATTCAAAATGTTTTAGTCATTGCTCCTCAAAATGCTGCGGGCCTAGGTGACTTTAAAAAAGATGCCGATGCTCTAGAGAGAAATGGTGTTTGCCATTTTGTATATCACACCGCTACTTTTCAAGGGAACACCGCTGCAACTAGCTTGATTGAGTCTTTAGGTTCGGGTTTAAGACAATGGGCCAGTACATTTAAATTTCCACCAGACCTTATTGTAATTATTCGCGGTGGCGGATCTGTGAATGATTTGGCTTATTTAAATGATTACGAACTTGCAGCCCTGCTCTGCAAACGCACTGTACCAATTTGGGTTGGTATTGGTCATGAAAAAGACCGTACCATTCTTGATGAAATTGCCCATCGTTCATTCGACACACCAAGTAAAGTGATTGCTGGTATCCGTAACCATATTGTTGAACGCGTACAAGAAGCCGTCGATAGTCTGCAAACTATTAAGCTTCTTTCGCAGCATCAAATCACGACCTATCAAAGCAAGAATGATCAGCTACTTCATCAGATTAAATCTTCGGCGCAAGGTCAACTTAACTCGGCACATCGTCTGCTTGACCAAATGAAAGAGCGTATTCAGTTTAGTTCTCAGCAACAGGTTAAATTTTCATTAACTCAAATTGAATCATTAATGAAAGAAGTCCTTTTACAAAACCCGAAACAAGTTCAAGCAAAAGGCTATGCAATTGTCAGATCCGAAGGAAAAGCGATTCGGTCTATACATCAAATTTCAAACCCTGCCATTGCGATTGAAATGCAAGATGGTGTGATTGAAGCCAACATTACACAGGTAATTCCAAATGAATAATGAAGAGTTAACGTTTAAAGACGGCCATGACATTTTGAAAAAAAATGCCGAACTACTTGAGTCTCAAGAAAGCCCAGATATTGATAATTTAATGAAGATTGTTGAAGAATCGATTACTGCTTATAAAGCGTGTAAATCCCGTATAGAAGCCGTTCAACAAGCTTTAGATGAAACATTTAAAGAATAATTTGCAATAAAAAAAGCCCATTCCTACTTCTCATTGAAGGAATGGGCTTAGTGAAAACCACTTAGTCCTGAAATGCAAAAATGTGGATTAGGTCACATTTTTGCAAAAGCATAGTCCCACAAGTATTGGGCATCTTCAATATTTTAATTGTGTCTATTACGTAGTTTGGCTTTATTTTCAGCACTTCTTAGCTAAAAGCTATTCCTCGCTGAATGCTCCAATCAATTGATAAATCTTGCCGTCTTTAGGGTTTTCATAGAGTAAATCCATGTTAGGCAAAATAATATCATCATCAATTTCAATATGTTCAACGCTTTTGTGAAGTTCAAGGGCATGGTCATTCATAGGTCGAACTTTTGCCAAAGCAATCGTTTCTTGGTTAAACTGATCCTTAATAATTACTTTTAATCTTTTCATAAAAATCTCCTGAAAATTAAATTTTTTAATATAAATAACGAGTTAAGTTTAAAATGAGCTAATCGCTGAATAGCCGATTGGCATAGCAAAAAAAGTTAAAATAAATGCAGCCGTACGTTGTAAATTACGTTGGTTTAACCAAGTTACTTTGTTTGAAATTAATACGGTTCCAAAAGCAATCCATAAAAAAGCAATGGGTGTAATTAATGATAAAAAAACAGCAATATGAATAAAGTATATGTGAAATACTTCCCATGCTGCATGTGGAAAAATAGCAGAAGCAAAGAGTAAAGCTTTAGGATTTAAAAGTGTCGCGACAAATAAAGCCTTAGGCGTAATCAGTGGATTGTCTAATTTGATGTCGTTTGTCGATGTTGTCCAAAGTTTAAATGCAAGGTAGAGAATAAAAGTTGCACTTATTAACTTTAATACAGGTGGAAGCCACGGAATAAAATGTGAAACGGACTCAAGTAAAATACCCCATGAAGTAATTGCAATGAGATAACCCATCACCTCAGCAGGAATAAGTTTAAGAGACTGCTTCACTCCTGCCTGTATTCCAGCAGAGGCTAACAATGTATTTGTTGGGCCTGGAGTCAACAAAATGGTGACCACAAGTCCAATGAACATAAATGACACCATAGGCAACGAACTCTTTAATTATGCTAGGCGAAATATGTCAAAAAGGAGCATCTATTGTCGACAAAATGGTTGTAACAAGAAATATTAAAACTAAATTATTTATTTTTAAAACAAATAATTAACTAAAACTGACCTTAAATTCACTTACGATTTCATCAATTTTAAATATGCAAAACCGATCACACAAATACGGAATAGTGGGCTATTCTTTTTGCCTACAAGGAATGAACTTGAAAATTTATTACTCAAAAAAATAAGCTTTTTTTTAATATTTTTGAGGGTATATAACTCAGTAAATAATAGCTTTCCGCCTCACTTGAAATTTGAAAATTGAACAATATATAAACAACTAGAAATCGTAATTTTACTGAATATGATGTCTCACTCCCCATCAATTCATTGATTGTCGCTTTCATCAAATAAATCAAATGATGGAGGATGCATGATGAATGCTTATGTTCGCCCTCATCCCGATGGCTTTAAATCTTATTTAGGTAAAAATCAGAAAACCGGACTCTATGCTGTGCGGCTTGGTTGGACGGTTTATGAAACAAATGGCAATGGCTCTGTTCTATACATTGTCAAGAATGAAGATAAGATTCCATTAGATGTAGATAAGTTTAAAACTGACCGACCCAAAATTTATGCTGCTCTTCTTAATGAAGTTCAGTTTCAACGCAAGAAACAACTGGCGATTGATCTCCAGCAATCAAATATCCCTTCTTATGACCGTAAAGCCTACAAAAAACGTCGTGGTTTTATAGACTCTTAAACCTATCTATTTATAGTACACATATAGAAAAAGCACCCTCGGGTGCTTTTTCTTTTAACGACCAGTTGTAATTAATACGAACATACTCAGTATTAATGTGCTTAATGATCGTTTGCAATGGATGTGGACTTCATGCTCAGCTCCGTGAGCGTATTGATTAACGTTTTCCATTTCGTGTCCTTCAAAGTTCACATTCCTAATTTGCCTAATATTCACACAATAAGAAATTAGCCAAAAGTATTATATGCAATTAAATTTAACACAATCCTTAAATTTAAATCCCCTATCAATTTCAAAAAATACGAGCATTTAAGCTAAAAGTTGGATGTAACATTCTACTACGAGGTTAATTATGTATTAGCGATTTGTAGACCTTTCATCTCAAACAGCCATGCCTTAAAAATGATCTTCTAAAATAGAAAATATAACGATATTCCATTTTTTAATAATAGTCTTCGATAGGAGAACTCTTATGGAAATTCAACAAGAAACAAACTCAGCTTTATTTTGTGACACCTCCACCTCAGTTCAAGCCTGTATTGAATGTATGATTGCTTGTAAAACGTGCGCAGCTGCATGTTTGCAAGAAGAACATGTTCATATGATGCGAGAGTGTATTAAGCATTGCATGACATGTGTAGAAACCTGCCAACTATGTACATCTTTAGAGTTAAGAAATTCTGAACTGGCTGAACAAGCCATGCAATTGTGCGCCAATGCCTGCCAACTTTGTGCAGCAGAATGCAGCAAACATGAACATGAGCACTGTCAGATCTGTGCTAAAGCATGTTTGGCTTGTGCTCAAGCGTGTTTGGCCTATCGCGCCTAAATTATTAAACATGTAAAGCCTATGCAATCTTTAGATCGTAGGCTTATTAAAATCTATTAAATAACAGAAAATTATATGTTTTTTATTTAAGTCGAGTTAATCGTCACTTTTCTATAGGCATAAAAAAAACCCGCATCTTGGGGAAGAATGCAGGCTCTTAGATCTCCCACAACGACCATGAGTCCATTATTAAACTTGAACTTTAAACCGTTAAGTAAATGTACCTATAAATAAATTAAATTGCAATACAGAATAGTCTGTATGTTTAAAAAATTTTATTATTTCTACATCTTTTTATTTGCTTAAGAACAAATGGTAAAAAAAGACGTCATAAAAAAACTTTCTTAATGGTCTGGTTATCCAATAAATAGCTTTTTACAGGCATTAAAAAAGCCCGTTTCACGGGCTTTTCTGCAACGGTGAGCAATCTAAGATTTGTGTCTATCCATCTCTTACATGCTCTTTGCTAGCTATATGTAAGGTCCTATCGTATCTTTTGCCCTGTCCCAAGTTTCCCTGTGGATCGAGGAGATATTACGATTACCTTAGGTACAGTTATAGCACATTATTTATTCATGGCTAGTCTTGTTCACGTTTTTTTACAAATGAATAAAATACGGTCTAACCTTAATATTTAAGGGTTTTCTACCCCATTTTGATATTGGCGAGCACTATCGCAAATTGGATACCAGTTCACTTTTGAAGACACAAAAGCATGAGAAATGATAGATGTCGATATTTCTTCATTAATTAGCCCTACTCTTAAACGCACTACTTCAGGCTTATCTAAACGTTCACTCCAGATCGGTGAACCACAGGTTTTACAGAACACTCTCTTTTTATTAGGCGATGCAAAATAAGCCTGTAACAGGTTTTCACCCTGCACAAAATTTAAGTCACTTTTTTGTACTTGAGTAATAGCAGCGAAAGCAGCACCTTGGGCTTTTTGGCACTGCGTGCAATGACAAACCATGATGGGTTCTAATTCGGCATTAATGCGCAGTTGAATCCCATTACAAAGACAAGAAGCTGTATAAGCCATGATTTTTCCTTTTTTTATTTTAATGAAACTTAGCTTACACCCACACCTTTTTCAATGTGATCTAAAATGGCACAAGAAGCTTGCTGGTTACCACAGCAATCATCGGCTGAAGCCTGCAGAATATTGACCATTTCTTGGAGATGGGCAATTTTCTGTTTTAATTCGGCAATGTGTTTTACGGTCAAGGCTTTCACCTCTGCACTCTGCCGATCTGTATTTTTCCAAAGTAAAATCAGCTCTTTCATCTGTTCTGATGAAAAACCTAACTCTCTTGCGTGTTTTAAAAAGTTTAAAGTTTTAAGGTCTGTTTCTGAATAAATGCGATAGCCAGAAGCAGAACGCTGAGCTGCTTCAAGTAGACCGATTTCTTCATAGTAGCGAATCATTTTCGCCGAAATGCCCGAATGTTTGGATGCCTGACCGATATTCATCTCACACCTCAAATATTAAATTTGGTTTAAGACCTGCTGTCATGATCTTAAACCAAAAGTTGATTTTCAGCACCCTTACTGTACGGGCGCATGAAAACGTTTTAAGCGTAATGCATTGCCTAAAACAAAAACCGAAGAAAGTGCCATCGCACCTGCTGCAAACATCGGTGAAAGTAATACACCAAATGCTGGATAAAGCGCACCTGCTGCAATTGGAATTAAAGCAACGTTATATACAAATGCCCAGAACAAGTTTTGACGTATGTTTCGCATGGTTGCTTTACTTAATGCAATTGCGTTCGGTACGCCTTTTAAACTACCAGACATCAACACAACATCGGCAGCTTCAATGGCAACATCTGTTCCTGTACCAATGGCTAAGCCAACATCTGCTTGCGCCAAGGCTGGAGCATCGTTAATACCATCGCCTACAAAGGCCAAACGACCATATTGTTTTTGCAGTTGGCGAACTGTATCAACTTTGCCTTCGGGTAAAACCTCTGCCACAACTTCATCAATGTTCAGCTTTTTAGCAATCGCTTGCGCCGTATGACGGTTATCTCCTGTAATCATGGCAACCTTGAGACCTAATTGATGCAAGGCCTCAATCGCAGCATAGGTTGTTTCTTTAATTGGATCCGCCACGGCAATAATTGCAGCAAGTTGTTGGTCGATAGCGACATATAGCGGTGTTTTACCTTCTTCTCCTAATTGAGCCGCAATCGCTTGGAATGAGTTGGTGTCTAAACCAAGTTGGTGCATATAACGGTCTGCACCAATTTGTACTTTTTGGCCTGAAACTTCCGCCTCAATACCTGAACCGGTAATCGAGTTAAATGCTGTTACGGGTAATAAGTTTAAGCCTTCGCTTTCTGCTGCTTGAACAATCGCGAGGGCAATTGGGTGTTCAGACTTGGCTTCGACTGAAGCAACTAAAGTTAGCACTTGTTCACGTTCAAAACCTGATTGCACATTAAAGTCTGTCAGTGTCGGTTTACCCTCGGTCAGTGTGCCCGTTTTATCAACGGCAACGACCTGCGCTTCTTGCAAAAGCTGCAAAGCTTCACCTTTACGGAACAAGGCACCTAACTCAGCACCACGTCCAGTACCGACCATAATAGAAGTTGGTGTTGCAAGCCCCATCGCACAAGGACAAGCAATAATCAGTACTGCAACAGCATTCACCAAACCAAAAGTCAGCGCAGGCTCTGGTCCCCAAACAAACCAAACCAAGAAAGTGATTGCAGCAATTAGCATGACAGCCGGTACAAACCACATGGTGACTTTATCAACTAAACCCTGAATCGGAAGTTTAGAACCTTGAGCTTGTTCAACCATGCGAATAATTTGTGAAAGTACAGATGAGCTCCCCACTGAGGTTGCCCGAATGTTTAGAGTACCGTTCTGGTTGACTGTACCACCGACCACCTGATGTCCTACTATTTTTTCAACAGGAACAGGTTCACCCGTAATCATAGATTCATCAATGTAGCTATGCCCTTCAATCACTTCACCATCGACAGGTACACGTTCACCCGGACGAATTTCTACAATAGTTCCACTGACCACGTCGGCAACAGCAACTTCCACCACTTGACCGTCACGCTGAATACGAGCAGTTTTTGGCTGCATTCCCACTAAATGTTGAATCGCTTGTGAAGTACGCCCTTTAGCTTTAGCTTCAAAATATCGTCCGAGCAAAATTAAACTGACAATAACAGCAGCCGCTTCAAAGTAAACATTGACCGTGCCTTGGGGTAATACGTGTGGCATAAAGGTGGCCACAACTGAAAAGCTATAGGCTGCTAAGGTTCCAACAGCAACCAGCGAGTTCATATCTGGCGCTAAGCGCCATAAGGCTGGAATACCTTTTTGATAAAAACGGCGACCAGGGAAAATGAGTACTAAGGTGGTCAAAACAAACTGTAAAAGCCAGCTATTGTATTGACCAATCGTGTGCATGACCCACATGTGAAAAGCTGGAATGAGATGTGAACCCATTTCCAAAATAAACACAGGTAAAGCCAATACAATCGAAATGATCAAATCTTTTTTAAGCTGACCTAACTCTGAGGCTTTTTTATCGAGCTGCTCATCTTGATTTTTTTCAGATGCTTTTGCGTCGTAACCTGCTTTTTTAACAGCGCGAATTAAGTCTTCGACATTGACCGATGCATCTGCTTGTACCCAAGCCTGCTCTGTTGCTAAGTTGACTGTGGCTTCTTGAACGCCGTCTACTTTTTTAAGGGCTTTTTCAACACGTGCAACACAAGATGCACAGGTCATGCCCTCAATAGACAACTCCACTGGCACAGCTTTTGGAACATCATAACCTGCTCGTTCAACTGCTTTAACCAGGGCTTCACGGTGGATCGGTTGATTTGAATAAACAACGGCTTTTTCTGTTGCCAAATTAACGTTGGCAATCTCTACATTTTCAACTTTCTTAAGTGCTTTTTCGACACGACCTACACATGAGGCACAGGTCATACCCTCTATTGAGAGCGTTTCACTATATGCTGGCAATTTTGTGTTTTTTGAGTCCATCAAACACCTCTGCAAATCTGCAAAATTTAATAATCTGTATTGAGCATACAGATTCCCATCATGGGAAGGTCAAGCATATTTTTTTTAAAATTTGGTCTTGACCTTACAATCATGACAAGGTTTAGACTCAGTGTTATCCAAACAAATATCTCATTCTTGATGGAGTATGAACATGAAACTACTTATTGAAAATATGACTTGTGGTGGCTGCGCTCGTGGCGTGACTGCAACGATTCAAGATATCGACCCAAATGCAAAAGTAGATGTAGATTTAGCGACCAAAATCGTGACTGTTGAAAGCAGTGAAAGCGTCGATAAAATTACTGAAGCACTTGAAGAAGATGGTTTCCCAGCTCAAGTGCAATAATGAATAAGGCCTAACATTTAAAGTTAGGCCTTTATTTTTGAGCGTGTTGATATTGACTCAAAGCTGAAATTTTTTAATTCGATAGTCTAGTGCTGCCCGAGTTAGTCCCAATAAGCGTGCCGCTTCAGACACATTATGATTTGCCTTTTTTAAAGCCGTTAAAATTAACTGCTTTTCGTGTTCTTCTAAATTAAACTCTGCCTGTAATAATTGCTCAAAGTCAGTTTTAACAGCTACAGCCTGCTCTGGGTCATGCTTGATCTGTGGAAAAATGGCATTTAACTTAATCAGTTGCTGATCGTCCGTTAATAAAACCGCCCTTTCTAATAAGTTTTCCAACTCACGAATATTTCCCGGCCATTCATATTGCTGCATAAAAACTTTGATCTTTTCACTTACACCCTGAATGGTTTTACCGTACATTTTTTCAAAGCGATGAAGAAAGTGTTCAACCAATAAAGGAATATCTTCACGGCGCTCCCGCAAAGGCGGAATCTGCACTGGGAAAATATTTAAGCGATAAAATAAATCTGCCCGAAATCGCCCTGTTTTTACAGCCTGCTCAAGATCGTCATTGGTTGCTGTAATTACACGGACATCTAAAATACGAGTTTGTGAGTCTCCAACTCGCTCAAATTCACCTTCTTGCAAAATGCGTAATAGTGCTGCTTGTGCACGAGGTGAAAGTTCAATCACTTCGTCTAAAAAAATAGTACCGCCATTGGCTCGTTCAAACTTACCCAAGCGAGACTGATGCGCTCCTGTATAAGCACCTTTTTCTACGCCAAATAATTCGGACTCAATTAACTCTGGTGGAATCGCTGCACAATTTACCGCGATAAAAGGCTGGTCTTTTCTTTGGCTATTTTCATGGACACCTCGTGCAAAAGCTTCTTTACCAACGCCGGTTTCGCCTTGTAGTAAAATAGAAACTTTCGAACCTGCCGCCTTTGTTAATAATGCACAGACCTGTTTATAAGATGCTGACTTACCCACAGAACTAAATAATTGGTAATCAGCTTCACTGTCACTGTAAATTGATTTTTTAAGCTCAAAAAGTTCAGCCTGCAACGCAATCAGTTCTTTTTCCATAGGTTCGGGTGACATGAACTGAATCAGCTCATCTGCATTTTCCCACTCTTCTAAAGGCTTCCCGATAATACGGCAATGCTCGTGGCCACACGCTTTACACTCTATTTCTTGATAAATAATGGTCATGCCCGTCGCAAAACTACTGTAGCCGCATGCATAACCCAAAAGCATCCAGCACGCAGGTTCATCACTTGGACCAAAATGCTCTAAATGCACATCGGCTTCAAAAGAGTTAAGCCAATTTAAATCGGCATAAAACTGTTTTTTATCGTGGCTTAAATTGAGCTGGTTGGCCTGTACTTGCACCATGCCACGAATGGCGTGCATTTGTGGGCCTGCCATAAAAGCATCGTGTTCATTTAAATCGGGACGCATTTTTGTTGTAACTTCTGCATCTTTTAACCCAGCTTGATACCCCAATCGAATAAAAAAACGCTTAGTTCGTTCAAGTCCAATCATGTGCGCTAAATCTTTACGCAAATATCCCATAATGCTGGTGTGTAAAAGCAGCATCCGATATTCATCAAACCAGATTTGGCCGTGGGCAGTATCAAAGTGCAGTTTAGACAGCAAATCGTGAATTTCTTGCGGATGATCTGCGTATCGTCCCGTTGTATCGTATTTTACTCGAGCCATGAGTGATCTGTTTTAATCCATTAAACACATTTGGGTGTTATCTCATCTTATCGAAGAACACGATAAATGTCCTAGTACCTTAAAGACATAACTTCATACTAAAAAAGTATTTCTAAATCTCTCCTTTTTAAAGCCTCAAACATTCTAAAAAGAAATTTCTACGACCCTCTTCATCAAATCATGAATATCTCTATTTCACTATTCAAAAAAATTCATGAAATAGTGAATTTTAAAAATGCCTTACTTTCCATAAAAATCTTAATTAATTGTTTTTAATAATAAAAACAAAGTTGGCATAGCTTTTGTAAAGCTTATAGCGAGAGCAAGGAGCATTCATCAATTTCAAGACCATGTCTTGATGGAGTACAGCATGACGCAACCTCAAGTCGAAGTATTAACCAAATATATCCGGGTCACTGGCGACTTAAACGCAGAGTTTATCGAATTCAATTTTGCCATTCACGACCCAAGTCTATTTGTGGAACTGGTTTTGCCTAAACATGCATTTAATGATTTTTGTAAGACCAATCAAGTAGTTGAAATGACTCAAGAGCAACAAGCTTTTAATGATGCTCAAGAAGAAAAATGGCGCTATGGCATTGAAGAAACCTTAGTCGGCACGCAACGTAATAGCAACGATCACGATGATCAGATGTAAAAATATAAGGAGATAAAGCCATGACTTTAGAAATCAAAACGTCAAATGTCGAACCTATCCGCCAGAACTACGCCTATATCGAAAGACGATTTGGTAGTAAGCCAGCAACTCGATATCAAGAAGTCAGTTTTGATGTACAGGCAGAAACTAACTTTCACTATCGTCCTATGTGGAAACCTGAAAAAACCTTAAATGACAAAACCCATACTGCCCTGCAAATGCAAGACTGGTATGCATTTAAAGATCCACGCCAATTCTATTATGGAACTTATGTTCAACATCGTGCACGTTTGCAGGACACAGCCGAAAGTAATTTTGCTTTTTTTGAAAAACGTCAGCTTGCAGAACACTTGTCTGATGAAGTCAAAGCTAAGGTCATTGAGTGCCTATTGCCATTTCGCCACGTTGAACAAACTGCAAACTTACACATGATGTCTGGCAGTGCCTATGGTTACGGCACCGTGCTTACCCAAGCTTGTATTTATGCCGCAATGGATCATTTAGGTATAGCGCAGTACATCTCACGGATTGGCTTAGCTTTAGATGGCAACAGCGGCGACTCACTACAGCAGGCAAAACAGGCTTGGATGCAACATCCTGCATGGCAAGGCTTACGCCGTCTGTGTGAAGAAAGCCTCACCGAGCAAGACTACTTCAAACTTTTCTTATTACAAAATCTTGTGATTGATGGCTTTGTGACAGAGCTTGTCTATCAACAGTTTGATCAGTGGTTAGTCACTCAAAATGCTCGCGATTTAGCCATGTTGACCGAGTTTATGAAAGACACTTTAGGTGATTTACGTAAGTGGGCAGACACCGTCATTAAAACTGCGGCAGCAGAATCCGATCATAACAAACAGCTATTAAATGAATGGTTCACTCAGTCTTTAACTCAAGTAAAAGCAGCTTTTACGCCGTGGGCAACAGCAGCCTTAACAGCAGATGCAGTTGATCAAGCAGAACAAGCCGTTATTGAACGTGCAAAAAAACTCGGCCTACAACCACTTACAAATGCTTAAGGAGAAGCAACATGTCTAAAGTCTATCTCGCATTACAAGACAACGATACTTCACGCTATATCCTCGAAGCGATTGAACAAGATAACCCTGAAGCGTCAATTCAATATTTACCCGCCATGATCCGAATTGAAAGTGAAACTGATTTGGTCATTAAAGCCGAAACCGTATCTGAAAAACTAGGCCAAGATTGGGACATCCAGTCGTTACAACTCAACATGATTACGCTAGGTGGCAATGTCGAAGAAGATGACGATACTTTCCGCCTTCACTGGAACTAATCACAACATAGATGTTGTTTAACAAAGATTTAAGGATGATTAATCATGACAACTCAAACGAAAGAAACCAGCAAAAAATTAAATGCGAAAGATCGTTACCGTGCATTAACCCGTGATCTGGACTGGGACTTTTCATATGCTGACCGTAAAGAAGCCTTTCCTTATGAAGAGTTTGAAGGCATCAAAATTACTGACTGGTCTAAATGGGAAGATCCGTTTCGTTTGACCATGGATTCATACTGGAAATATCAGGCAGAAAAAGAGAAAAAACTTTATGCCATTTTTGATGCCTTTGCTCAAAACAATGGTCAGATGAATGTCAGCAATGAACGCTACCTAAATGCCATCAAACTCTTTTTAACGGCAGTTACCCCACTTGAATATCAGGCTTATCAAGGCTATGCCCACGTAGGCCGCCAGTTTAGTGGTATTGGAGCACGTATTGCTTCTCAGATGCAGTCGATTGATGAGCTGCGCCATGTACAGACCCAAATTCATGCCATGAGCCATTACAACAAGTTCTTTGATGGTTTTCAGGACTGGGCGCATATGCATGACCGCGTTTGGTATTTGTCTGTGCCTAAATCATTTTTTGAAGATGCCCGTTCTGCTGGCCCTTTCGAGTTTTTATTAGCCATTAGTTTTGCTTTTGAGTATGTACTTACTAATTTACTGTTTGTGCCGTTTATGTCGGGTGCAGCTTATAACGGCGATATGGCAACCGTAACCTTTGGTTTTAGCGCACAGTCAGATGAAGCGCGCCACATGACGCTTGGTCTTGAAATCGTGAAATTCTTGCTCGAACAGCATGAAGACAATGTGCCGATTGTGCAGGAATGGATTGATAAATGGTTCTGGCGTGGGACGCGTTTGCTTTCAATTGTAGGCATGATGATGGATTACATGCTGCCAAACAAAGTGATGTCGTGGAAAGAAGCTTGGGAAGTTTATTTTGAACAGGCAGGCGGTGCGCTATTTAAAGATTTGAGCCGTTATGGCATTCGTATGCCGAAATATAGCGATGTCATTGTGAAAGAAAAAGAGCATGTCTCACATCAGGCATGGTGGATTTTCTATAACTTTGGTCATGCTGCCGGTTTCCATACTTGGATTCCAACCGACGAAGAAATGGATTGGTTATCGGCTAAATATCCAGACACTTTCGATAAATACTACCGTCCAAAATGGGAGCTGGCTCGCAAAATGGAAGCCGAAGGTAAACGCTTCTACAGCGCAGGTTTACCACAGCTTTGTCAGGTTTGTCAGATTCCAATGACCTTTACCGAAATGGGCGATGATCCGACTCAGTTTAGTTATCGCCATAGCATCTACCAAGGCGAACGCTACCACACCTGCTCAGATGGCTGTCATGACATTTTCGAGCGTGAGCCTGAGAAATATATACAAGCATGGCTCCCTGTAAATCAAATTTTGCAAGGCAACTGTGGTGGCGGTGACCTTGAAACTATGCTCCGCGATTATTACCGCATGAATGTCGGTGCCGACAATCTGGATATTGAAGGTTCACCAGACCAACAGCGCTGGAAAAAATGGAAAGGTAACGCAGCTTAAGCACAAGGAATTATTCAGGCAGTGATCAAGCTGCCTGATAGAAAATAAGGAGATTGAACATGACTGTTCGCGCGATACACAACAACTATCAATTTGAACCACTTGATCTGCAAAAAAATTATGGCGATCAATTCTTACTTTACGTGGGTTGGGATCATCACACACTTTTTTGCTCGGCACATGCCATGCTTGCCTCGCCTCAACAAACTTTGGGACAGTTGATTGAGCAACAAATTACAGGTGGTTTTGCCCAACATCCAGATTTTGCCAAAATTGATTGGTCAAAAGTGCAATACATCTTAGATGGTCAAACAATTAGTCCTAAGAGTACAAAAACTTTGGCAGAGCTTGGTTTTGGGCATAAGTCATTACTTCGTTTCGTTACGCCAGAATTAAATGGCTATAACGACAGCTACGTTTAATTCGGAGGTGTGTCATGAGTTATCAAGTCACCATTGAACCGATCGGAACAACGATTGAAGTAGAAGAAGACCAAACCATTTTAGATGCCGCTTTACGCCAAGGCGTTTGGTTACCCTTTGCCTGTGGTCATGGCACTTGCGGGACATGTAAGGTTCAAGTCACCGACGGTTTTTACGATGTTGGTGAAGCCTCGCCATTTGCGCTCATGGATATTGAACGTGATGAAAATAAGGTACTTGCCTGCTGCTGCAAACCACAATCCGACATGGTCATTGAAGCCGATGTCGATGAAGACCCAGATTTCTTAGGTCATTTGGTTCAAGACTACCAAGCGACCGTAATTGAAATAAAAGACCTGTCGCCGACCATTAAAGGAATCCGTCTACAACTAGATCGCCCAATCGAGTTCCAAGCTGGTCAATATATCAATGTCCAGTTCCCAGATATTGAAGGAACTCGAGCGTTTTCAATTGCCAATTCACCAAGTGAAGTGGGCATTGTTGAGTTGCATATTCGTAAAGTTGAAGGCGGTGCAGCGACGACTTATGTACATGAACAACTTGCCACAGGTGATCAGCTTGATATTTCAGGCCCTTATGGTCAATTTTTCGTACGCAAGTCAGATGATCAAAATGCCATTTTCATTGCAGGTGGTTCAGGTCTTTCAAGTCCACAATCGATGATTTTAGATTTGCTTAAGTCTGGAGATAGTCGCACCATTTACCTCTTCCAAGGAGCACGAGACTTGGCAGAGCTATACAACCGAGATTTGTTTGAACAGCTTGTAAAAGACTATCCGAACTTCCGCTATATCCCTGCTCTCAATGCACCAAAAGTAGAAGATCAATGGACTGGATTTACCGGATTCGTACACGAGGCTGTTGCCGATTACTTTGAAAATCGATGTGGTGGACACAAAGCGTATTTGTGCGGTCCACCAATCATGATCGACTCGGCAATTTCGACACTGATGCAAAGCCGCTTATTCGAACGAGACATTCATACTGAACGTTTCTTAAGTGCAGCCGATGGTGCTGCTGGACAATCGCGTTCAGCTTTATTCAAACATATTTAAAGATAAACCTTTAATCACTCCGCTTTTTCAAATGAGCTTTGTATTTGTAATTTAGAAAGCAAATACAAGGCTCACAGGAGTTCTGCATTCAAAATTTACAGGTTAAACAGACTTAAGTTTTTAAAGACCGTTAAGGAATAACGTTTTTTTAGTGACAAGCCAAACAACACAGAATAGGACATTCTATGAATAACAAAATTGCTGCAATCATATGTGGTGTAATCAGCGCCCTTTACCTTCCCTCTGCATTTGCGACAGAAAATGGCTCAGACTCTTTTGCATTAGGTGCCGAAGGTATGATGGCGGGTGCCCTACCACCTGCTGGGGTCTATCTACTCAGTTATTATCAAAATTACCACGCATCAGATTTTCAAAATGGTCCCGACCAGTTCCATGTTGATGTCAACGCTGTGGTTCCGCGGTTGGTCTGGATGACCGATCAAAAAATTATGGATGGACAACTCGGGTTTTATGCAGCCCAGCCCTTGGTCGATCTACGGCTTAAAGTAAATGGAATGGCTGACTCAAACCAAGGTCTCGGAGACTTGATTTTGGGTGGTATGCTCGGCTGGCATCAAGGAAATCATCACTGGATTGCAGCCCTAGAAACCGTACTTGGGACAGGTCAATACGACACTCCAAGTACGACACATCCAATTGAAGCCAATCTCGGGAAAAACTATCACACCATTCGACCTATTCTTGCCTATAGTTATGCCAACGCAGCAGGTTTAGACCTTTCAACTAAACTGTCTTATAGCTGGAATACACGTAACGACGCGACCGACTATAAGTCTGGACAATACATTGCGGGTGACTATAGCTTAGGTTACCGCATTAACCCCAAACTCAAAGTTGCAGTTGAAGGCTATGCTTTTAAACAAACTACAGATGACAAAGTAAACGGAAGTGACATTGGGTTTAAAGGACAAGCTTTTGCAATTGGGCCAGGCATTCAATATGCCGATAAGAACTGGTCTATCGAAGCCAAATTTCTAAAAGAAACCGAAGTCGAATATCGTCCCGAAGGCCACACCAGCTGGCTAAAACTGATTTGGGCTTTCTAGAACCATTTAACGCATAGCTTCAACTTTTGAGGCTATGCCCTGCTTTATTTAAAAATCGATACCGTCTGAATCATCTATCGGATTCTGATCGAGCGTGAAAACGGTGCGTTTATATGGAATACCCTCTAAATCATAAACTTGATAAATACAATCAAATAAAAGCTGTAAGTCTTCACTTCGGTCCATTGCACGAGCAGTAATAAAAATCGGACTGACTGCGCCGTTATCTAAAATCGGAATGTAGTTTAAATGAGGAAAGCGAATAGTATCGGCACTGGCAGGAATAATACACAAACCTTCACCCGCTGCCACCAAACCCAAAGCCAGCTGAATTTCCCGTATTTCATGCATATTTTTTGGAACCAAACTATGCTCGGCAAAAATATTTAAAAGCTGGGTCGAAAAATTAGGTTTCGGCGAAGTGGGATACATAAACATCTTTTCATCAATGAGATCGGCCAAATATACCCCTTCTGTACGCTGAGCAATCGGATGACTCGTATGCGCAGCAACCACCAAGCGTTCTTTACGTAGCAAAATACGTCTTACCGCAGGATCACTAATTCTTAAACGTCCAAACCCAACATCAATACGTCCTTCTTTTAATGCCTGTAGTTGCTCAGTCGTACTTAACTCCATCAATTGAATATTCAAATGCGGTTGCTGTTGCCGAAATAAATAAATGATTCGCGGCAGTAAACCATAGAGTAAAGACCCGACAAAACCAATCGTCACACTACGTTCAATGAGACCAATACGTTTGGTCATACTTTTTATTTCTTCAGCATTCGACAAAAGTTTAAGGGCGTGCTGATAAAAGAAATGTCCAGCTGGGGTTGTCTGTAAAGGACGGCTTCCGCGCTCAAACAGTTGAATTCCAAGCTCACTTTCCAAATTTTGAATCTGTCGACTCAAAGGTGGTTGAGCAATAAATAGTTTTTCCGCGGCTTTTGTAAAGCTCTGCTCTTCAACAACAGCCACAAAATACCGTAAATGTCTTAGTTCCACAAGGCTTCCATACCTTTAAGATATAAAAAAATGCAAATTCAGTCTTAGACACAGTTTAACCATTCTTTTAAGGTATATACAAGCAACAAACCGATGAAGTGATGAATTGCTTTGTGAAAAAGCCTTCTTGCCAATCTTCCAGTGATTCATCTTCATCAATTCACGGTTAAACACCCAGCGCACTCATGCGCTTCATTGACAATATTAGGATATCAAGACCTTGTAGATCGTAGCTAAGGCCTTGGTGACTTCCACACTTTTGGAAAGTCGGAGAACGGACATGCCACGTATTCCTGTAATCAATACTAGCCATCTTGACCGTATTGATGAATTACTTGTAGATAATATCGATACAGGTGAATTTAAACTTCATCGCTCAGTATTTACTGACGAAGCCCTATTTGACCTCGAAATGAAATATATCTTCGAAGGTAATTGGGTTTACTTAGCACACGAAAGTCAAATTCCGAATAATAATGACTACTACACCACTCACATTGGTCGTCAGCCGGTCATTATTGCCCGCAACCGTAACGGCGAACTCAATGCCATGATCAATGCGTGTTCACACCGCGGAGCACAACTTTGCCGTCACAAGCGTGGTAACAAAGCAACATATACTTGCCCTTTCCACGGCTGGACGTTTAACAACTCAGGTAAATTACTCAAGGTTAAAGATCCAAGTGAAGCCGGTTACTCAGACTGCTTTAACCAAGAAGGCTCACACGACCTTAAAAAAGTGGCTCGTTTTGAGAGCTACAAAGGTTTCTTATTTGGTAGCTTAAATCCCGATGTTCCTTCGCTTGAAGAATTCTTAGGTGAAACCACCAAAATCATCGACATGATTGTTGACCAGTCTGAACATGGTTTGGAAGTTTTACGTGGTTCATCTACCTATACCTATGAAGGCAACTGGAAACTCACCGCTGAAAATGGTGCCGATGGTTACCACGTTTCTGCTGTGCACTGGAACTACGCAGCAACGACTCAACACCGTAAAGAAACTCAAGCTGCCGATAACATCCGTGCGATGAGTGCAGGTTCTTGGGGTAAACAAGGCGGTGGCTCATATGGCTTTGAAAATGGTCACATGTTGCTTTGGACACAATGGGCAAACCCAGAAGACCGTCCAAACTTCCCGAAAGCAGACGAATACACCGAAAAATACGGTGAAGCGATGTCGAAATGGATGATTGAGCGTTCACGTAATCTTTGTCTCTATCCAAACGTTTATTTGATGGATCAGTTCGGTTCGCAAATTCGTGTACTTCGCCCACTTTCGGTTAATAGAACTGAAGTCACTATTTACTGTATCGCACCTAAAGGCGAAGCACCCGAAGCTCGTGCACGTCGTATCCGTCAATATGAAGATTTCTTTAATGCTTCAGGTATGGCAACACCAGACGATTTAGAAGAATTCCGTGCTTGCCAGGCAGGCTACGCAGGTATTGCCCTTGAGTGGAATGACATGTGCCGCGGTTCAAAACACTGGATTTATGGACCAGACGATGCAGCGAATGAAATCGGTTTAAAACCAATGTTAAGTGGTATCAAAACTGAAGATGAAGGCTTATATCTTGCCCAACATCAATATTGGTTACACACCATGAAACACGCGATTGCATCAGAGAAAGAAATTGCTGATCAGGGAGAAACAGCATGAGTGCTCAAGACAAAGCAACTTTAGAAAATATTGCTCAGTTTCTCTATCGTGAAGCTCGTTTTTTAGATGATGAACAATGGGAAGATTGGATTGAATGCTATGCACCCGAAGCTTCTTTCTGGATGCCAGCTTGGGATGACGACGATAGATTAACTGAAGATCCGCAATCTGAAATTTCACTTATTTATTATCCAGATCGTCAAGGTTTAGAAGATCGTGTGTTCCGTATTAAAACCGAGCGCTCATCTGCAACCATGCCAGACACACGCACAAGCCACAATATTGCCAACGTTGAAGTTGTTGAGCGCGATGGCGACAAAGTTACTGTTCGCTTTAACTGGAATACTTTGAGTTTCCGTTACAAGACAAATTACAGCTATTTCGGTATGTCACGTTATGTGATCGATTTTTCAGGTGATCAACCAAAAATCTTGAGCAAATATGTCGTTTTGAAAAATGACTACATCAATCAAGTCATTGATATCTACCACCTTTAAGACATACCCCCTCAGTTAAACGGACTGTTGGCTGAGGGTAAAAGTTTCAAATATTTTGTAGGATACATGCCATGTCAAACCACAATGTTGCACTTCAATTTGAAGATGGTGTTACACGTTTTATTAACGTAGCTCAAGGCGAAACCCTATCTGACGCAGCCTATCGCCAAAAAATTAATATTCCTTTGGATTGCCGTGATGGTGCATGTGGAACTTGCCGCGCATTTTGCGAGTCCGGTCGTTATGACATGCCAGAAGAAACCTATATTGAAGATGCATTAACACCAGAAGAAGCTGAGCAAGGTTATATTCTTGCTTGCCAATGTCGCCCAACCTCAGATGCTGTATTTCAAATTCAAGCCTCGTCAGATGTCTGCAAAACAGCAATTCATAGCTTCCAAGGTACATTAGCCCGCGTTGAAAACTTATCAGACTCAACGATCACATTTGATATTCAACTTGATGAAGGTCAACCCGATATTCATTTCCTTGCAGGTCAATACGTCAACGTTGCGATTCCAGAAACTGGTGAAACACGTTCATATTCATTTAGCTCAAAACCGGGCAATCGCTTAACGGGCTTTGTGGTCCGTAACGTACCGAACGGCAAAATGAGTGAATTCTTAAGCAAAAATGCCCAAGCTGGCGACAAAATGACATTTACTGGTCCATTCGGTAGCTTCTATTTACGTAATGTAGCGCGTCCAGTGCTGATGCTCGCAGGCGGTACTGGCATTGCTCCCTTTATGTCGATGTTACAAGTGCTTGAAGAAAAAGGTTCAGAACAGCCTGTTCGTTTAGTCTTTGGTGTAACCAATGACTTTGATTTGGTTGCTTTAGAAAAACTCAATGAGTTGCAGGCAAAATTCCCATGGTTTGAATATCGAACTGTAGTCGCAAGCCCTGAGAGCAATCATGAACGCAAAGGCTATGTCACTGGTCATATTGAAAGTGACTGGTTAAACGGTGGCGACGTCGATGTTTATCTATGTGGACCTGTTCCAATGGTAGAAGCGGTACGTGGTTGGTTAGAAACTGAAAATATCAAACCTGCTAATTTCTTGTTTGAAAAATTCTCTGCGAACTAATTCAAGGTGGAGAAGTTATCTATGTCAAACCGTCAAAGATTTACCGATAAAGTCGTGATTGTTACAGGTAGTGCCCAAGGTATTGGTCGTGATGTAGCACTGCAAGTTGCAGCTGAAGGCGGCCAAGTCATCATGGCTGACCGCTCTGAATATGTTGAAGACGTTCTCAAAGAAATTCAGAGCACAGGTGGCGATGCTGTTACGATTAATGCTGACCTTGAAACCTATGCAGGTGCGCAAGCAGTAGTCGCAAAAGCCATCGAACATTATGGTCGGGTAGATATCCTGATTAATAACGTAGGCGGCGCGATCTGGATGAAACCTTTTGAAGAGTTTTCCGAAGAAGAGATCATTAAGGAAGTGAATCGCTCATTGTTTCCAACGTTATGGTGTTGCCGCGCCGTGTTACCTGCCATGATTAAGCAACAAGCAGGTGTTATTGTAAATGTATCTTCAATTGCAACCCGTGGTATTAACCGTATTCCCTACTCGGCATCTAAAGGTGGTGTAAATGCGCTAACCGCATCGCTTGCTTTTGAACATGCCAAAGACGGAATTCGAGTCAATGCTGTTGCGACTGGTGGAACTGAAGCACCACCTCGGAAAGTACCACGCAATGCTAATCCGTTAAGTCAAAATGAAAAAGACTGGATGCAGCAAGTGGTTGATCAAACCATAGATCGAACATTTATGGGCCGTTATGGCACAATTCAAGAACAAGTCAATGCAATTTTATTTCTTGCATCAGACGAAGCATCCTATATGACCGGATCGGTTATTTCGGTCGGAGGTGGAGATCAGGGTTAACCCTGATCTTTTTACATGATTGGGTAAATAACATGATTTGCATGGAGGCAATCACACATGGCAACCCTGTTCAAGACATTAAAAAATGACTGGTCCATATCAGCAACAGTTGCTGGCTTTCTCGCGGTTTTAATTTCTTACTCAGGCCCACTGATTATTTTTTTCCAAGCTGCTCAGCGCGCCCATGTGTCCACCGACATGATGGTGTCATGGATTTGGGGAATCTCAATTGGTGCCGCCGTTTCAGGTATTTATCTTTCTATTAAATATAAAACGCCTGTCATCACTGCGTGGTCTGCACCGGGTACGGCCTTGTTAGTTACTCTATTTCCAAACGTCTCGTTGAATGAAGCGGTAGCCGCCTATATTACTTCTGCCATCGTTATTTTTTTAATTGGCGTTACAGGTTACTTCGACAAGTTACTTAAATGGATTCCTCAAGATGTCGCTGCTGGAATGATGGCTGGTATTCTTTTTCAATTTGGTATTGGTCTATTTACCGCGTCTGATAGCATGCCTTTTATTGTCTTTAGCATGCTTATTGTCTTTTTAATTGCCAAACGTTTAATGCCGCGCTACACCATGATTTGGGTGTTAACTGCTGGAGTTTTATTAAGCCTCATTTTAGGCAAAATGAATCCGGTTGATGTGAGTTTTAGTTTAGCTATTCCGCAGTGGATTAGCCCAGAATGGACATGGAATTCAACACTAAACCTCGCCGTTCCTCTCATTTTAGTCAGCCTAACCGGCCAATTTTTACCAGGTATAGCGATTATGAAACTCAGCGGTTACGACACCCCAGCCAAACCCATTATTACTGTAACCAGTATTGCCTCTTTAGCTGTTGCCTGTGTCGGCGGTATTACAATTGTACTTGCCTCAATTACCGCAGCTTTATGTATGGGAAAAGATGCACATGAACTGAAAGAAAAACGCTACATCGCAGGAATTGCCAACGGAATTTTTTATATTTTAGGAGGCTTATTTGCTGGCAGTATTGTCATGCTATTTAGCTTACTTCCTAAAGAGTTGGTGGCAGCACTGGCAGGTTTAGCTTTGCTAGGTGCTATTGCCACCAATATTTCTGTTGCCATGAAAAATGACAGTCAACGTGATGCTGCACTTATTACCTTTTTAGCCACAGCATCGGGCATGCATTTTCTTGGATTAAGCTCAGTTTTTTGGGGTATTTGTATTGGTGTAATCGCCCATTTCATTCTCACACCACGCTCAACGCCAGCCACAAATTAAGTTTTTTATCTAAGCACCCGCCACTAAAATAAAACCTCAATCGCCAAATCAGGATGCAAATAATTTGCTAATTCTGATTTGGCGTTTTTATTAAATATAAATTAAATTTCATTTTTAAGATGAATCTCTAAAATAATTAAATAATAGACTTTAGTATTTTGTTTTTATATTTTCACTTCAATTCATAATATAAATTCAACGATATTTTTAAGAGTGATTATTATCAATAAAATCTATAAAAAAACATCTATAAAATCCTTAAAATTCTCACAATACAATATTTAACCCTATTTTAAAGATACAACAAAGTTAGCTAAAAAAATAAAAATAAAAATATATTTTTCAAATAATTAAAACAATAAAAGCACAATACCTTAAAGACATAAAGATATATCAATTAGGTTTTTGACTCTAATCCAATAACAAAATAGTTTATTAAAAAATAACGCGATGCTTCACAAATTGGAGGTGAAGAAAATGGATATGAGCAAGGTAAATATTAATGAGTTAATTGATAAGGCCAGTTTTACATCTTTTCATTGGAAAGTTTTAATCTGGTGCTTACTTATTATTATTTTTGATGGATATGATTTAGTTATTTATGGGGTTGCTCTTCCTCTGTTAATGCAACAATGGTCATTAACTGCGGTAGAAGCTGGGTTACTCGCCAGTGCTGCTCTATTCGGGATGATGTTCGGTGCCATGATTTTCGGCACACTTTCAGACAAACTGGGACGTAAAAAAACCATCCTGATTTGTGTCACCTTATTCAGCGGATTTACCTTTATTGGTGCCTTTGCCAAAGGACCAACTGAGTTTGCTATTTTGCGCTTTATTGCAGGCCTTGGGATTGGTGGCGTTATGCCAAACGTCGTTGCGCTTATGACCGAATACGCACCCAAAAAAATCCGCAGTACATTAGTGGCAATCATGTTTAGTGGCTATGCAATTGGCGGCATGACATCAGCGCTACTTGGTGCATGGCTCGTGAAAGACATGGGCTGGCAAATCATGTTTTTAATTGCGGGTATTCCCCTGTTATTGCTCCCACTCATTTGGAAATTTTTGCCAGAGTCTCTCACCTTTTTAGTGAAATCAAACCATAGCGAGCAGGCAAAAAGTATTGTTAGTAAAATTGCACCTCAAACTCAGGTAAACGCCAATACACAACTGGTGTTAAACGAAAGCACAACAACAGATGCACCTGTGCGTGCACTTTTCCAACAAGGCCGTACTTTCAGCACATTTATGTTCTGGATTGCTTTCTTTATGTGCTTACTCATGGTGTATGCCTTAGGAAGCTGGTTACCTAAACTCATGCTGCAAGCGGGCTACTCATTAGGTGCGAGCATGTTATTCCTCTTTGCACTCAATATTGGCGGCATGGTCGGTGCAATTGGTGGCGGTGCTTTAGCAGACAGATTCCATTTAAAACCTGTTATTACGATCATGTTTATTGTGGGATCAGCAGCTTTAATTCTGCTTGGCATTAATAGTCCACAATTTATTTTATATAGCCTGATTGCGATTGCTGGCGCTGCCACAATTGGTTCGCAAATCTTACTCTACACTTTTGTTGCTCAGTTCTATCCGACAGCACTTCGTTCAACTGGTATGGGCTGGGCATCTGGCATTGGTCGTATCGGTGCGATTATTGGACCAGTTTTAACAGGAGCCCTTCTCACACTTGAGCTTCCTCACCAAATGAATTTCTTAGCGATTGCAATTCCGGGTGTGATTGCTGCACTTGCAATATTTATGGTCAATCTAAAAGCCTCTGTTGCTGCACAAACACCATCAACTTTTAACCCTCAAAATACAATTACCCAGCAGTAAATATAAATGCGCCGAGGACTGGCGCATCTTTTTGGAAATGGATTATGGAATTATTACACCGCTTTAAGCCATGTGCTTTAACTTTCGCGACTTTAGTGTTGATGTGTGGCAATTCATGCGCTGCAAATCCAAATCAGCAGCCCGAAGATGAATGGAAATTCACTTTAAAAAATGCCTATATCAACCGTAATTTTGATAATGATGCACTCAAAGACACCGGCAGCTGGTCTCAGGCAGCATCTTTATTTTATAAATCGAAAATGCATGACACGCCACTGCAAATTGCAGACAAGCCTATAACCATTGGTGCCGATGCTTCTGTTCAATACGCTGTGCGCTTAAGTTCAGACAAACATG
>NZ_JAOVFN010000033.1:0-24320 GCF_034650275.1 Acinetobacter sp. IRS14
TGGAGCAGTCTGGTAGCTCGTCGGGCTCATAACCCGAAGGTCGTTGGTTCAAATCCGGCCCCCGCAACCAAAATATTATGCTCTGTGATGTACCACTTTTCATAATGCGAAAATTATGAAAAGCAATTAGCTTATAAATAACCCAATATAAAGCTAAATATTAAATTCTAGACTGACTGTCCATACCTTAAATCTAGCGTTCTAATTAAATACCGTTAAATCACATGAGCTCAGTGATGAGTGAATGATTGTGAATATAGTAAATGAGTGGCATATTGCCACATCCGTAAATGGCAATGAGATTAATGTGAGGATCGTTCCTCATGTGCGTAAGCAAAACTCTCAAGATGGTTATCGTTGGGTTGAAGTTGGTAAGAAAATTCAACTTCAATCTGGTGAAGAAATCGAATTAAACCAAGATGGTAAAAGCTTTTATGCTGGATTTAATCAGCTTTATCGTTTAACGACGTATTGTTGATAAAATGCTTGGCGCTAAAGCTAAAAAACCTATCTCCTTTAAAGGAGATAGGTTTTTTTATATCTATATGGATAATAAACAATTAAAGTTATAAAAAGCAAAAACGTATTAAATTGATAGAATTATTATTTTAATTATATTTATAACGACCTTAACCCGCTCGCCAAAATTGACGGCCCATGACCTTAAAGTTCTTTCCATTTTCTTCGGTTACACGGCGGTCTCTAAATTTTTCATTCAAACTATGCAAAATTAAAGAGCCATCCGCTTCTTTAAAAATTTGCTTAATCATTCCTTCCCCTGCAAAGTAAACCGCATAAATCTCGCCATCAATTACTTCAGTTTGAGAGATATCAATACCGACCAGATCTCCATCTTTAATGTAGTCTGTCATGCTATCGCCTTTAGCTTTGATAATACGCATGCACTCTTGAGCAACCCGTTTTTCTTTAAAGAATGAAGCAGGGAAAGGAATTTTTCCATTAATTGCATCGAAGTGGAACTCAATCGACTCACCTGTACCACACGAAAAACTAGCTTCTACCACTTCAATCCAAGCATATTGATCGGTGGATTCCGCACTCACAACTGTAGGGCTAAATACATCACTTTCTCTAAAAGCATCTTCTGTATTTCCAGTCGTTAACCAATAACCATCTACACCTAAAAACTGGGCAATAAGTGGAAGAAACGCAGATTTTAAATTTTTCCCAGACTCTAAAGCCTGATAGGCTGGCTGAGACATTTTTACTGCCTCAGCGACTTCAGCCTGAGTTTTTTTGGCTTTAATTCTAGAATCTTTTAAACGGTCTTTAAGAGCCATAACGGTTACACCAGCAAACTTATAACAAATATATAACTAAAGTTATATCGAGTAAAACAACTATAGTTATTGACTAATAATAATTATAGTTATAATATCAGTTATATCTTCAGATGAATAGATCAAGTTTAAATCGTATTTGAACCACTATTTATTGAATTATCAGCATGTTGAGAGGAAAGCTAAATTTATTTTGTTTCTAGAGGAGGCAAAATAGAAGGGAGATAGCTCAATTATTATTTACAGATAGGCTATCAAAACAAAAAATGGAATAAAAAAAAGCCCGATTCCGTGGATCAGGCTTAATGTTCGTCGATAAAGGGTATCAAGAACATGAAGAATTTAGCAAAGATTGTGAGTCGTAACAAAAGTTTCCGATATACGGCAAAGCCTTATTTGAACTTTTTGGTCAAAAAATTAAAGTTCAAAAAAGGCATAAACGTAAGCGCTTTCATACTTTTTTACAATTTTAGAAAGAGGAATATCTAATTTTAAATTAATGCTTTAAATGCATACCGTTTAGTTCTTTAGGTTTGTTGTACCAGATGAAACGTTTTGAACACACATTTGTAGTCATAGCTTAGCTATATTGCTCAAAGAATGGATCAAAACTTCAAGAATAACAAACGATAAAGATGCCTTATTAAACGTGTGAGTTGGAGATAGTGAATGACTACAGCAATGCAGAACAGAGCTAAACAACTTAAAAATGCAAAACGTGGAGGATATGTCCCGACAATTGCAAAAGACGTAAACAAATACAAGGTACAAAAAATAAAAAGGGCGCTTGAAGAGGCAAAGCTAATTGCAAGTGAGCTTGAAGATGATGCATTCGAATTCGATGATCAAGTCTCAATGCAAAAAGCGATAGGTGCAATCACCGTGATTGAGTTGATTGAACAAGCCTTAAACAGTGCACACTAACAGGCTTTAGCATACAAACATTCTTTCTTGGACCCCTGAAATATGGGGTCAAGGATCAGTTCGTCTTGCGATTTAGCGCGGTTAAAAAAGCGTTAGTGTTTTTTATTGACTGTAATAAAGAAAACTAAGGGTATTTATAGAACCTGAAAAACAACAAGCAGTATGCGTGAAGCGTTTTCAAGTTTTACCCTTTAAAGCAGGACAAGATGATGAAAACAGTTCCAATGAGTGGTTTAGCCACATTTTTAGATTTTTATAGCATTGCAATTATGGTGGCTTTAGCAGTCAGCTTGGTTGTGGCAGTCGTGTTGATGATGCGTTTCCCTCGCTCACCACAAGAATGGATTGTTGGGCTGATATGCACAGTCGTTTCAAGCTTAACTGGAGGCTCATTTATCATCATGAAATGGAATTTACATGAATGGGTATCGGATATTTGGGGAATGATCACACTATGTGGATTCTTCTTTATTTGCGGTTTGCCGGGCTGGGCGATTGTGAGATGGATATTTAATTTCATCAATAAACAAGAAGGGAAAACGATTGTGGAAGTCATCAAAGACTTAAAAAAAGCGAAAGATGATCTGCAAAATAGCTAAAACAGTTTCAATGATATAGGTAAAATAAAATGAATATTGACCAATACTTAGAAGCAATTATAGACAGAGAAGGTGGATATATTAATCATCCATCAGACCATGGGCATGCCACCAAATTTGGCATTACCGAGGCAGTCGCTCGATCAAACGGATATCAAGGTGATATGAGAGATTTACCTTTAGCTGTGGCCAAGTCTATTTATAAACAACAATATTGGTTTGAACCCCAATTTGACCAGATCAATAAAATTAGCCCTGCTATTGCAGAAGAGTTACTTGATACGGCTATAAATTGTGGAGTTAACTTTACAAAGCCTTTATTACAACGTGCTCTAAATCTGCTAAATAAGCAGGGTGAGGAGGGCTGGCCAAATCTTGCTTTAGATGGCCAATATGGGCCTTTGACTTTTCAAGCACTGAGCACGTATTTGAACAGGCGTAATAAAGACGGAGAAACGGTCTTACTACGCGTTTTAAATATTATGCAAGGGCAGCACTATATCGAAATTACAGAGAAGAACCCAAATTACGAAGACTTCTTTTATGGATGGATCTTAAACAGGGTAGCGTTGTAAAAATTGTAGTTAGATAAAAATATGTTAATAGACAAAAGACTTGAAAAGCCTAACCATGAGTTGAGGCTTTTCAAATAATCATATGTCGAGTAATGATTTATTGTGCAATGAGTAAAACGGCAAGAAGAAAGAAAATAGCACCGCTAATTTTATTGAGTATAGAAAAATTATTTCCAGCCAACATCTTTTCTTTAAAAATTGAAGAGAAATTTGCATAGACCAAGTGAATTAAAAATCCAATAAAACAAAAGGTTAAAGAGAGAACTAAAAACTGAGTTAAAATTTCTTTCTTTATATCAATAAACTGAGGGAATAGAGCAATAAAAAATACGATTGTTTTGGGGTTAAGCAAAGATGCAAGTAGGCCTTGATAAAAGAGTTTCGATTTACTTACATTTTTATCGCTTTGCTGATCAGTGATTAAATCTTGCGATGGCGATTTTTTGCTGAAGTTTTTATATCCAAGATACATTAAATAAAATGCACCAATAAATTTTAAAACCGTAAAAATAGTAGGGTTGCTAGTAATAATAAGACCTACACCACTAGCGGAAATTACAGCAATTACAAACATACCAATGATTAAGCCGCTAATACCGAATAGAGCAGTTTTAACACCATAATTGATTGAATTTGTGACAGTAAATAAAACGCCAGGTCCTGGGCTTAAGAGAGTAAGAAATGCAATTGTTATAAAGACTAAAAGACCGCTCACGCTGATATATCCTATTTATCAATGAGACTAGATTATGCGATTACTTTAAATGAGAAAATAAGTTATGTATACAGACAGTTATGTATATTTAAGCCTTAAATAGATTAAATGTTTAAAATATGCATTTCGATAAATAGATAGGGTAATAAAAAGCTTATTACTCAAAGCAACATAAACATACAACCCCAACAGTAGGGGGTGTTAGTATGCTAAACCTATACCTCAAGAAATATACAGCATGACGAAAAAAGAACGGCAGTTTAAATCTGGCGAATTTCGATTTTCCTTTTTATCGTTTAAATATTGGGGTATATGGTTTTTAGCATTTATTCTGATGTGTTTTGCGATGTTACCTTGGGCAATTCAATGGCGTCTTGCCGATCTTTTATCAAAAATAGCATGGAAATCTTTAGGTTCAAGAAGAAAAACAACATTACGTAATTTAGAAGCATGTTTTCCTGAAAAAACACCTATGCAAATTGAGGTGAAAGCCAAACAGGTTTTTGTAGATACTCTCACGGGTGTATTTGAAGCCTTAAATGCTTGGTACAGCCCAAACTGGTTTAAAAGCCGTGTTCACATAGATGGATTAGAGAATTTAACCAATAATCAGGAAAATGGCGTACTACTATTAGGCACCCATAGTACGCTTTTAGACGCTGGTGGAGCAGCTTGTACCTTATTTTTTAATATGGACGTGGTTTACAGACCTCAAAATAATCCCTTTTTAGATTTTCTAATTCATCGCAGCCGCGCAAGAGTCTATAAAAACCAGATTGCTCGAGACAACATGCGTGGACTTATCCAAAACCTTAAACATGGTCATGCCATATGGTATAGCCCAGATCAGGACTTTGGCTTAAAACAAGGGGTAATGGCCTCATTTTTCGGAATACAGGCGGCTACCGTGACCGCTCACCGTAGATTGATGGATATCTCAAAAGCAGCAGCAGTACCTTTATACTTTTATAGAAGTGGCGATATCAGAAACCCTCAATATCATGTCCTCGTGGAACCTAAATTAGAAAATTTTCCAAGTGGATGTGAAGTGAGCGATGCCGAAAGAGTCAATAAGATTATTGAGAATCAAATTCGTATTGCCCCTACACAATACATGTGGTTCCATCGACGCTTTAAGACGCGTCCTGCTGGCGAAAAGAAATTTTATTGATTGTTTTTAGAGGGAAATAGCACTGATATGGGACTTCTTTCGATTAAAATGAAACAAAATTTGACTTTTAATTGAAAGGAATCTTAATTAAATCAATGTGAAAGATGAATCGGGGAGTGAGTAGAGTTTTTCTTGCTTTAATTATTTTGAATATCGATTGCAAATGCTTATGAAGCGTGTATTATCGAGCATAACTAACAAAATATTCTTGTCATAATAAATTTCTATTTGCGCAGTTTTATATTTATAATCCTTGGGTTTCTTCAGATATTTAATTTTTGACATCTATTTTTTAGTTAAATTGGTTTCCCAATAATAAGTTATAATATTTTAAGATTTAGGATATAACATATGTCTACTAGTACTGGTACAGTAAAATGGTTCAATGAAACTAAAGGTTTTGGTTTTATTGTGACTGATGAAGGTAAAGATATTTTTGCTCATTTTACTGATATTCAAACACAAGGTTTTAAAGTTCTATTAGAAGGTCAACGTGTTGAGTTTACCGTAGTACAAGGTAAAAAAGGCCCTCAAGCTTCAAATATTGTGATTCTTCAAAACTCATAATTAAAGCGTTTAATTGATTTGAATATATTATTTAAATAAAATATATTTAAGTATAAAGCATTTTATTAGAGTTTAAAAAAGCCCACTTTAGTCTTGTGGGTTTTTTATAAGTTTTAATTCAACTTATATTTAAAAAAAGAAGTATAAAAATACTCTCATCAAAGTGCTTCTAAATTTTTATGTTAAAATATAACGAATTAGGTGTATGGTATTAAAATGGATATTTGTATTGGTGGTATTTTTGACGGTCAGAAAATAGAAAATAATAATGATTTCTTTAAGGTTGAAGAGCATTATTCAGACAATAGTTCTAAATATATTAGGCAACACTTCCACTTGTTTGGACAAATTTTTAGCTTCTGGGTGTGTGAAGAGGTTGATTTAAGTCAAGCAATGAGAAAAGCCGAGAATATTTTAAAGAAGAAAAATGAAAATATTTAGCTAATAAATTAAAATAATTTTACTACTGTCTATTATTTTAAAGATTTTCTTATTAATTTAATTGAAATAGATTTAACGAGTAAACTTTAATTTTTGAAAATCAATGGTTTTATTTTATAGCTTCACATAGTATTTACAATATTTTAGTATTAGTTACAGACCATTACAATTTGTGAGTAGAATTTGCTAAATATAGTTATACATTAGGCGTAAGCTAAAGTTGTTTTATTTATTGCGCAAATAAAACAAAGCCCACTTTAATAAAATATTTTATTAAAGTGGGCTCTTTATTCAGACGGTCATCTTTAATTCAACCTTCATAATTAAACTATAGATAATATTTATTGTTATAGCCTCGCTTAGAAAGGAAAACATTTTAAATGTTAAGTGAAGTACAACCTAATATTTGCTTTATTGGCAGTAGTAATTTAGCTTTGGCTTTAATCGGAGGAATGGTTTTAAAAGGGTTTAACAAAGAAAAAATACACTTAATTGAAGAGAAAAAAATTAATGATACACATGCTTTGAAGCAAAAAGAAAATGGTTTAAAAAAAGCTGATATTGTTGTGTTGTTACTCGATCCAAAACAATTAAAAGAGATACTTGCGCCGTTTAAAAAAGGGTTAGCAAATAAGATTATTGTTTCTATGATGGCAGGGATTGATATTGCGCACCTATCCAGTTTTACAGGTTCAAAGAAAATCGTTCGTGTGATTTCAAATCCGCCTGTACTGACCCATGTTGGTACTCACGTGCTGATTGCTTCAGAGCAAATGGACCAGCTTGATAAAGACTTAATTGAAACCTTGTATTCTGCAACGGGCCAGACTTTTTGGGCGCAGTCTGAAACACAAAGTGATGCCATTATTGCATTATCAGGTTCAGGGCCAGCCTACTTTTTCTATATTTTAGATAGCATGATTAAGACAGGTGTTTCATTAGGGCTAGATAAACAATTTGCCTTAGATCTTGCACTTCAAGCGGCTACTGGCGCAGTCGAAATGATTCGTAAAAGTAATGTTCCACCAGCGGAGTTATGTGGAAAGGTCACTTTAGCAAATGGGATTACCGAATCTGCTTTACGAATGTTTGAATTAGGCAATGTGTCTGATGATATACGTTTAGCCATGAGGGCCGCATATCATCGTAGCAAAGAAATTACTTCAGAAATTATTTCTGAGGCTCGTTAACGCTTTTTAGCAAACTAGGCCTTTAAGAAGTATTCCCAAATAATGAAACCTAAGCCAAACCCAATAAAAGAGTATAGAGTAATAATAAAGAATACAAAACTGGCCTTATTTTTTTTCTTCAAAATGTTCATGGCGATGCCTCCAATTCAGATTAATTTTATTATGGAGATGAGGAGGCTGTAATCATAGATACAGAATTTTTTAAAAAAAATATAACAGAGCCTAAATCTGTTATGGTTTAAGCCACTTAACTCAATAAGAATTTTCGAATCAATACTTTAAGTCGATGCGCTACAGGTATTACACCTTTTATTCAATTAACATTAAATCGGCGGTATTGGCAGATTTAAGAGGGCGTAGGGCAAAGGTCGAACGGGTGTGTCGAATTCCCTTAATTGAATAGAGTTTTTTTCGTAAAAAACGTTCGTAATGATCAGCATCTTTTACGGCTACTTTCACTAAATAATCATAATCACCTGTAACCAGATGCGCTTCTACAACTTCAGGTATGTCAGCTAATGCTTCGCTGAAATTTTCCAGCATTTCATCGTCATGGCGTTCTAAAGTAATTTCTATAAAGAATACCTCATGAATACCGATCGCCTTTGGGTTTACGTTTACCGTATAACCTTCAATAATTTTTAAAGTTTCCAGACGTTTCAGTCGTGTCCAGCATGGTGAAGATGAAAGACCGACTTCTTCTGCTAATTGAGCAACGGTTAGACGGCCATTACCGCGTAATGCAGATAAAATTTTCCGATCTATACGATCTAGTGTGTATTCTGTTCTGTTCAAAATATAAACCAAAGAAGAATCTTCTGATAAAATTAAATATACTTCATTTTTATGCTGCGAATATTTAAAAATATTAAAAAATACAGGAAACATTTTGAGTTAAAGGTACATACACTAGTTCTATGCATCGAACTCTCTGGATAAGGGTTGTGATGGAGCAAAGAGCACTGTTTCAGTAAGGGTGACTAAACAGTGCTCTTTGCGGATCTCTTATAAGTTCTTAAATCTATTTTTATTAATTGTCATAGTGTATTAAAACAAATTAAATAATAACTTTTATTTATCAATTGAAGAAAAACTAATCATTATTTTTTATCTAACTTTTCCTTTATGGTGATTTCATTGCAAAGTAGGAAGCAAGGTTATGATCACCCAGCACGATATAAACCAAAAACAATATCAAAATAAATCTTTAGACTATTTGAATAGCCAAGCTCATTCTGAAGGAATTGAATTTAATAAATTTACTCATGAAATTCAGAAATATGAAAAGGCTGTCGTTCTAGATTTAGGCTGTGGTGGTGGTCATGTCTCTTATAATGTTGCTCCGCATGCTGATCTCGTCTTTGCCTACGATTTATCTCATGAAATGTTAGACACAGTGTCTAAGGCTGCTAGCCAGCGCAAATTAAAAAACATCTTTGTGCAGCAGGGCATTGCCGAAGATATGCCTTTTAGTGATCAACAGTTTGATGTCGTGATTAGTCGATATTCAGCTCATCACTGGCAGCATGTTCCGACTGCAATGAAAGAAGTAAATCGTGTTCTTAAGCCAGATGGCATTGTTATTTTTGTAGATATTATTAGTTCTAGCTCGCCTATATTAGATACGTTTTTACAGACAATCGAAACTATTCGAGACCCAAGTCATGTAAGAAATTATAGTGTGAAAGAGTGGGTTTATTTTATTGAAGATGCGGGCTTTGACTTAGTGGGTTTAGACAAGCAAACGCTTTCATTAGACTTTGATAGTTGGGTAAAGCGTATGAAAACCCCTGAAGATCAAATTAAAACGTTACGCTATTTGCAGGAAGGTTCGTCTGACCTCGTTAAGAAGTATTTCAAAATTCAAAATGACGGTAGCTTTGAAAGCCATGTGGGTTATTTTGTCTTTAAAAAATTAGGGTTTTAAAGTGCTAATGAGTAAGGGTTTTAGTCGATAAGAAATGAATTAAATATCACTAGAACTCTTTACTTGAATCGCTTAAATTATATTAAAGATAGCAATAAAACAATTCTAATATCATTTATTTGATAAAACTTAATCACACAATTTTTTTAAGGTGATTAAGTACTCAAAAGAGAAGGGGATTTATCTAATTTTCTTATTATTAATAGACACTTATAAGTAATTATTATTTAATACGCCCGCAACATTATCACTAATACTTTTAATAACTTTGTCGGGGAAATAATGCGTAATATTTTAGTAACAGTTTTCACTTTACTGGTAGGAACATCAGTTTATGCTGAACAAGAGCCAAAAACTTATATACAACGATCAACTTGCGAGAGAACAGTACAACTACATGGTTTTTTAAGCCGCGCTCAACTTGATTGTAATTATCACTATACTTCACAAGAATTAGTTCATGAATCTGACAAATGTACTAAACATGAACTAGGTGAAAAATATGGTAGAGAAGTTATGAGATTAGGTATGGACCAATTTGAAGCACGCAAGAGAGGAGATATGAAAGGCCAATTATGTAGTACGGTTTTAAAAGAGTTTCCAAACTATATTAAAAAATAAAATAAGGTTTTAAAAACCTCTTCTAGCAAGCCGATAAAATGGATTTAATTATTCATTTTATCGGTGTATCACCACATATAATTCGCCAATAAAACTAAAAAATAAACTTTAATAATTCACCTAATATCACATTGACACTTAAAATCTCTCTTATTATTCTTCGTTTCAGGATGAGAGAGGGACGCTTTGTGCGTGCTGGTTCTATATGCCCAGTCTGCTAACCCTCTTTTGTTCTATTATTATTTTTACTAAATAATCAATTTCTAATGAAGTAATTAAATATTCTAATCCAATGAAAAATAATATTTATTCAATTATTTTCTAGCCAATATCACATTGACACCTAAAACCCCTCCGATTATGCTTTGCCTGCTGGCCTACATCGCCAGTCGGCTTTGACAGGCCGTATACCCAAAGCACACGAAAAAGTCTTTCTTTTTTGTGGGCATCCCTGCGTGCCCCCTCTGCGGCGGAACGGGAGGGGGACACCTTCGGGTGTGCTGATCTTTTGGGTATCAGTCTGTCAACCTTCTCTCGTTTCGCCACCATTATTTGACAGTAATGTGGTGAAGCTTCTTTATTACCCAAAGGAGTCCGCTCATGCGTACTATTTCTTCTCATTTATTGGTCTTTGCCAAACTCTCTCTTATACCGCCTAACTGGTCTTTAAAACGGTTTAACCGACTCTAGGTTTCTACAACCTTAGCTCGTTACGACTAAAAAATCATAGCAACAATAAAACCTGAGATAGCTTAGGCACATTTTTGTGCTGCTTTTGCATGCCTGTTTTTAGCACTCATTTTAAGAGTGACGGCATTTCTATCTCTTTTAGATACAACAAAAAATTATTTAAACGGTATTCCTATGCCAAATTTAGAATCTTCATTTAGAGCACTCAGAGTGCTTCAGACCGCAAAAGACTTATTTAATCAATATGGGTTTCATAAGGTCGGGGTCGACCAAATTATTGCCGAAGCCAAAGTTGCCAAAGCTACTTTTTACAACGACTTTCACTCAAAAGCACGACTCATCGAGATGTGTCTTACTTTTCAAAAAGACGCGCTCAAAGTAAAAGTGTTCTCCATTGTTAATTCTTACCGTGAAGAAATGGTGCTCGATAAACTTAAGCAGATTTATCTTTTACATGCCGATTTAAATGGCTTTTATCATTTACCCTTTAAAGCAATTTTTGAAATAGAAAAGCTCTATCCAGTTGCCTATAAAGTTGTGGTTGACTATAGAAACTGGTTTGTTGGCGAGATACATAAGTTGCTTTTAACCTTAAAATCTACAGCCTCGATTCAAGATGCTTACATGTTTTTATTTATGATTGATGGCGCAATGGTCCAACTTTTAGATAAAAATGTGGTAGATGAAAGAGATCGGTTGTTGGATTATTTCTTTTTAAATTTTGCTTAAGCGACAAAACTCACCTAAGAAAAAGCCTCCAAACAAGGAGGCTTTTCATTTTAAATAAAGATAGCTGCTTAGCTTAATGCCACAGGTTTTGCAGCCTGTGCCATTCCTTCAAAATATTGAACGGCAGGCGAACGAGCCATATAAGCTAAAGCTTGCTCGGTGTCACCTTCATGAAGTGGGTTAAATTTTGGAGAAACCCATCTTAATGTCGCTTTCCATAAATATTTAATGGTTGGTAGGTTGTCTGAGCGAGTCGCAGTTTTTTCAAATTCACGAATAATTTTGAAGTAGCCACGACGCATCAATTTTTGAATGTCTTCGTGTTCTAAATCTTGTTGGCCTAAACTACGTGCAAAGTCAGCAAGGAAATAAATAAACAGTGGGAAAACAGCCGCCATAATCACTTGGCGCGACACATAAAAACCAAACTTGTTTGTTAAGAGGTGCTCAAATAAGTCGTAGGCAACACAGCGATGTTCAACTTCTTCAGCCAAATGCCAACGGAATAAATCTGCCATGGCAGGGTCTGCGCTATCCCAAGACTTACTGTCGAGTGTCCACTGACCAATGGTTCCGGTAAAGTGCTCAATTGCAGCAATCACACCTACTCGAAAAAGTAACCAATATTCATCGAGCTTTTCGCCTTTTAAAAAGGGCATACCTAAAGGTTTGTCACCCAATAAAATGTTAAACACAAAATGGGCGCGGTTGAGTGTTTCTTGAATGTCGTAGCCATTTTCACGTAAGAAGTGCTGAGCTTTTTCATGGGCACGTGCATGAGCTGCTTCTTGACGAACAAAGCCAATCACTTCTTGTTTTAAGGTTTCATCGGTAATCAAGGGAAGGGTTTTATTAAACACGCGGCAAAACCAAAACTCACCAGCCGGCAAGAGCATATTAATACCATTGGCTACATGTGAGCATAGCGGATCATTCGGCATCCAACACACAGATGACTCCGCGAAATCAAAATGTACTTTTCGAGCTTTAAGCTGATGATTCCCTGTGATCATATACGTCACCCTATTCATAATTATTCATTTAATGCGAATGCACAATTTTTAGCATTAAGTAAAATCGATCACCATGTGAGTAAAGGACAAAAACATCTAACAAAAGGCTTCTAGAGATAAAAATGGTCTAAGACAGAGATTTCATAAATAAAAAAAGGCTCCTTATCAAAAGGAGCCTTCAGTTTGGGGAGTTAGGCTTTAAAGTTTCTAAGCCTCTTTATTTTTCTAAGCTGAAACGCTTTATTATAAATTTCACGTTAAGTCACGTATCGTGCTTAAAAGTCTAGATCGCTTGCCACTGATCTTTAACTTCTTCTGAATTTTTATTCAGAATGACTTGGTTTTCTTTCACTTCACCAATCCATCCAGTAGGAATAAGGTGATGTTGACCGCTTTCGTCTCGAGTCAGCTTTAATTGGTTTTCGCCATCAAGATGGTCGACAGTACCTACTTTAGTACCACAAGAAGCAATAACGTCTGCGTGTTTTTTAATATCATTAATATTTAAAGTACTCATTTTAGACCTCTTCTTTAGAAATAGAAAAACGGTAAGACTTAAATTACTTTAAATAATTGGATAAATCAGGGGTTTTTAATAAACCTTACAGGATGGGTTTATAAGTTCACTTAATAAATATATTCGAGTAACAATGAAATAATTAGATATAAAACTAATAATATTTATCTTTTTATTACAATTTACATGTTTATTTAAACAGAAGTATTTAGATAAGGTTAAACCAAGTCTTATAAATAATTATTTGCAATGAATATTAAAATACCTATAAATGTGACGATATTAAGTATCTTGAGTGAATTTGAATCTGCCTCGGCTGAAGATAAAAGCAAGCTTCGTATAAATTTACTCTCTCAATTGGTAAATTTAGCGAAAAACTTACCTCATCCCGCTTCAGGCCAAACCTATCAACGCTGGCAACTTTTTGCTCAGATTGCTGGAGTCGACTTAAGTTTGGCGAAGCTTTTTGAGTCACACTGCGATGCTTCAAGCATTTTAAGTGAATTGGGTTATCAATCAGAAATAGATGACCAGCTTTGGGCTGTTTGGGCAGCAGACGGTGGACCAGCTCCATTGCAAGTGAAAGATAACCTATGTAATGGCATAAAGCCTTGGTGCTCTGGTGCAGAGTTTATTCAAAAAGTTTTGATGAGTTATAAAAATCAACAAGGGCAGGCGCAGCTTTGTATTGTTGACTTAAGTCATTCCTCTATTAGCACGGACTCAAGCCACTGGCATGCAGTCGGGATGAATGCGACACAGACTGCAAGAGTAAGTTTTGAAAATACACCTGTTAAATTGATCGGTCACCCAAATAGTTATTTAAAACGTCCAGGCTTTTGGCATGGTGCAGCAGGTGTGGCGGCTTGTTGGTATGGTGCCGCCGTTGGTTTAGCTGGTTTTTTACAAGAAAGTTGTCAGGTTAGTCCGAATCCTTTTAAAAAACTGTACTTGGGAGAGGTCGCTCATCAATTAGAAATTACTAAGCAATATTTTCAATATGTTGCTGAACGGATTGACAGCAAACCCATGCTCAATCATGAGCGGGAAATACGAATACTACGCGCTCAAACAGAACAATGCTGTCTGAGTGTAGTTGAGCGAGTAGGAAAGGCGTTAGGTGCTCGTCCTTTTTGTGAAGATGCTACTTTTGCACAGCTAATGGCGGATTTGCCTGTGTTTATCAGACAAAGTCATGCTGCTTTTGACTACCAACAAATTACAGAACTTTGTTTATCGGACCAAAGCCTATGGGAACTTTAAAACATCCTTTGGTCGAAGACCGCATTATTTTTGGTGAGGGTACATCCAAAGAGCAATGGTTAAATGCATTTCAACAACAACCTTTAGCGCCTTTAAATCTTGAGTTGTTTCGCTCTAAAAGGGTGGTGATTGTTGCTCCACATCCTGATGATGAGGTGCTTGGTTGCGGTGGTTTAATGCAGCAGCTCATTGCGCTGAATTGTAAGATCCTTATTTTAGCGGTAAGTAACGGCACACAAAGCCATCCTAACTCTACAAAGTATCCTCCAGATCAGCTCAACATTCTTCGTCCGCAAGAAAGCTTGGCGGCCTTAAAGTGTTTAGGGGTAGCTGACTCAACCGAGCATGTAGAGCTTAATTTGTTAGATGGTCAGATTCATTTGCAAACCGATCAACTGTGGCAGAGTTTAGAGCAGATCATTCAAGCCGATGACATTCTAATTTGTAGCTATGCCTTTGATGGTCACCCAGACCACGAAGCAGTAGGTAAAACCGTACAAGCTTATGCAACCGCGAAGCAACTTCTATGTTTACACGTATTAATTTGGGCTTGGCATTGGGCAAAGCCTTTAGACTCTCGAATCGATTGGTACCGAGCAAAAGCCTATCACTTAACCGAAGAACAGCTAACTAAAAAACATCAAGCAATTTTGCAGTTTAAAACCCAACTTGAAGCAGATGAAACCACGGGTAATGTTGCGGTTCTTTCTTTAAGTGCAATTAAACGTCTTTTAATGCCTTATGAGGTTTATTTGAGTGATTCATTCTCGCATGTACTTTGAAGATTTATATCGCCATAACAGTGATCCGTGGGGCTATAACTCTCATTGGTATGAAGCTCGTAAAAGACAAATTTGTCTCGCGCTGCTGACAAGGCCTCGTTACTCAAAAGTGTTAGAAGTCGGCTGTTCAAATGGACATTTAAGTTTTCATTTGGCGCAAAGAGCAGAGCAATTGCTGTGTATAGACGTCTCTGAGTGTGCTGTTCGCTTGGCTTCCGAGCGTTTAAAAGAATTTGAGCATGTGGTTGTTGAAAATAGAAAAATACCTGAAGACTACTCAATTCAAAAATTCGATCTCATTTTAATTAGTGAGATGGCCTATTACTTATCGGCTGATGAATTGCAGCAGTTTATTGAAAAGTTAAAACATAGTTTAAATGATGACGGTGAGATTCTTTGTTGTCATTGGCGTCATGAAATTCAAGATTTTGAATTAAATGCAGAAAAAGTCCATCAAGGCTTTCAGCAACATTTTCCATTTCATCACTATCTCAGTTTAAACGATCCAGATTTTATGATTGATCTATGGACGGCAAACACTTCCTCTTTAGCACAGCAGGAAAAACTAAGATGAAAATAGGTATCGTCATTCCAGCGCATAACGAAGAACACTATCTATCGGCCTGTCTGCAATCTATTCAGGTTGCTATAGAGAACATTTGCGGTTATGACGTAGAAGTGATTGTAGTATTGGATAACTGTACAGATCAGTCGCGGTTAATTGTACAAAGCCATCAGATCAATTGGATTGAATGCAACTACGCATGTGTTGGGCAAGCACGAGATTTAGGAATTCGTCATTTAATTGGGCGTGGAGTGACATGGATTGCATGTACAGATGCAGACACGGTGGTTAGTCCTGATTGGCTGCGCTATCAAATCCAGCACCAACCCACAGATGCAATTTGCGGCACTGTAACGCTAGATGATTTTAGTCATCTCTCTATAACGAAACAGCAAAAATATTTAGCGCATTATAAAGATCAGATGGATCACGCGCATATTCATGGGGCAAATTTAAGTTTTAGTGCAGAGGTTTATCTTTTGGTAGGTGGCTTTGAACCTATTTCATGCCATGAAGATGTATCTTTAATCAAAAAATTGATCAAGCATTGTTGCAATATTACTTGGAGTAATCTGGTTCGAGTAACAACGAGTAGTCGCTTAAACGGACGCGCACCTCAGGGTTTATCGTACTTTTTAAATAATCTCTAATCACTTAAACCATGACCTCTCCCAATATCGAAATATTCTTTAAATTTTTAGGGTCATATTTAATTTTGATGATGCTACCTACTTTATAGTGATCATGATTTTGCTTAGCAATAAGCACTTTAAGGTTTTCAGTAATGATTTCGCCTTGCTCAGTTTGAAATTTCAATTTTATATAACATAACGGGCGATATTGCACCTTAGCTAATGAGTCCTGAAAATACACAACCTCGGCAGAAGTAATCATTCCTCGTTTATAAATTAAAAACTTATGAACCAGACTTTTAAGAAAAAAGGTCCAAGCAATATAGACAAAGAATAAGCTGAACCAAACTACTCCAATAAAAGTCAAAAAATCAGAAAACTTCACGCACTAAAACCAGAATTATTCGTTTAACGGATTATTCTAAATGAACAGATTTATTCGATCTAGTTGATGTACATGATCTAAAACATAAGCAGATAAGACATTAGTGTTAAGCATCAAAAATAATGAGATAAATAGCAGGGTATATAACTTAGTTGTTGTATTTATGACTACATATGTAAACAAGTCTTATTAACACATGCTTTAGCCCTTAAAATTCTAGAAAAGAAAGTTTTAAGGTGTATAGGTTTGGATTTTTTAAGTTTTTTCCGCGATATTCGGGTTCAGTTAAGCCATTATCCTTGGCTAGAAATGTTGGTTTCACTCACGATTTTGATTTTATTTGCAGCACTAGCAAATTTTATTGCTAAACGCATTATTGTGCGGGGCGTTCGCCACTTGGTGACCAAACTAAAATCACCCAATAAATCTATTTTTGCCCAGCATAGCGTCATAAAGAAATTTGCAAATATTGTTCCTGCTGTTGTGATTATGAATGGTATTGCAACGGTTCCTCATCTCACTCCAAAGTTCATTTCGTTTGTAGAAATGGGCGCGCAAGCATTTATCTTTCTTACACTCGCACTTACGGTCAGCGAGCTGTTAAATATCTTCAATCTTATTTATCAGCGTAATCCGAAATCTAGAAACAAGCCGATTAAAGGTTACTTACAACTGGTTAAGTTAATCTTGTTTGTTGTGTGTGGCCTGATGATTTTGGGAACATTCCTTAAAAAGGATGTGTTCACGTTACTGGCAGGTTTCGGTGCGATGGCAGCGGTATTAATGCTGGTTTTCCAAAACACCATTTTGTCTTTAGTGGCGAGTGTACAAATTGCCTCTTACGACATGGTGCGAATTGGAGACTGGATTGAGATGCCGTCACTAAATGCAGATGGTGATGTAATTGATATTTCGCTGCATACGGTCACTGTGCAAAATTTTGATAAAACCTATACCACCATTCCAACCAATAAACTTGTTACCGATACATTTAAAAACTGGCGAGGCATGAGCAATTCGGGCTGCCGTCGAATGAAGCGTTCACTCTTTCTCGATCAAAGCAGTGTTCATTTCATGAGTGACGAAGAGCAACAAAAGCTCAAAGAGTTTTTATTATTAGACCAATATCTCGATGCGAAGAATTCTGAAATTGAAGAGTTCAATAAGCATTTAAGCAATCAATCTCGTTATAACAAACGCCGTTTAACCAATATCGGTACATTTAGAGCCTATGTTGAATTTTATTTGCGCCAGCACAAGGGCATTGCCCAAAATCAAACCATTATGGTTCGCCAATTACAGCCGACTAGCCAAGGTTTACCTTTAGAAATTTATGCATTTACCAATACGATTGCGTGGGTTTCTTATGAAGCAATTCAGTCAGATATTTTTGACCATTTAATTGCGATTCTTCCTGAATTTGGTTTACGTGTTTACCAAGCACCTTCGGGTCATGATTTGCAAAGATTAACTACCGAGATTCATCCAAGCTAACTTTTAAGCTGTTAATAGCAGGTCCTCAACTATTTTAAAAAGCTCCCAGATGGGGGCTTTTTTAATGTTTCATCTTTAGTGACCTGTGAGAAAAATATATAAATCTGGTAGTGAATTAAATCGTTCTGTTTAAGACCTAGAGATTGAGAGGAGCGAAAATCGAATTCGAACTCTTCTCTGTCGACTATCCAGCAAACCAAATCTTCTGATGATCACACATTGGACTTAAATGTTTAATGCGTAGATTGTCTCGCTCAAAATTACCACTCCCTCCAGCAATATCTAATTCGCTACCTAAGCGGATATGCCTGTCTTTATAGCTTAACGTTTCTTTTTCAGCATCCCACTGAGCAGAGTGTTCAGGAAAGATAATGAGAATATCGTTTACATAAAGGCACTCTTGTTTTAGCTGCAATATTCCTTTTAAGCGTGCTGAAGCAGAAATACCATTAAACTGATAAACAGGGAGTTTCACCGCACTTGCATTTTCGTTCGCTTCTTGCTGCTGACATCCTGTAAGAACAGCAAATACAACTGCGCAAATCAATTTGTTATTAATACCCAATTTTTTTCCTATAGGGATTTCCATATAATTTTGATAGTAATGGACTAATGTTGCATATCAATCTTTAGATTGTTAGAGAAGATTTCATCTCACTACGGTTTAAACTTAAGTACTCAAGCCAAATGTACGCATTCACTGGTATAATTAACTATTGGTTATTATATTTTATTTATTTGTATATTGTTATCTTTTTTCATCTGAGTTTTGGGGTTATATGCATAGTATAATTTTCTTTGAAAAAAGATATTTGTAATTTATTTTTAACCTTAACTTTATCTTAAGGCATAAATATTTAGATAAGAGCTAATAAATACGTATGTTTGGAGAACATACAATGATGAGTCATGAGAATTTATCTAAAACCTTGAGTAAGGTTCCAGAAGTCACCTTATTATTCTGGATCATTAAAATTGCAGCTACAACGCTAGGTGAAACTGCTGGAGATGCACTTTCTATGTCCCTAAATTTGGGATATATCATTAGTACGGCAATTTTTGCTGTGATCTTTGCCGTATTTGTCGGGCTACAAATTAAAGCTAAAAACTATAATTCATTTTTCTACTGGGCGACGATCATTGCCACTACCACGTTAGGTACGACAATTGCCGATTTCGTTGATCGAACCTTAGGTGTGGGCTATGCAGGAGGGAGCTTAATATTACTTATTTTATTAGGCATATCTCTGTTTGTTTGGTATTTAAGTTGCGGCACAATTTCAGTAAAAAGTGTTCAATCTGCAAAAAGTGAAGCTTTCTATTGGTTAACCATCATGTTTTCTCAAACATTAGGGACAGCTTTAGGAGACTGGACTGCTGATACTCAAGGTTTGGGGTATACCAGCGCCGCTTTAATTTTTGGTACTTTATTATTGGTGTTAGCAATCTGCTATTTTTATACCAAAATTTCAAGAACCTTATTATTTTGGTTGGCCTTTGTTCTTACCAGACCTTTAGGTGCAGTATTGGGAGATTTCCTTGATAAACCTATCGCACATGGTGGATTAGAGTTAAGTAGATTTAGCGCGTCTTTTGTTTTATTAGCTTTCATTGTTGTCTGTTTAGTGGTCTTTAAACCTAAAGCAGCTCAGTCATCTCATTAAATTAACTGCTCATTAAAAACCACATGATTCTCTTGAGTGATGTGGTTTTTTTATTTGAGAGTAGGCATTTTTAAGAGACTTTACGTGTTATCCACCAAAATAATAATGCCAGAAGGCTAACACCTGCACCGAGTGCACATACGCCAAACCATCCAGCATAGGCGTAAGTGACTGTTGTACTGATTGCACCTAGTCCACTACCGATTGCATAAAACAGCATGTATAGACCAACAAGCCGGCTATGCGCTTCTGGACGAGTGCGAAAAATCATACTCTGGTTGGTCACATGTAAGGCTTGTCCGCCTAAGTCTAGCAATACGATGCCAATCACGAGTGCCCACAGTGAGTAAGCCATGAGTGAGAGTGGACCCCAAGCAAGCAGTAATATTACAAGTGCTGCTAAGCTTGTGCGCTGGGCATATCCGCGGTCGGCCCAATAACCCGCACGTGCAGCAGCCAGAGCACCAATAACTCCAACGAGACCAAAAGACCCAATAATAGTATGCGAAAAACTGTAAGGTGGTTCACTCAACGGTAGTACCAATGCACTCCAAAAAATATTAAAGGCTGCAAACATGAGTAACGCTAAAACACCACGCACTTGCAGCACTTTTTCTTGGCGTAGTAGTTTTAACATCGATGCTAAAAGTTGCGGGTAGCGCATGGTAACGGGCTGAATTTTTAAATGAGGCAGACGTTTCCAAAGAGGTAACGCAATCATGAGCATGATGATGGCTGCACAAAAGTAGACGCCGCGCCAACCCGCTAAATCACTAATTCCTCCTGAAAACACACGAGCAAGCAGTAAACCAATGAACACACCACTTTGTGCAGTACCGACCACATGTCCTTGCTCATGTGGGAGAGCAGCACTCGCAGCATAAGCAATAAGCCCTTGAGTCATAGCTGTGCCGAATAAACCTACGGCAAGCATTCCTACCAAAAGAATAATTGTAGAGTGAGCAAAGGCAACCACGAGCAATGCAGATATTAAAGCCAATAACTGAATAGTCATTAATTTACGCCGATTGACAAGGTCACCCAACGGCACTAAAAACACGAGGGCAAGGGCACAACCGATTTGAGTGGCTGTAACCACCCCACCAATGGCAGCATGACTAACATTAAAGTCTCTTGCCAATATGTCGAGCAACGGCTGTGCATAGTAGACATTTGCTACGCTTGCACCACTTGCAATAGCAAACAGCAAAATTACACCACGAGGCATGCTTGAAAGCGGTTTATCACTTTTGGCGTGTGAAGTTGAAGATGCAAGTGAAGCTTTCATGGGCCTAAATCCATTTAATCCAGTTTTAAAATGCAACTGGTTGAATGTTAAGCTCACTAGTTTTAAAATGCAACTAGATAACTTATTACTGATGATTGGTAAGGAAACTCGATGACGAACTCTACATTGTTAAAAGACGAACCTTGTCCTGTTGCGCGCTGTGTCAATCTGATAGGAGACCGCTGGTCACTGCTTATTGTGCGTGATGCTTTTGATGGAATGCGCCGTTTTGGAGATTTTCAGCGAAGCTTGGGAGTAGCGCGAAATATTCTTTCTGACCGACTGAAAAAACTAGTGGATGCTGGTGTTCTTGAAATGCAAGACGCTTCGGATGGCACGGCTTATCAGGAATATGTATTGACCGATAAAGGGGAGAGTTTATTCCCAGTCGTTGTAGCTTTACGACAATGGGGAGAACAGAACTTATTTGAAAGTGGTGAGCGCCATTCTGTGTTAATTGATAAAACTACAGGACAACAAATTCCATTTATGGCGCCAGTCGCAGCAGATGGAACAGTGCTGAAAGCTTCTAATACTCAAGTGCAAAAGGTGAAATAAAACAAGACAAAACAAAAATAACCTTTTTTAACTTAAATTTGGGCAGATTAGTTGGTAACCTTGCGCGTCAAATTAAGGTGAGATTATGAGATTTATATTCCTCTTTATCAGCGCAATTTCAATTCAATGTTATGCAGCATCAGAAGCTATGGAACTTCATTACTGTGAAACTGTGAAAAAAGCAGCGAGTGGAGTGATGGACGCAAGACAACATGAAGTGCCAGCTAAAGAGTTACACGACATAGCCAATCATCTTGAAGAGCAACAAGCCAAACAACTTTATCAAGAGCTTATCAAATCTGCATATTCTTCAAAGCTATTTGAAGACCCTCTCATTAAGTCAAAAGCTGTCGAGAACTTTCAAACCACTTGGCATGAACAATGTTTGGCAAAAGAATTAGCTAAAAATATATGAAAGGATGGTAGAGAGAAGTAGCTAACTGGAAGGCAAATCCATGTAATTAGCTTCTAAATATCTAATTTAATGAAGATAGGGTGGCGGCTAATTTTTTAAAATTATTGTATTTATTCATTTAATCTTCTATTTTTGTTTAGATGAAAGTACGACATAGAATGTCGGTTACTAACTTTTATTACAAGAAACATATTAGATAGATTGATAAAATATGGTTAATGACAACCTTGCTATTGCTGATGAAGATATGACTGCAAAATTTCATGTTATCTATGATGGGGAAGCCTTAAATGAGCATCTCATGGATGTTCGTGATCTTGCGCCTGCAATGATGGCAGTTAGCGACCTTTTAACCCATGCAAACCAAGAAATTAATGGGGACAATCTTAAAGTTGAGCTTAAAGTAAAAGCTAATTTTAAGGCGGGTAGCTTCGGGATTGAGTTCGTTGAGGTGATGACATGGTATAAGCAAGTAGTAGATATTTTGTCGGGGCAGGAATTTACTGCTATAGCAAATGCTGGAGCTTTAATTGGAATTATTGGGCTTTTTAAAGGCCCTAGAAATGGCTTAATTCAACTATATAAATATTTAAAAGGAAATCCCCCTTTAAAAATTGAAGAGGATCTTGATGGAGGGGTTAAAGTTTTTTATGAAGAGACAGACTTTATCCTAGTTGAAAAAAGAGTTCTGCAACTTTATAGAAGTCAAACTATAGCTAGTGATATTTCAAAGATGCTCGAGCCATTAAAAAAAGAAGGAATAGATTCTTTTTATGTGGTCAAAGACTCTGATAAAGACAATGTTGAAGTAATGATTGATGAGTCGGAAGTTGAATATTTTCACTATCAAGATTTTGATGACTCTATTAACTATGAAATCTCTGAAACATTTCTCCAAATTGAATCTATTTCATTTAAAGAAAGTAATAAGTGGAAGTTTAGTAATGGCTCAATAATTTTTAATGCGCAGATATTAGATGCTAACTTTTTAGAACGAATTGATAATGGCGATTTAAGGTTTGGCAAAGGTGATATTCTTAAAGTTCAACTAAGAACCTCACAATATATCGTTCACAATAAACTAAAAACAGAATATCAAGTCATTAAAGTAATTGAGCATAGGGCTGTTAAAGCAGAACAAGGTAAATTCGACATCTAATTGACTGCTTTACTGTGTAAATAAAGAGAACCGCTAGATATAGTGGTTTTTTTATACCTTGTGCTATCCTCTTAAAAAAATAAGGAGATGTGTATGTGGATAATACTATTAATAATCATAATATTTATATTAGCTGTGGGAGTGTCAGTAAAAAAGGAATTAAAGAAGAGTGGTGGATATAAAAATTATAAGGCTCAAAGGTTGAGAGAATGGGAGATGGAAAAAGAATCATCTCATTTAAATGCGAGCAAAAAGGTGAAAGTAGAAATTCCAGATCCATTTTTAAAATATGGTGGAGAATTTAAACAATATGAACTTGAATATGATTGTGCTTACGACTTTGATCAATATCCATTTGAAGTAGTTGGCGAGTCTTCCTATCAAGGAAATATCAAGAAATTTGCGATACAGCGCGAAAATAAGGGCTGTTTTACAGAAGTAATTGCAAAAATAATTAGAGAGCCAACCAATAAATATGACAAAAATGCATGCCGCGTTGTGATAAATGGTCTGACAGTTGGTTATTTGCCGCGAAATAATGCTGAAAGCTGGGTTAGGTTACTAAATAAACTTAATATACATGAAACAGGTCAAATCAATGTTAACGCAGTTATCGTTGGTGGTGGGAGTGCTGAATATAGTTATGGTGTTAGATTAAATATTCCTACTAGAATTGCTAACTCTGCAAAATACATCAAAGAATTGAAAGGGCAAGTAAATGAATAAAATTTTAGTATTATGCCTTTTTATATTTTTAGCAGGTTGTAGCGATAAAGATCCAAATAGTAAGCCTATATATGGCAAGGAATATGGATTGCCTGCTAATTGTAGAGCTTATATTCAAGTTGCTATAAATCAGTGGAAAAAAGGAACATACGATACTGAAACTACAATGGATGCTATTGAGCGAAATTGTGGTGAAAATGGGGAGCTTTGGAACTACAAGCCCAAATAAAGCACCCTAAGATACTTTAGAGCTAATTTACTGTTACTTGTTTGGTAATTGAGAAGCAATAAAAAAACCACCTAACTCTTTCGAATTAAGTGGTCTTTAAATTTTGGAGCGGGAAACGAGACTCGAACTCGCGACCCCAACCTTGGCAAGGTTATGCTCTACCAACTGAGCTATTCCCGC
>NZ_JAOVFN010000034.1:0-20964 GCF_034650275.1 Acinetobacter sp. IRS14
TCATTTTAAGAGTGACGGCATTTCTATCTCTTTTAGATACAACAAAAAATTATTTTAAGCGGTATACATGAAAAATTTAGAATCTTCATTTAGAGCACTGCGCGTGCTTCACATAGCAAAAGATTTATTTAATCAAGATGGTTTTAATAAAGTCGGTGTCGACCGGATTATTGCCGAAGCCAAAATTCCCAAAGCTACTTTTTATAACGACTTTCACTCAAAAGCACGACTCATCGAAATGTGTCTCACTTTTCAAAAAGATGCCCTCAAAGTAAAAGTATTTTCAATTCTCAAATCTTACCGTGAAGAAATCGTGCTTGATAAACTCAAACAGATTTACCTTCTACATGCCGATTTAAATGGCTTTTATCGTTTACCCTTTAAAGCAATTTTTGAAATTGAAAAGCTCTACCCAAAAGCCTATAGCGTGGTGATTGAATATAGAACTTGGCTCATAAACGAAATTTATAAACTGCTTTTAACCGTCAAAACTACGGCTTCAATGAAAGATGCCCACATGTTTTTGTTTGTGATTGATGGGGCAATAGTGCAGCTTTTAAGTAAAAACAGTGTAGATGAGCGAGACAAGCTACTCGAGTATTTTTTTATAATGCTGTCTTAGTGATAAATTCAAACACTTTCTAAAAGGAAAAAAGCCCGTAACTGGGCTTTTTATTTATTCGAGTTCAAGTTGATCGTCATCTTTAGTGACTTTGATTTTCATCTTTTTATATTTACGTTTATTTGGATCTAAAGCAGAGTTTGTTACTTCATCAGCAAATTTTGGATTTTGCATGAGTTTTGCATAGGCTCTGTAACCTATGCGAATTCGGGTAGGCGGACAATCTGTTCTTTTGGAATAATATTCAATAAGTGAATTTAATTCCTTTAACAAACTCTGATGTTCCATTGGACTGATTATTTTCTATTAATTAGTAAGTTATTTTTAGCATACTAAACTTTAGAAAATTTCTAAAGATCAAGTTGATATACATTATCTTTGTTGAGTGTGATTTAAATTGCACTAATTTTATGTATAGTGATTTATTTTGCGTTTTATTTAAGATTTTTGATTTCTTTTTAATCAAATAGTCATAATTAAGGGTTAAATTAATTTTAGAAAAAGAAAATAGATAGAAGATTGCCACGAACAAGAACTATTTAAGCAATTTTCTCAAACTGTAGTATTCAGCTGACTTTAACGAGTCGGCTTTTGTTTTTGTGATTAGGTTTTTAAATTTCCTATTTGTAGAAATTGATGCAGCAGTTCATCCATACATCTACTTAAAAATAAAAGCCCAATAATGGGCTTCTATTTTATATTTTGATTAAAATTTGAGTTTCTTAAGCCCACGACTCACGCCATTTTGTAAGGCTGCTTTAATAATCGGGCCAATAAAAGGAACGCGACCTTTAAAGCTAATGGTGTAATCCAAACGAGTACGGTTATTTCCCAAATCAGTAAATTTCATTACACCACGATGGTCCTTAATTGGGCTAATACCGCTTGTGATTGCGTATTCGATCAGTTCATTTTCTTTATAGACTAAATTTGTTTCTACAAATGAAGGGGTGAGTGGAATAGACATTTTGCGTGCAGAACCAACACCATTACGGGCGTCTTTGCCGTTGCTAATCCGAGTCACTTTAGCAGGAGCGAAAAGTTTGCTTAAGTTTTCATGCTCACTTAAGGTTGCAAAGACTTTGTCTACGGGTGCATCAAATTCTTGTACGATGTTGATTTTTTGAGTTTTTAACATCTTATTCCCTCTATAAATTATTTTGACATGGACGATTGTCAGAATTTGGATATTAGCATGCTTTGGGTAATGGGGGAATTCTTCTTCGTCGGAGTTATCTTAAATCCGAAAAAAGCATTGCGATCAATCTACAATACTTTTTGGTCTTTTCTTAATTTTTTAAAGAAGGGCTGAATCACAGACCAGTTCGTTGAAACCCAGCAAATAAAAGAACCAGCCGTCACCATTGCTGTTCCTTGCCAAAAGCTCATCGATAATTGAGTTTGTAAAACAAACATGGCCAAAATAGACGAGATAATCGGGGTGAAATAAGAAGCCACCACAAGTATGGTAATGTTTCCATGAATGATGCCAATGTTCCAAGCAGCATAACCAAAACCCATGGCAGCAGATGCTACTAAAAGGGTGATGACTGCTGGAATATCCATTGATGCAATGGCGAATTGCCCCGAGACAAGCAGCTTGAGCCAGAGAGTGAGCGCGACACCAACAAAGAAAATGGAAATGGGATTTTGCCCATTGCTCATTTTTTTAGTGATTACACAGTAAAAAGCCCAGATGATGGCACCTGTAAATGCCAAAATATAGCTCAGTGGGTTGCTATGAAAATTATCGACAAGACTATTTAGACTAAAATCACCGCTTCCAGTTTGAATAAAAATAATGCCAGAAATTGAAATAAGTAAACCAAGAATAATAAGAAAATTAAACTTTAATTCCTTAAAAATCACGAAAGCCAAAACCGTTAAACTCGGCCACAAATAGTTAACAATACTAATTTCAATGGCTTGCCGTGCTGTCTGAGAATAAGCAATCGCAAATGAAAAGCACACCTCATAAGCCACGAACAGAATTGTGCCAAATATTAAGTATTTTTTAGAGATCTGCTTAAAATCTGGAACTTTGAAAATGGCAAGCAACAGTAGCGCACTTAAAGAATAAATAAGCGTAACACCTAGCTCAGGTCCAAGGGCGGCGCTGACTTGTTTCATCAGACCGACCAGAGATGCCCACATGAGAATGGCACTTAAACCAATCAATGTTGCTAGATTTTTTGACATAAAATTCAGTAAATAACGGTTAAAAAATGGTAAAAGATTAAGTTGTACTAATGAAAGGAATCAATTTTCAAGCTAAGGAATATAGGACAAATTATATAAAATATAAACAATTAAATTTATTGATTGGTTGAATCTGCTATGTTTATTTAGCATTCAATTGAGTAACGAAATTTCTTAATAAAACAACATTTTTACGAGGAAAATATGGAAGTCATTAAAACGGTTGGTGTTGTTGGAGCAGGTGTAATAGGTGCAAGTTGGACGGCCTTATTTTTATATAAAGGATTTAAAGTTAAGGTTTACGACCCATATCCTATAGATGAAGCGGTCTTTAAAAGCAGAATATCTGCAAATTTAAATGATTTATTGGCTTTAGATCAAAACGTTGAACGAACTCATACTCAACCAGATGTGCTGCTTCATCTGGAAATTTTTAATCATTTAAAAGATGCAGTCTCAGACGTAGATTTTATTCAAGAAAATGCCCCTGAACGTCTCGATGTAAAACAAGAGCTATATAAAGAAATCACAGCATATTGCCCTGAACATACTATTATTGCTTCAAGTTCATCGGGCTTAAAAGTGTCTGATTTTCAAAAAGAGGCACAACATCCTGAACGTATTTTATTAGGTCATCCTTTTAATCCGCCACATCTTTTACCTTTGGTCGAGATCGTTGGCGGTAATTTGACTGATCCTCAAATTTTAAAACAGGCTTCTGAGTTCTATAAACAACTGGGCAAAAATCCAATCATTTTAAATAAAGAAGTAAAAGGGCATGTCGCAAACCGTTTGCAGGCTGCGCTATGGCGAGAAGCTTTTTCATTGGTTGAACAAGGCGTGTGTTCTGCCGAAGATGTCGATGTCGCGATTACCAGTGGGCCGGGTTTAAGGTGGGCGCTATTTGGTCCCTACATTAATATGCAGCTGGCAAACCAAAAGGGTTTTAAAGAGGCAATTCATCATTTAGGCCCACCGATGACAGAATGGTGGAACGATATGCAAGCATTTCAACATTCAGATGAGACAACAGAGTTGTTAGAAGCAGAAACCAATCAGCTTTTAACTCAATATAAAGATATCGATTTATACCAAACCAGAGATAAGGGGCTGGTCGATATCTTAAAGCTCAGACAGCAACTCAAATTAGACTAAGTCAAATTTTTAAGACAAAGCCAGTCATTTTATTGCAGGGATGATTGGCTTTTTAATGGGTCAAATAATAAAAATATCTCTAGCTGAAATAATCCTACATTCATTAAATGTTACTGAAATCTCTGTCGCGTTGCATTTGAACTATATGCCTTACGTGAAGAGTAAGAATCGTTGCAAACCGTAAAGAAAGCCTCCTCATAATCAAAGGACATCATAGAAAATAGAGGAATATAAAATGCGCGCTCTTACTTACCACGGTGCAGAAGATGTTCGAGTAGAAACAGTAGCAGACCCTATTATTCAAGAACCGGATGACATTATTTTACGCGTGACTGCCACAGCGATATGTGGCTCTGATTTACATTTATATCGAGGCAAAATCCCTAGAACCGAGCAAGGCGATATCTTTGGGCACGAATTTATGGGCGTGGTTGAAGAAGTCGGTCCAGCCGTCACCACAGTGAAAAAGGGTGATCGAGTGATTGTTCCTTTTGTGATTGCCTGTGGCGAATGTTTCTTTTGTCAACTTGACCTGACCGCTGCCTGCGAAACCACCAATACAGGACGCGGCGCAATTATTAATAAAAAGCAGATTCCACCAGGCGCAGCTTTGTTTGGTTATAGTCATCTTTACGGCGGTGTACCGGGTGGGCAAGCAGAATATGTGCGTGTGCCAAAAGCCAATAAAGGCCCTTTTAAAGTGCCAACTTCACTGTCAGATGAAAAAGTACTGTTCTTGACTGATATTTTACCCACTGCTTGGCAAGCCGTGACCAATGCCCAAGTGAAACGTGGCTCAACCGTTGCAATTTATGGTGCTGGTCCAGTCGGACTGTTAAGTGCTGCTTGTGCCAAGATGCTCGGTGCTGAAAAGATATTTATGGTCGATCACAATGACTATCGATTGAACTATGCAGCGGCAACATACGGCGCCATTCCAGTTAATTTTGATGAAGTCGATGCTGCCGAATTTATTATTCAACATACCGACAATTACCGTGGTGTCGATGCTGTGATTGATGCAATTGGTTTCGAGGCAAAAGGCAGTGTGATTGAAACAGTTCTCACCAATTTAAAGCTTGAAGGTTCAAGTGGTGCAGCACTGCGTCAATGTATTGCTGCGGTTCGCCGTGGTGGTGTGGTGAGTGTACCGGGTGTCTATGCAGGCCCGATTCATGGTTTCTTATTTGGTGATGCTTTTGATAAAGGCTTAACTTTTAAAATGGGACAAACCCATGTGCATCAATATTTACCGCAACTCTTGGAATTGATTGAGCGTGGTGATTTGTCACCTGAAACGATTATTACCCATCGAATGAAATTAGAAGATGCCGCAGAAGGATATCGCATTTTTAATGAAAGAGAAGAGGATTGCCGTAAGGTAATTCTGCTTCCTTAAGATTCTCAATCTTATAATTTAGTTTTAAGCCTCTTATTGAAAGGGGCTTTTTTATTTTCAAGATGCACAATTTTTAGTGCAGCTTTTTACTTTCCATTCTAAATCGCACTCAAATTGCCCAAGTTTAGTATTACTTTTAATCAAAATCGTAATACTAAGCTGGCATGTCCTTTGCATAGTCATAAACAATCAAAAGTGATCTAGGGTTCCGATACTTACAGTATGACTGGACCGAGAGTTCACGGTTCCTAGCGAACTACACGGAGGGATAAAAGCCCGGGAGGAAGTCTAAAACTATCCGACAGGAGTAGCTATGAACACTGCAAGTTATCATAACAATCAGGCGATTTGGACCGAACTTTTACCCGGAGGACATCACTGGTCGGGTCGTATTCAAAAAGGAACCATTCTTAGATTTACATCGCTTGGCGCTCAGGCAAATGTTTCTTTGTTTTGTGTAAATGCTGCCGATGTGCTTGAACGTTTTAACATGCCCGACAGTTTAAAAGGGCAACATACCGCCTATTTAAAAACTTCCAATGTATTGTACTCAGACCTTGGCCGTGTCATGGCTTCCATTGTTCATGACGATCATGGTTGGAATGATGCACTTTGTGGTCCAAGTCGACCAGAACAAATTGAGAAGCAATTCGGCAATCGCACATTTCAAGATGCCCGCAATGATATGTACCAAAATGGCTTAGACAGCTTACTCATTGAAATGTGTAAATACGGACTTGCTAGCCAAGACCTGAGTGCCGCCGTTAACCTATTTTCTAAAGTTGTGCCAGATGAAAACGGCGCTTTGTCTTATGTCAGTTCTGACAACACCGATCAAACCATTGAACTGCGCTTTGAAATGGACTGCTTAATATTTTTATCTGCTGCGCCGCATGGTTTAGACACCAGCCCAATCTATCAACCTGCCGATATTCAACTCAGTTTATTTAGAGCCAATTCACTAACAGACAGCGATATTTGTCGTGATGCGTGTTCGCAAAATCAGCGTGCGTTTCAAAACACAGCCCGCTACTACGCGCTTAGCAATATTTAAATCAGGAGAAGCATCATGACAGTTTTACAATCATTTGAAAAAGCAGTTTTAAATGAAGTTTGTCCTGCGGGTGAAGCGTGGATGTGTGAGGTTAAAAAGGGCCAATATTTTCGAATTATTGACCTTGAGGGAAACCAAGCCGTCGATACTTTATTTATGAGCGCCGAAAACCCAACTGAGCGTTATAGCGCAATGGATACTTTGGCCATCAACCAACAAATCTATTTAGAAAAGGGCACCAAGCTCTACAGTAACTTTGGCCGTCCAATTGCCGTTATTCATGATGATAACTGTGGTCGCCATGACACCATTGGCGGTGCCTGTTCATGTGAAAGTAATACGGTTCGTTATGCACATGAAACGTATCCTATGCATAGTTGCCGTAACAACTTTATGTATGCCTTGGCAAAACACCCGATTGCGAAGAAGCATGGCTTGAATGTCCGTCACATCGGCCCAAACATTAACTTTTTTATGAATGTGCCTGTTACGCCCGATGGCCAACTTAAATTTGATGACGGAATTTCAGGACCGGGGAAATATGTCGAAGTTCGGGCAGAAATGGATTTAATTGTTTTAATTTCCAATTGTCCACAGCTCAATAACCCATGTAACGCCTATAACCCAACCAAAATTCAACTGGTTGTCCGTGAAGCGGAAGGGGTATAAGCATGTTTAAAAAAGTTCTAATTGCCAACCGTGGTGCAATTGCTTGTCGCGTCATTCGCACCCTTAAAAAACTTGGGATCGCTTCGGTGGCTGTTTATTCGGAAGCCGACCGAGATTCATTACATGTGACTTTAGCCGATGAAGCTTTCTTGATTGGTTCTGCGCCTGCACATCAAAGTTATTTAAATATTGAAAAAATCCTTGAGGTTGCTAAACAGTCGGGAGCAGAAGCTATTCATCCCGGTTATGGTTTTTTATCTGAAAATGCCGAGTTTTGTGATTTGTGCGAAAGCCAAGGTATTGCGTTTATTGGGCCTACTTCAAGCCAAATGCTCGATTTTGGTTTAAAACATACTGCACGTGAACTCGCAATTCAAAGCAATGTGCCTTTACTTCCGGGCAGTTCACTACTTGCAGATGAAGCTGAGGCCTTGTTTGAGGCAGCCCGTATTGGCTATCCGGTCATGCTGAAAAGTACCGCGGGCGGTGGTGGTATTGGTATGCGTCTGGTCTGGAATGAAACCGAGTTAAAAGATGCTTATCAAACCGTATCTTATTTAGCGCAAGTCAATTTTAAAGATGCAGGTTTATATTTAGAAAAATTTGTACAACATGCGCGCCATATCGAAGTTCAAATTTTTGGTGATGGGCAAGGGCAAGTTTTAGCGTTGGGTGAGCGTGATTGTTCGGTACAACGCCGTAATCAGAAAGTCATTGAAGAAACACCCGCGCCAGACTTAAATGAACAGCAACGTGAGTATTTGCAAAAAGTTGCGATTCAATTGATGCAGTCGGTGAACTATCGCTCGGCAGGCACGGTTGAGTTTGTTATGGACACCGAAACCCAAGAATTTTATTTCTTAGAGGTTAACACGCGTTTGCAAGTCGAGCACGGCGTGACCGAGCAAGTGTTTGGTGTCGACTTAGTCGAGTGGATGGTTACTTTGGCAAGCGGTGACTGGTCAGCACCGACTGAAAAGTTAGAGCCAACAGGACATTCCATTCAGGTTCGTCTTTATGCCGAAGACCCGATTAAACAGTTTCAGCCGAGTGCAGGCCTGCTTACACATGTTCAATTTGACCCGCAAGCCCGAGTCGAAACATGGGTTGAAACAGGTTCAACGGTATCTTCTTTTTATGACCCAATGATTGCCAAAATCATTGTGACTGCTGCAACACGGGACCAAGCCATACAGGTAATGGGTATTAGTCTTGCCAACACGCAAGTGGCTGGTATCGAAACCAATTTAGAATATTTGCAAAATATTATTGCTTGCGATGTGTTTGCTTTAGGTACTCAAACCACTCGATTTTTAAATACGTTTGAATGGAAAACTCAAAAAATTGAGGTGTTGCAGGCTGGTATTCAAACCGCCATTCAAGACGTAACAGGTCGATTAGGTTATTGGGATGTCGGGGTGCCGCCATCAGGTGCTATCGATCCACTCAGTTTAACTGTGGCAAACCAACTGTTAGCCAATGAGCCAAATACGGCAGGGCTGGAATGTACCTTGCAAGGACCAACTTTAAAGTTTCATTGTGACAGCCAAATTGTCATTACTGGCGGTGATATGCCGTCAAAACTTGATGGTGAACTTGTGCCGATGTGGCAAACCATCAATGTAAAAAAAGGCCAAGTTTTAAAATGCGGACTTATCCGTTCAGGTTGCCGTAGCTATATTGGTGTGAAAGGTGGTTTCGATGTTCCTGACTATTTAGGGTCACAGGCAACTTTCACTTTAGGGCAGTTTGGTGGGCATGCAGGCCGTAATTTATTAATTGGCGATATGCTGCCGATTACTGAATATTCCGCTCAATCGACCACAGCTTTAGCTCAAGCACAAATTCCAAGCTTTACCCAAAACTGGGAAATTGCAGTCATGTATGGGCCACATGGCGCGCCAGATTTTTTCACCAAACAAGATATTGATACCTTCTTTGCGAATGAGTTTGAAATTCACTATAACTCAAGCCGCACAGGCATTCGTTTAATTGGACCAAAACCTGAGTGGGCACGTGAAGACGGTGGTGAGGCAGGCTTACATCCTTCCAATATTCACGACAATGCTTATGCCATTGGTGCAATTGATTTTACGGGCGATATGCCAATTATTTTGGGGCCGGATGGTCCAAGCTTAGGTGGCTTTGTTTGCCCTGCGGTAGTGATTCATTCTGAGCTTTGGAAAATTGGGCAGCTTAAAGCAGGTGATAAAGTCAAATTTGTGCCTGTGAGTTACGCGCAAGCAAAAGCACTCGACCAAAAATATCATCAAAGCTTAACCACAGCTGATACGACTCAGATCGATTTTAATCCAACTATTCAAGCAGAACCCGACACTTTAAAAGATGCCGTTTTAGCCACTTTAGACGGTGAAGATGATTTACCAAGCGTGACCTATCGACCAGCAGGAAATAGCTATTTACTGGTGGAATATGGCGAGTTAGTACTCGATCTAAATTTACGCTTCCGTATTCATGCGCTCATGCAATGGGTCAAAGATCAAAACATTCAGGGCATTATCGACTTAACACCGGGTATTCGTTCACTACAAATTCATTTTGATTCAATTCGACTCGATCAACTGGAGCTTTTACAGAAACTTCAACAAGCAGAAGCCGAATTACCCGATATTCAAAATATGCAGGTGCCTTCACGGACGGTCTATTTGCCTTTGGCTTGGGAAGATTCACAAACTCAACTTGCCACCGAGCGCTACACACAAATTGTTCGTCCAGATGCGCCTTGGTGTCCAGATAACGTTGAGTTTATTCGTCGTATTAATGGCTTAGCTTCTAAGCAAGCAGTTAAAGATGTGGTCTATAGTGCAAACTATTTAGTAATGGGTTTAGGTGATGTGTATTTAGGTGCACCCGTTGCGACACCACTCGACCCACGCCAACGTTTAGTCACCACAAAATATAATCCTGCACGAACTTGGACACCTGAAAATGCTGTCGGCATTGGCGGGGCTTATATGTGTGTATACGGTATGGAAGGGCCGGGTGGTTATCAGTTTGTTGGCCGTACCACTCAAATGTGGAGCCGTTACCGTAAAAATGCCGACTTCGAAGATGGCAAACCGTGGTTATTACGCTTTTTTGACCAAGTTAAGTTTTATGAAGTTTCTGAGGCTGAACTTCTGCAAATGCGTGAAGACTTTAAGGCTGGCCGACTACACCTTCGCATTGAAGATGGGGTGCTCAACTTAAAAGAATACAACGCGTTTTTAAAAACACATCAAGACAGTATTCAAGCCTTTAAAGATATGCAACAAGCCAATTTCGAGGCTGAACGTCGCCGTTGGCATGAAGCGGGCTTGCAAGAATATATTTCTGAAAGTCTAGATGCTGTTGATGAAGGTGAAACCGTAGTTATTCCTGAAGGCGGCTGTGCAGTCGAATCACACATGCCGGGCTCAATCTGGAAAATCGAATGTGCATCGGGAGATATTGTTGAAGAAGGTGCAACCCTTGCGGTGATTGAGGCAATGAAAATTGAAATTCCAATTATTGCGCCCGAACGCATGAAGGTTGAAACTATTACTATTGAAAAAGGGCAAACCGTAAAAACAGGACAAGTGCTATTTACCTTGGCACCTGTGGCCTAAATTAAAAAGAGAGCATCAATATCGATGCTCTCTTTAAATCTTATGCTTCGGATAAATGCTTTAATACTTTATGACCATGTTCAACCGCTTCTAATTTAATTTTTGACTCTGGGTTACCTGATAAAGGCGAAACGTCATAAAGCAAGTAAGTGGCGCTTAACTGCATTTGCGTATATTGAATTGAATATTGAACCGCTTTTAAAAAGCTATCGATTAAGTTTTCTTGGTCGTTCACCATGTTGGCTTCTGTTTGGCCGACCGTCATACTAATAATGACTTTTTTGTCTTTTAATTTATCGCCCTGAGAGCCATAAGCAAACTGATAAGTAAAAACTTCATCAAACCATAACTTCAAAATTGCCGGCATATTAAACCAGAACATTGGATATTGCAGAATGATGGTGTCATGGCGTAACAAGGCTTCTTGTTCAGCACTCACATCAATTTGGTAGTCTGGATAAAGTTGGAAAATATCTCGGACTTCAAGGTCTGGATAGGTTTTTACGAGTTCATTCACAATCGTTTTATTTGCAATCGATTGAGCGTAGTAGGGATGAGCTAAAATCAGTAAAGCCATGAGAGTGCCTTTAAACTATAAAAATAATAGTCACTATAATTTTTATAGTATTGGCGTACAATAACTATCAAAGTTGATAGGTAGCATTTAAAAATGGCAAATACTGAAAATACATGTGAAGTCACGGTAAATGGAAAAACTTATCCATGTCATATCAGTATGGCTATGGACTTGGTGGGTGGAAAATGGAAATGCGTGATTTTGTATTATTTAAAAGATAAACCGAAACGCTTTAATGAAATCAAGCAACTCATTCCTACAATTACTGAAATGACGTTAAGTCTTCAACTCAAGCAGTTAGAGCAAAGCGGTTTAATCTCTAGAACGGTTTATGGTGAAAAAGCACCGATCAAAGTTGTCTATGAAATGACAGATTTTGGAAAAACTTTTAGGCCAGTTTTAGATTCTTTATATGTATGGGCTCATAGTTTGATTAGTCTATCTGAGGTTGCAGAATAAAAGTTCGATTCACAATTAGTATAATTAATATAAAAGATTGATTTTTTAATGCTCACTTCAATTAGCCCCATCCCTGTGCATGGGGCTTTTTTTTGCCCAAAAACTACTCATAAATACCCATAAAGCCCATCAAAACGACGCTTAAAAACTGGCACATTTTCTGCATCTCTTATCAGTAATACAAAAACTGAATTTGGTAATACCAAACTAGAGGTGCGATATGAACGATGTAAAACCCGTGGTTCAACCAAAGCAAACTTTAAAAGCCTTTTTAGTCGAATTGCTCAGCGTACGTGCAGGCGTATATATCAAGCAAAACAATCAGCCGCCTAAAACAAAAGGATAAGACTGTGGCAAAACAAAAGTTGGCTCGAATCAGTATTACCGTACCTGAATCGACACTCAATGCACTCGATCAAAAAATTGTCGAGCAGAACTATGAAAGTCGCTCGCAAGCCATTGTCGACATGATTAATAAACACCTGATCGCAGAGCAGGCGCAGGCTAATGAAGTCATGGTGGGCACCTTGACGTTACTTTATGACGCTAGCCAAATGACCTTGCGTAATCAATTGGTCGATTTACAGCAACAGTTTTTAGCGCAGGTGATTAGTTCACTTCATATTCAGCTCGACCAACAAAAGATATTGCAAGTCATGTTAATGCAGGGCGCGAGTTCTGAACTTAGACAAATTAGCCAGCAATTTATTGTGCTGAAAGGGGTGATCAAAGGACATCTAGAACTGATGGATGCCGTCATGCCGCCTATACAGCAGAATGACTAAATGAGGAGTAGCGTGTTGAAAAAATTATGGACAATCCAAGACTGGAAAACAGCATATCAAAACGGGCAAATCCATCTTACAGATCTGATTGGCTATGTTGCAGAAATTAAAAATGATGACCATGCGTGGATTGAAATTGCATCGAACGAGCAGATTCAGGCACAAATTGATGTTTTAAAAGATCAGAATATTGCTGACTTACCTCTATACGGTGTGCCGTTTGCAGTCAAAGACAACATTGATGTTGTTGGCTTTCACACTACTGCCGCCTGTAAAGAAATTGAATATTTAGCGACACAAGATGCTGCCGTAGTTGCCAAACTAAAAAAAGCAGGGGCGATTGTGGTCGGTAAAACTAACCTCGATCAGTTTGCGACTGGGCTGGTTGGCGTTCGCTCTCCATACGGTGCAGTAAAAAATAGTTTTAACCCTGAATATATCAGTGGTGGTTCAAGCTCAGGTTCATCAGTGGTGGTTGCCAACGGTATTGTGCCTTTTAGTTTGGGGACAGACACGGCGGGGTCAGGGCGTGTACCTGCGGGCCATAACAATATTGTGGGCCTTAAACCGACAAAGGGCTGGTTTTCTACCACAGGTTTAATTCCTGCATGTCGGACTATTGATGTGATTTCTATTTTTGCACTGCATATTGATGACGCTTGGACCATTGCCAATTTAATGCAGGGCTATGATGAAACAGATGAATATTCACGAGTACATCCAGCCAATGTACCGACTCAGTTTTCTAAACAAAAAATTGCTATTCCAGCTCAGCTTGAGTTTTATGGTGATCTTGAATCTGAAAAAGCTTTTTTAGTTGCAATTGAGCGCGTTAAAAAACTGGGCTATGAAGTTGAGAGTATTGATTTCAGTGCGTTTAATGAGCTTGCTGCCGCACTGTATAACGATGCATGGGTAGCTGAAAGAACAGCCGCCGTTGAACGTATGACAACACGTGAAAAGGCTCATCCAGTCATTGCTCAAATTATTGCGCAGGCAGATAAATTCAAGGCAACAGATGCGCTTCAAGCCGAATATAACCGCGCCGTTCTGGCTCGAAAAATTAATTTGGCTTTACAACCTTTTGATGCCTTGATAGTTCCGACAGCGCCAACCATTTACACCATTGCCGAAGTTGAAGCCGACCCGTTGACTAAAAATGCGCACATGGGGGCCTATACCAACTTTGTCAATTTTGCTGATTTTTCGGCTTTAGCTTTACCAAATGTACTTCGTGAAGACGGCCTACCAAGCGGCGTAACCTTTATTGCACCAGCTTGGCACGATCAGGCACTCGCTAATTTTGCACAGCTTTGGCAAACCGAAACATCGCTGAGTTTAGGTAAATCAACTCAACATTATCAAAAAAGTATAAACATCCAGTCGAATCATTCAGTGCAGCTTGCCGTTGTGGGAGCGCACTTAACAGGCATGCCACTTAATTTTCAGCTCACTAGCCGTAATGCCACTTTGCTCAAGAAAACCCAGACCACAGAGACCTATAAACTCTTTGCCTTAAAAAATACCACGCCACCAAAACCTGGCCTGCAATGTGATGCAGCAGGGACATCAATTGAAGTCGAAGTATGGGATGTTCCTTTAGCAAATTTTGGAGCCATTGTGGCTGAAGTTCCTGCACCACTTGGTATTGGTAACCTGAAATTAAAAGATGGAACATGGGTCAAAGGCTTTATTTGCGAAGCGTATGCCATTCAAGATGCAACCGATATTAGCCATTTTGGAGGTTGGCGAGCTTACATACAGTCACTCAATCAAACCGCTCAAAGTGTTGTTAGTAAAAATGTTGGGGAAGTTTCTATATGATTAAAAAAGCGTTGTTATCCGTATCTATTTTATCGGCAGTTGTATTGGGTGGGTGTGACAATACCGCTAAAGTACCCGAGGCTAAACAAGACGCTCAGGCATCTACAAATACAAAACCAATTACCATTGGATATAGTGATTGGCCGGGCTGGGTGGCTTGGCAAGTGGCTATTGAAAAAGGCTGGTTAAAAGAAGCAGGGTTAAATGTAGAGTTTAAGTGGTTTGATTATTCGGCTTCTCTTTCAGCTTTTTCGGCAAATCAGCTCGATGCTGTGTTGGTCACCAATGGCGATAACTTGGTAACCGCTTCTGGCGGTACGCAAGGCATGATGATTTTGGCAACAGATTATTCTGCGGGCAATGATGTCATCATTGCAAAAGAGGGTATTAATACCATTCAAGACCTAAAAGGAAAATCGATCGGTGTCGAAAAAGGCTTGGTTGATCATCTTTTACTAACGACAGCTTTGACTGACCATAACATTAAAGCGAATGAGGTGAAGTTAGTAAATTCAGCGACGAACCAATTACCTCAAGTGTTTAATAGCCCAGATATTTCTGCGATTGCTGTTTGGCAACCTGTTGCAGGTCAGGCATTAAAAGCAGTGGCAGGCTCTAAAATTATCTATACCTCTAAAGACAAGCCGGGTTTAATTTATGACACTTTGACTGTCAACATGAGCCACTTAACTGCTCATCAAGAAGAATGGAAAAAAGTTATTCAGGTGTGGGACAAAACAGTTAAATATATTAATGACCCCGCAACACATGCCGATGCAGTTAAAATTATGGCAAACCGTTCAGGGGTTGACCCAAAACAATATGAGTTGATGGTGAGCGGCACGCATTTATTAGATATCAATGCCAATAAGAAAGTATTTGCTAAATCTGAAGGCTTTGACTCGATTTATGGCTCTACTTATCACGTCAATAAATTTAACGTCGAAAATGGGATTTATAAAACCGAACAAAATGTAGATGGGCTGATTTATCCAACACTCATAGAACAGTTCAAATAAGCCAAATAAATAAAAAGCCCAAGTTGAACTTGGGCTTTTTAATGTCTTTCTTATTTTTCTGTACTGACCTGAGTCATACGCGGTATTTTTGGTAAGTCTTGTAAAGCAGGGTCAAGCTCATCTTCTTCAGCGTGAACTAAATAATCTACCTGTGAACGGAGCTGTTTAAACTCAGGTGTGCTCATTAAGTCGAGTGAGCGTGGACGCGGCAAATTAACTTCAATAATTTCCTTAATTTCACCTGGATTGGCTTTGAGTGCCACAATTCGGTCTGCCAGTAAAATAGCTTCATCCATATCGTGTGTCACAAAAATAATGGTGATATCAATGTTTTGCCATAAGTCCATTAAATGTTTTTGCATTTTTTGACGAGTGTGTGGGTCGAGCGCACCAAAAGGTTCATCCATGAGTAAAATTTTTGGTTGATTAACCAAAGCTCTAGCAATCGCAACGCGCTGTTTCATGCCACCAGAAAGTTGGTGTGGATACTGATTTTCATATTTTTCTAAACCAATAATATTAATCCATTCGCGTGCTTGCGCCTCTGCTGTCATTTGACTCGCGCCACGCATTTGCGGACCAAACATCACGTTTTCTTTTACAGTTTTCCATGGAAAAAGGGTATAGCCCTGAAACACCATGCCACGTTCAGGGCATGGTCCTGTAATGCATTCGCCGTCTACTAAAACCTCACCACTATGGTATGGGTCTAAACCTGCAATAACACGGCTCAGTGTTGACTTACCGCAACCAGAAGGACCAATCACACAAATAAATTCTCTTTTATGAATTTTTAAATCGAGCTTATTTAAAACAGTGCGTTCGCTTTGACCATGCTTAAAGACTTGGCTCAGTTGTTTAGCTTCTAAAATAATAGGTCGTTCATAAATTTTTTGAAAGTATTCATGCGCGTTAAATGTTGAATCGTTCATTATTTTGCTCCTACTTTCCAAGTGAACATCCGCTCACCTAACTTCATTAATAGCCAATCACAGACCAGACCAATCACCCCAATAATCAAAATAGCCGCATAGACGTTGTCAAAGTTTTGATAGCGTGCCTGTTGAGTAATAAACCACGTAATACCCGAGGTCGTACCAATCAACTCTGAAACAATTAAGTAGGTCCAAGCCCAACCCAATAGCACACGTAAATCACGGTAAATATCAGGTAAGGCCGCAGGAATCACCACATGAAATAAACTTTTGAGCTTATTGGTGCCAAGCGTATAACCAGCTTCAATTAAGCTTCGATCTACCATTCGGGTGGTATTGGCAATAATAAGAATTTGCTGAAAAAGTGTACCAATCACAATAATGGCAATTTTAGGTGCATCATTAATTCCTAAAATTGCCACTGCAAGTGCACCAAACGCAGGTGCGGGTAAGTAACGGAAAAACTCAACAAACGGTTCTGTTAACAGAGATATCCGCTTAGAAAAACCACACAAAATACCCAGTGGAATTCCAATCAATGAAGAGATAAAAAAAGCTGAAAAAACCAGTTTGATACTGTGCCATAAACTTTGATGAAACCACGGCGAATCAGGTTGTTCAGGTGGCGTAGTAAATGCAGTCACCAAAGCCTTAGCGACTTCATGGGGAGCGGGTAAATAAATTGGATTGACTAAAATACCTTGTGGTGGTGCAGAATTTCGATTGACTGCATTTTGTGCTTCGAGATAGAACACATTTTTATCAATGCGACTTCCTACTTGTAAGTAAGAAACACTTCCCGAACTCGTGATTTGTACTTGAGGATGCCAAACAAAAGGTAAGTAACTGATTGCGCACCAAAGACATATTGGAATAACGAAAGAACAAATACTGAGAATCAGCTTGTTCTTTCGCGTAAATTCCTTTGCAACATAACCCATATCGACAGCTCCCCATTTTGATCAGTATTACGATTTTCATAAAACGTAATATTGTTAAGCAAAATAGGTGCCATCTTTAAGGTGCTTTAGATGAGTTAAGAAGATGTGGGAATTAAAGTTTCATGCAAATAAACCCAATAACACTTTTCACCTTCTACTTTGATGCAGGCTGTGGATGTACGTACCGTCTCGGTTGCATCAGTTTGCTGATGTTCCTGATATTGCACCCAACAATAATTTTCAAATTCGTATAAAGCTGTACTCTTAATAATGTCGATTTTTAAAGAGGGTTTGTTTCCAATATTTTGACTAAATAAACTATTCACTTCTACGAAACCAATGCTATGACCTTGAACCGTTACCATCTTAAAATTTTGATCAAAGCTATCTAAAAGAGGCTTAAGACTTTGCTCTGCATTTTTTCCTGTAAATATATTTTCTATTAAAACATGTAGGTCAATGACACTTTGAATGGCTTGATCCATTTGTTTAGACATGGGTTTTCTCCTTTAAAACGGGAATGAGTGAAAGTAAGCAGAGCAAAGCTGCAATTAAAAAAGTATGTTGATAGCGAAGCAGATCGCTTGAGCCAGACATCAAGTTATATATGGAAATGAGAACAACAGTACCGACACTAAATGAAACTTGTCGATTAATATTCCAGAGCACACTTCCTTGTAATAAATCTTGGCCTGAAAAATCAATCAGTGAGCTAATTTGGGCAATATTTGCACTTAGACCGCCACCCATACCCATCAATAAATAAGCAATCACTAAAAAGCTGATGGGACTAGTGTTTGAAATATAAAACAAAAGAAATATGCCAAAGCTATGTAGTGTTATTCCAATAATAAGAAGAGACTTTTTTCCTAACCGTTGATAGAGCAGGCCACCACTAATCATGGCTGCGAGTGCCCCAGTTGCATAGAGCAACATGAATAAACCAGTTTGTTTTGCATTAAAGCCGAAATTAAGCTGTAAATTAAAAATATTGAGTAAGTTAACGCCAGTAAAAATACCCGGAACGGCGTAATAGACAATAAATGCATTACGTAAATTTTTATTTTTTAATAACTCAAGATTAAGAACAGGATGGGAAATTTTTTTCGCATGTCGAATATAAAAAATAAGCATTCCGACTGAAATTAGAAAACTCGTTAGAGCGAATGAGGCGTTATGGTAATCACTATAAAATGAAAAGGAGAGTAATAAAGATAAAAGGCTTATATTAAAAATAACCAAGCCTTTTATGTCTGGTTTTTCACTCGACACATTCTCTGTTTTTTTAATCCAGAACCATGCTAGGGCTGATGCAAGTAAAGAAAAAGGAAGGTTAGATAAAAATACCCATCGCCAATTCAATGAATCAATAATTACGCCGCCAATCGCAGGTGAAAATGCAGGGGCAATAAGCGCAATTGCCATAATCATGGTAGAAATGCGTTGGCGTTCTTGGTTGGGAAATAAGGCATATACAAGTGCTTGTCCGACTGGAATTAATAAGCCTCCAGCTACGCCTTGAATAAATCGCCAAAAAATTAAGCTATAAATCGATTCGCTAAAGTCAATAAAGCAGATGCTTATCGAAAATAAAAGCATCGAATAACACAATAACTTTTGGTTCCCAAGTTTGCTGGCTGACCATAAACTCATGGGCATAATTAAAATGAGGCCGAGAATATAAGCATTTGTTATCCAAGCGACCATGGATTGGCTAACTGAAAATGATGATGCAATATTAGGCAATGCAATTGCAGACATAAAAATGTTGATGCAATCAATAAAGAACCCAAGTAAAAACACTGTTGCTATTTTATATCGATAAGACATACCTACCTCCGTGCAGGCAGGGTAAGATCCAGCTCTTTTATTGTCGATGCAAGCGAAGTAAAATGATTGTTTGATAATTTTAAACAATTGGCTTAATTGTGCAAAAAAACCTCAAGCAAATTACCAGTTTTTTACAAGTCGTTGATTCCGGCTCTTTTACCAAGGCTGCTGAAATTTTAGGCTTAAGCAGATCAATGGTGAGTATTGATATAAAACAATTAGAAAAGCAGCTCAATACAAGCCTATTAATTCGCAACACCCGTAATATTTCATTAACTGAAATTGGTCAGCATTTTTATGAGGATTTTAAACAAATCCAACTTCAGATTGATGAGGCATTTGAACGAAGCCAACACTTAGGTACAAGCATTACAGGCACTTTACGGTTTTCGTCTACCAATGAATTTGGCCAACGTTTCATTTTGCCTTTACTTCCTGAGTTTTGTCGGCTTTATCCACATTTACGTTTACAGTATTCGTTTAATTCATCTCTCGATGATTTAGTGACTGAAAAATTAGATCTCGTTATTCGGCTAGGAAATTTAAAAAACTCATCTCTAAAAACTCGAAAAATCGGAGAATATCCAATTTATCTTGTGGCTACTCCGCAGTTTATAAAAGACCATTCTATAGAAAATATATCTGATTTAGCGAATGTTCCTTGGATTGGCCACACCTTATTAAATTGGCAAGATTCACAATATATTTTGCAAAACAGTTTAGGGGAGCAATATTCATTACCTTTTATTCGAAGTCAGTATGAATCAAACTCGGTGACTGCAATTCATCAAATGACTCTTTCATCTTTAGGTGTGGCGATTTGTCCTGCATGGTTAGTTGATGAAGATATTCAACAAAATCGCCTAATTCGGTTATTTCCTGATTTTTCGTTACCGCTACAAAGTATTCAATTACTTTATCCTCAGACCTCTAATTTACCGGCCAAAACGAGAGCATTTATAGATTATTTAATAGCCAATCTTTCTTTCAGTTAAACTAAAAAATATGTAAGTCATGGAAGATAAGCTAATTTATATAAATAGACAATTCTGTCTGTTTTTTATAAAATATCGATGATTATGACTCAGTTTTATAATAACGATGTCCCATAAAATATTTCAAATTTTAGATAGTTTAGGTTTGGTCGCACAGAATCGTGTACTTCATGTGCAATTTTCCAACCCATCATTAAACAATCAAGTCTTCTTACAACGCATTGAAGGCGAGCATACGCTCAACCAAGGTAGCGTTGCTGAATTACTGTGTCTGTCGACGAACGCACATATTGCATTAAAACAATTTATTGGCTGTCAGGTTGCCGTAGATCAGGTCACTGACACAGGCCAGTTTTTTAGAACAACAGGCATTATTACCGAAGCAAGCCAAGGGCAAAGCGACGGCTCACTCACCATTTATAATTTAACTTTAAAAGACCCAACTGCACTCTGGCATAAACGTCGTAATAGCCGCGTGTTTATGAACAAAAGCGTGCGTGATATTAGCGAAATTCTGTTTAAAGAATGGCAAGGCAAAAGCCCGTTATTTGCTTCAAGTCTAACGCTCGAAACATCTGGGTTAACGAAAGACTACGATGTACGTCCATTTGTGATGCAGTCAAACGAAAGCGATTATGACTTTTTAACCCGTCTATGGCGTAGCGAAGGTATTAACTGGCTGGTAGATGAATCACAACTTTTGGTCGCTGACCCGAATGCATCCATTCAGCCACAAGTGTTACGCTTAATTGATGAAAATCAGAATTATAAAGCTCTTGAACGCCGTAACTTGCGCTACCAGCGCAGCAGTGCTACAGAACAGTTCGATACCATTACCCAAGTCAAGGCAGAGCGCCGCTTACAACCAACCTCGGTTCATGTGCAACGCTGGC
>NZ_JAOVFN010000035.1:0-20005 GCF_034650275.1 Acinetobacter sp. IRS14
CGCCGATGGATGTGCATTATAGACCATTAATAACCTTTGACAACCCCTTTTTTAACATTACTGCAACGACAGTTCGCTTTTTAATCAAAAATGCTAAAAATAATCATTTTTTATATAAACATGGTTGTAAAAGCATCAATTTATCTAAAATTTTCTCGTCTTGATTCTTTTCCTGCCACCTAAGTGGGCGACAATCAATATATTCACAATATCCCCCCTCACCTTGCAGACATTGTTCATTCCAACTTAATTGGTATTGAAAGCTTCCTACATATCCAGCAGCTAATCCAAACTTGTAGTCACCACGGCTTTGTGCATAGAGTTCAAAAATAATTTTTCCATTTTTTTTACACTGCCAAGAAAATTCTCTGGGTAAATACATCTCTTTACCGTTCGGTGTTCTAACTTTTGGATAAACGCGATGGATATGTAAATTTACATCTTCAGTAAAGCTCTCAACAGGCTTCCCAAATTCTTGAATATCTAATCTTGAACATAAGATGATATTCCACTGATTTCTTATTTGTGAAAATGCAAGCTGAGTCGTTTCATTTAAATTAATAATTTGGCATGTGTAAAAACATAAAGATAAGAACGGTAAATGCAGGGCTCTTGCGTGTTTAAATCGTCCCAACCCTTCAACTTGATACTTTTGCCCTTTATAAAAAACTTCACCTTCACATAAACATAGTGTTGACCAATAGTCCGAAACACCCCACTGCAATGCAGAATTATTAGAGATATTTTCTGAAATATGAATAGTAAGATTACAACCCATTTCTAGGTCTAATCTCTGAAGATGGATCTTTGGGATTTTCCACTCAATCAAGTCTGTTTTATCAAACTTGTATTGTTCTGAGTCAAACTCGCACTGCCGCCGAATAGAATAAGTTTTTAAGTGTCCCACACTATGTTGGCTATTACTTACAAGCACAGTTGCAGTATCAATTGCCGAAGTTGTAATGGTGTGAGCGTTATAACAAAGGGGAATTCGTGGCTGCCCAACTAGACTAATGTAATTAAAGTAACGCAGTGGAGCAGGAAGATTTGGAAGGATTAAGCCTTGATAAACTATTTTAAAAAAGCCGCGAGAAGGCTGATATACAACCCCCTCTTTGGCATTCAGGCCCAGCTGCTGTAATTGATTAATTTGACTTATCAACTTAGGCATACTGAACCTCTTCTATTTTATGTTTTTATTGTTTCGTTACTCTTGCGTGCAAATAGTGTCGTAACAAAACCAGAAAGAGCATAGAGAATTGAAACAGTCAAAATGCCCATTGGAATATTATAAGTGATTGCTGCAAAAATCAGTACTACTGGCAACATAACTACAAAGGGAACGCGTTTACGATCCATTTGTTTGAAAGAGTAATATTTAATATTGGAAATCATGAGCAACCCCACAACAACCATAATCACGGCATTAATGGATTTAATCGCTATATCACGTAAATCAAAAATGAAAGGATAATCGCGAGCAACCCAAACAAGGGAAATAATGATAATGGCAGCGAGTGGACTTGCAATCCCAATAAAATAGCGCTTATCAACAACACCAATTTGTACATTGAAACGTGCTAAACGGAAAGCTGCACATGCTGTATAAACAAAACAACATGCTAACCCAATACGGCCTAAATCATGCAAACTCCAGCTATACATCAGCATTGCCGGAGCCACACCAAAAGCTAATAAATCAGAAAGAGAATCATATTGCTCGCCAAAAGCACTTTGTGCACCAATCGCGCGAGCAACTCGACCATCTAGACCATCTAGAAGCGCTGCTATAAAAATGGCATAAATAGCTTGGGTAAAATCCCCATTCATACTTGCAATGATGGAATAGAAACCAGACAACAAAGCGGCTGTCGTAATTAAGTTAGGCCAAAGATAAATACCTCGGCGCTTCACTTTTTGTCCTTCCGGATTATCCTCTTCTTCAACCACTTCGAATGTAATCCCATCAAATGAATGTTCATTATGAGTTAAATCTTGCTCTGGTTTAGGCGCATTTGTCATTATTTTCTATTCCAAACATGTGCATTGATTTAAGTTAACTGTTACTCACCTACTAACCAGCGAACAGCAGCGTGACCACCAGTTTCTTGCATGCGTAGATGCGGGAATAACCACTGTAGAGCCTGGTCAGCTTGCTCAGAGAACTGCCAAGGTGGATTAATCACTAATAGACCACAACCATTCAAGCCTACAGGTGTGTCATCTGGCCATACACAAATTTCGCAGACCAACTGACGGCGAATTCCTGTTTTAAACATTTTCTTTTCAAAACGTTCAATCATCGCTCGGTCTTTAATTGGATACCAAACTGCAAAAACACCTGTTGGCCATTTCTTATGAGCTTGTTGTAACAGTTCAACTAATTGCGGAAAATCTTTACGTTCTAATTCATAAGGCGGGTCAATCATGACCAAACCACGTTTTTCTTTTGGCGGAATTACGCCGAGCAATCCTTCATAGGCATCACGCTCATGTAAACCTGCACGTTTATCATAAATGTTGTGTCGCAATTGTTGAAAGACATCTCGTTGCATTTCAAAAATTGTTGCTTTATCAATTTCACGCATGCCTTGCAAAGCAAACCATGGTGAACCTGGATAACTGCCTTTGCCTTCTTCAGAACGTAGCTGTTCTACCAACTTCAAATATTGTTGGATTGCTTCAGGTGCCTGACGCTTTTCCATTTCAGATATTTGAACTAGACGGTGAATGCCTGTAAGAAACTCTCCAGACTTTTGTGCAGGCGCCAGAGATAAATCATATTTTCCTGCACCTCCATGCGTATCGATATAACGATAAGGTTTATCTTTAGCATTTAAACGGTTGAGAAGCTGTAGCAAAAGCACATGCTTCATAACATCTGCAAAGTTGCCCGCATGGAAATGGTGACGGTAATTCATGTTGACTTTAATTCCTCAATTCAACAAATAGTTTAACATGAAAAAAATATTCTTTCGTAAGGTTGTGATCATCTAAAATAGAGCGGCTTGATATTTTTACGATCTACTCGAGGTTATATGCTCTCTCACCCGCTTCCGGACTCATGGGATCTGGATCAAATTCTAGATGATTTAAATACGCATGGCTTTGCGATTATTAATCAAGCCTATTCGGATCAATATCGCGCTCAAGTCGCTAACGAGTGTAGCCATCATATTGATGAATTTAGAGAAGCTGGTATTCAAAACGGCGTGATGAGTAATATCCGTAGCGATCATATTCTCTGGATTAATTATCAACTTCCTATTGCTCAGCAACATATTGAAACCTTGACTTCTTTTTCACAAAATCTAAATCAAGCATTCTATTTAGGAATTAAAGAAGTGGAAGCTCATTTCGCCCGTTATGGTTTGGGTGAGTTTTATGCTTTACACCGAGACAATCCTCAACAAAAAAATGATCGTATTATCTCAACCGTTTATTATTTACATCCAGAATGGCAAGAAGATTGGGGTGGTCAATTACGACTGCAAGATAAAAATGAGAAGTGGCATATCGTTAATCCAGAGCCAAATCGACTTGTAATATTTCAAAGCAATTTATTACATGAAGTATTAACTTCAAAACAACAAAGACTCTCTATCACAGCTTGGCTTCGTAGCGGAAATTCGATTTGGGTTTAATGGTTACTCTTTAAATTTGGTAAATGAACCCGATATAAAAGCTATTGATTAAAGAAGGTAATGGCGTATGTCTATTGAAAGTAAAACAATTGTGAACCGAATTGGTGAAACAGACCAACTTTATTTGACTGAAAATACGCCTGAACTTGCTTTGGAGCGTGCCGAGTTACGCATGCAACTTGTCGTATTAAGTCGTGTTCGCCAAGAACAACTTCATTTTCTACAAGAAGCGATTGTTTTGCTTGAACAAGCTCGTATGGAATATGAAGAAATGCCTTTGAGCTTATATCTTAATTTGTCTCTACACTTGGCCAAAGCGTATATGTTTTATTTTGAATTAAATAAAGAAAAACGTTTTGCGTTGATTACTCAACAAATTTTGAAGCCATTAGCACATCATGAACATGCTGATATATATTTCTTCTTGGCTTATGCGTCAGCCGCTCGACAAGAGTCGGCATTGACACGCCATTGGCTAACTAAATATTTATCAACAAGCACGTGTGATCTAGCATTACTTCATGGCCAACCTGTATTTGACCTTGTCCGTCATGAGCCATGGTATAAGGATCAATTAAAAATAAAGACACATTAAACAGTTAATGTAATTAGGCCTGTTTTATATATTGAATATAAAACAGGCCTTTGTTTTATTCGTTTATTTTTTCACACTATCTTCATGTAGTTGTTCATTAAGTTCGTCAATTACCACAATCCATTCATCATCTTTTTCCCAATGGCTCTTTAAAAAATCGCTTTGACCTTTTGACCAAAAAGAGGCTTCATGCAATTTCTGCTCAGCAGGCAATTGATGTGTTTTGATAAAGTTTTCGATGCTTGCCTCATCTGAATCTAAACCCAGCTGATCAAATAAAAGCTCTAAAGTAGGTTGCTGTTCAAACATTGTTATTCTCCTATAACTTGTTTTAAATCATCTATTAACTAATCTAACAATAAAACCTTTTTATATGCATGAGAATGTTTATATTTTCTTGTTGTTTTTTGTGTTTTGTTTCAAATGATTAAATATAAAAAAGCACTCTAAAAAGAGTGCTTTTTTTAACTTATCAAAAAGATAAATTATTTCAACATGTCAGCGATTGCTGCACGTTCTTCTTCAAGCTCGTTTAGAGTGAAGTTGATACGCTCACGGCTGAATTCATCGATTTCTAAACCTTGAACGATTTTGTATTCACCATTCTCAGTTGTTACAGGGAAACCGAACATAACGCCTTCTGGAATACCATAAGAACCGTCAGATGGAATACCCATAGTTACCCATTTGCCGTTTGTGCCAAGTGCCCAGTCGCGCATATGGTCAATTGCAGCGTTAGCAGCAGAAGCAGCAGAAGACAAACCACGTGCTTCGATAATCGCAGCACCACGTTTACCAACAGTTGGAAGGAACACATCTTTGTTCCATGCCGCATCGTTGATTTTGTCTTTTAAGCTTTCGCCATTTGCAGTTGCAAAACGGTAGTCAGCATACATTGTTGGAGAGTGGTTGCCCCAAACTGTTAAGTGTTCGATATCAGCAACTGCAACACCAGCTTTTTGAGCAACTTGAGTCAACGCACGGTTGTGGTCAAGACGCAACATAGCAGTAAAGTTTTTCGCTGGAAGGTCTGGAGCAGAGTTCATAGCGATGTAAGCGTTAGTGTTTGCAGGGTTACCTACAACTAATACTTTAACGTCACGACTAGCAACTTCGTTTAATGCTTGACCTTGTCCGATGAAAATTTCACCGTTAACTTTTAACAAGTCAGCACGTTCCATACCAGGACCACGTGGACGAGAACCTACCAATAAAGCGTAGTCAGCATCTTTAAATGCAACTTTCGGATCATCAGTCCCGATCATGCCAGCCAATAAAGGGAAAGCACAGTCATCAAGTTCCATCATTACGCCTTTAAGCGCTTGTTGAGCTTTTTCAACTGGAACTTCAAGCAATTGTAAAATAACAGGTTGATCTTTACCTAACATTTCACCGCTTGCGATACGGAATAATAAGCTGTAACCAATTTGACCTGCAGCGCCAGTCACGGCAACACGAACGGGTTGCTTCATGTAATTGTCTCCAATGAGTGTCCTTAATCGGGCTAAATAGGAATTCCATCTAACCAAATCATCATAAACGGCAAAGATTGTACTCTAAAGATGTGGCAGATGCATGTAAAAGCGACTCATTTTCACCAAAAGTCTGATAGAAAATACAAATTAACCTTTACAAATAGATTCAATGTATGGTCAGCATTTTTTCACGAAATGATAGTTACCTTTAGTAACTACCTTTAATCGTGATTTCACCAGGGCAATTCGATACAACATGATTTGCACATTGTTTATATTGGCCTTTTACCGTGTAACACACCTTCACTTCCGTCAAAACAACATCTGAACGTGATAACTGACAAGTCAAACGAATACCATTTTGCGGCAAGCTCGGATTAAGACGAGTAAATTGCTGTTTTAAGGCCGACTGTTGAATTTCAACATTTGTCGAACTGGTAAGGCTAGCTGGAATTTTTAAACGTTCAGCAAAATTAATGACTGTCCGGAAATATTGACTTGCATTCATAGGAACGCATCCCCCTACACTTTTCCAAAGCTGTACACGCGCATTGTTGTCAGGCATGACCCGAGCTACGACTTTGGCTTGCAATGGGGAAAGAGCTGCCGAACTTTCTGTTGAACAATCAGTCTGATTTGTTTCTGGCATAAGGCCTGTAATTGTCAGTGAATATCCTTCAAGACATTTACGTTGTTTTTGTTTAGAGGGATCTAACGCACATGCGGCAGGTGTCATTTGTACGTGCATAACATATCCCTGTAAATTAACAGGTTCGGCATGCAAAACGGAACTCATCAATCCTACCCCTGCACAGATAAGCCACCATGCAAGTTGCAAAATTGAACGAAGTTCCAAATATCTATATTTCATTTAATTAAAACTTGAATATGCCAATTAAAAGAAGATCCATCATCAACCACCTAAACTTAAGGCGATGTACGCATTGGAATGACTTTCATACGTTGTGATAATGATTGAGCCCCTTGCCCTAATATCACACCATAATGTGTTGCATTCGTCATAACATGCTTGACATAGTCTCTGGTTTCTAACAATGGAATTGTCTCTGTATATTGATCAGCCGAAATTGATTGAAAGTCCGGTTGCCAACGTCTTGCCCGATTAGGTCCAGCATTATAACCTGCCGTTGCCAAAACTGGATTATTGCTTAATTGTCCCTGAATCATCGACAAATAAAATGTACCATATCGAATATTGGTATTCATTTCATTTAATGCCGCTGGATTATAGGTTTCGCCCATTTGACGTGCAATCAACTTTGCCGTATCGGGCATAATTTGCATAAGTCCACCCGCTCCAACGTGAGAGCGTGCGGAGGTAACAAATCGGCTTTCTTGTCGCATTAAACCATAAGCCCACGCTGGATCAATTCCTGCATTGTAACTATGACTTACGACATTAGTCTTATGGGGTGTCACATAGCGATACGTATCATTATGTTTATTTGTTGTACGATCTGCTGCGTAAATCGCACGGTCATACCATCCCATATCATGAGCACGCTTTGCAGCAGCTAACAACACACCATCATCATGTTGAAGATAAGCTTGTCGAACTGCCCAATTCCATTCACGGTTGGTATAAGTCGGATTTGCATTAATACGTCTTAAAGTAAAAGCACGATTAAAGTGAACATTCTGATCTAAACGTCTTAAATCACTTGCTGTTGGTTGATCATCATAAGGTTGGTGATTATAACGTTCACCCAAACGATCTTTAGCTAAAAGGTTGTGATAGTCATCACCACTTTCAGCTAACTTCTTATAAATACGTTGCGCAGTATTTTTTGAATTACTGTCATTGCGCTGCTCTGTTGCACGAGCAAGCCAATATTGCCAGCGATCTTCTTGTTTTTGTGTCACGCTCATAGCATCAATGGCACGAATTAAACTTTCCCACGCACCAAATCGGATTGCCTGACGCGCATAAATTTCAGCTTCTTCAGGGCTTAGAGGGTAACCGTAACTTGCATCAAAATATTGAAGAACTTCACGATTGAAATTATTTTTCATAACCGTGGTGCCACCAATATAAGCCACCGTTCTATATAAATACTTTTGTATATTCTCTGGTGTACCTTGAGCGACACGTTGGACGTTCGAAAAAGCATTAGGTAAGTCATTATTAGCCAAACGACCTAATGCAAAAATCAAATAAGCATAGTCTGTATCATTTGTTTTAGGTGCACTCCACAAATAATTGAGTGGGTTAGCCTGAATTTGATTAAGCTGAGCCAAGGACAGATTCATACCTAAAGTCTGCGCCGTAGCAAGGGCCTGCCCTGTTAAACCAGAACGTAACTGCACCCAAAGGCGCTGTTGCTTATCTTGCTGACTCATTAATGGGCTAGATAACATCAAGCGTCCAAGCCCCACACAAGATTCAGGTTGCGATTCGGTGGCTAACCATACATCTTTATATTCAGCAAAAACTAATGCATCACCAGTTTTGGCTCTCACCTGTGCCAATGCACAGTTTTCTGCCTGATCTGGATTGGTGACATAAGATAGTAAAGGTTGTGCAGATGCGAAGTCAGCTTGTTTAACTTTTTCTTCAACATAATCGGCTGCCAATTTCTCAGCCATTGCTGATTGAGGATAACGTTGAGCAAAACTTACAATCGAAGCTGAAGGTTGAAAGCCAAGATTGGTATTAAGTTTCCAATATTCTGGATAGTACCCCAATACATCATTTTGCATAGCCAGCTGATATTGGTCTAATAACGCGGTATTGCCACTATTTGCAGCATTTAATGCATCATTGAACTGCTCTTCGGCAGCATAGGTAAATGAACAACCAAGTAAACACATAGCTCCTAACCAGCTACGATGCATATATTTATTTTTCATTACACGACTATGGATTGATGAGCTCTTTCTACTTGGTCTCATAAATGTGTTAAACCCTGACTATTCACCTTCAAAGCATAGTTTAATTAGTCTTCGTGCTTTCTTTTGTTGTGTTATGTAACTCTATGATTCAACATCATTAAAATTCACATAATTTACTTCAAAAAAACGGTGTCACCTTCTAAAGGTTTACTGTTATCGGTTCGGTCCAAATACTGCTATAATGAATGGTTTGACCCATTTTGGGCAAATTTATTCTTTTTTAGATCGATCTGTTAGGAGCCTGCATGACGGTTCAAACCTTCATTCCCAATGGTGCCAAAGCTGCCTCAGAAAACACTGTTACCCAGCCAACGCACACCACTGATGTTTCAATAAAAAAACTTTATATTGAAACTCAAGGGTGTCAGATGAATGAGTATGACAGTCACCGTATGGCAGACCTTTTAGGGGACTCTCACGGTTACATTTTAACGAGCAACCCTAATGAAGCAGACATCCTGCTCATGAATACGTGTTCTATTCGCGAAAAAGCACAAGAAAAAGTATTTAGTGAATTAGGGCGATGGCGCAAACTAAAAGACAAAAATCCTGATCTTGTGATTGGTGTCGGTGGATGTGTTGCCTCTCAAGAAGGTGACAATATTCAAAAACGTGCGCCTTATGTAGACATGATTTTTGGCCCTCAAACACTACACCGTTTACCACAAATGCTTGATCAACATAATGCTCAAGTAGAAAAACCTAAAAAAGACAAAATCAAACTCGTTGATATTTCTTTCCCAGATATTGAAAAGTTCGACTTTTTACCAGAACCACGCGTAGAAGGCTTTAAAGCATTTGTTTCTATTATGGAAGGCTGTTCTAAATACTGCTCTTTCTGTGTAGTTCCATATACACGTGGTGAAGAAGTTTCTCGACCTTTAGATGATGTACTTGCAGAAATTGCAGGCCTTGCTGAAAAAGGTGTCCGTGAAATTTCACTTCTTGGTCAAAATGTAAATGGTTACCGTGGTGAAACCTTCGAAGGTGGCATCTGTACCTTCCCTGAATTGTTACGACTCGTTGCAGAAATTCCGGGTATTGGACGCTTACGTTATACAACATCGCACCCACTTGAGTTCTCTGATGAGCTAATTCAGTGTTATGAAGATTTACCTCAAATGGTGTCACATTTACACTTGCCTGTTCAAAGTGGTTCGAATGACGTTTTACAGGCAATGAAGCGAAATCACACGATTGATGTTTATATCGATAAAATTGCGAAGCTACGCAAAATTCGTCCAGATATGCATTTATCAAGTGATTTTATTATTGGCTTCCCTGGTGAAACTGATGAAAATTTTGCAGAAACATTGCAATTTATCAAAGATTTAGACTTTGACCATTCTTATAGTTTTGTTTATTCGAAACGCCCAGGTACACCGGCATCAGATTTGCCAGATACCACACCTGAGCAAGTTAAAAAAGAGCGTTTAGCTCAAGTTCAGAAAGTCATTAAGCAGTCTAGTATTGAAAAAACAGATGCCATGTTAGGTAAAATTGAACGTGTACTTATTGAAAAAGTATCTGATCAGGACCCTAATATTTTAATTGGTACTGCTGACAATACACGTCTAGTCACTTTCGTTGGTGATGCAACTTGGGTTGGTCGTTTTGCAGAGATCGAGATTACTGAAATTAAAACTTTAAATTTTGTTTACGGTGAGCTCTTGAATCTTGAACCTGACGTGGCGTAATGTAGAGGTATTCTAAAGTCTACTGAAAGGTTTTCTCTTGACTGCAGCGATTCGACGTACCGTAACATTTCCTGAAATTTCAATGGAACGTTTAAAGAGCATTCTAGGTGCCTATAATGGGCACCTGAAGCAAATTGAACAGCGTTTAGATGTCAAAATTACTCATCGTGGAGATGTTTTTCACATAGATGGTGAAATAGATGCTGTTGGGAGAGCCGAAGCATTATTGCAACGACTCTACGAAGAGTCTGAGGTATCCCAGCAAATCAGTGCTGATCTATTACACCTGCTCATTCAATCGTCACAAACTGAACGCAATTTCGAGTTAGTTGGTGACGAAATGGATGAACACGATGCGCCGCTTGATGTCTATTTCCAGACCCGAAAAGGCCGCATTAATCCACGTGGTGCCAATCAAAAACGTTATGTACAACGTATTTTACAAAGCGATATTTCTTTTGGTGTAGGCCCTGCTGGTACAGGTAAAACCTATTTAGCAGTTGCAGCCGCCGTAGACATGCTAGAACGTAACGAAATCCAGAGGATTTTACTTGTACGTCCTGCTGTAGAAGCTGGAGAAAAGCTGGGTTTCTTACCTGGTGATTTAACCCAGAAAATTGACCCCTATTTACGTCCTCTTTACGACGCACTTTACGAAATGCTTGGCTTTGAAAAAGTTGCTAAGTTAATCGAGCGTCAAGTCATTGAGGTTGCGCCTCTTGCATATATGCGTGGGCGCACACTTAACCATTCATTTGTCATTTTGGATGAAGCTCAAAACACAACACCAGAACAAATGAAAATGTTCTTGACTCGTTTAGGTTTTGGCTCTCGTGCAGTGATTACAGGTGACATTACCCAAGTAGATTTACCTCGAGGTCAACAATCTGGTTTGGCACACGCACTCCGCGTACTCGAAAATATTACAGAAATTCATATTACCCGTTTCCATTCCCGTGACGTTGTACGTCACCAACTGGTTCAAAAAATCGTTGAAGCGTATGAAGGATGGGATGGTGAACAACAGCGTCTTAATGCTGAAGCACGTGCTGAACGCAAAGCACGTCAAGAAGCATTAGTTGCTGAAAACGATACAGCAGCAGACTTGCAACATCAGGATGCTTAAGGATTTATTTTGAAAATCAGTTTAAGTTTACAACAAGACTTTCAATCACCTGAGTTAGAGCTCAAACGAGCTCAACTCAAAAAAATTATTGAGACAACTTTACTCCACGTTGGCTATAAAGAAGATTGCGAAATTGGCGTTGCTTGTGTCGATTTAGCAGAAAGCCAACAACTTAATCTGCAATATAGAGAGAAAGATAAACCAACTAATGTTTTATCATTTCCAAGTGATATTCCTGAAGAAGTTTTACCAATGCTAGATGCCCTACCTCTAGGTGATTTAGTTATTTGTATTCCAGTGGTATTACAAGAAGCTTTAGAACAGAAAAAAACTGCCCAAAACCATTTTGCACATCTCTTAGTACATGGTGTTTTACATTTGCTTGGTTATGACCATGAAACCAGTGATGAAGATGCAGAGGAAATGGAAGGGATTGAAGTCGAAATTCTAGCAAAGCTGAATATCGAAAATCCTTACCAAGAACAGATTTAATCATTATTGATTAGAAGAAAAACATAATCTGTCTTCAGATGGGATTTTTTCTAATTAATTATAATCAATGTGGATAAGCTAAAACTTATCCACATTTTTTATTAATGTACTTCAAATTCTGCTTGAGCCGGATCGAAACGCCACGTACGTACAATACGTAATTCAGAAATATCTTTCATATTGGCATCGAAATGTCCAAATGGTGCGCCGCGACGTACTGAAGACTTAGCTGCTTCATCTAATATTGAGTGCCCTGAGCTTTCAAGTAATCGAATTGCACGTATTCCGCCTTGGGCATTCAAAATCACCATTAAACGGACTTCACCTCTTAGCTGTTGTTGTTTGGCTTCTTCTGGATAATAGCGATTACCATACAACTCTACTTTTTCACGGAACTTATCTAAATAAGCAGCCGAAGCATCTTTCTTCGCTTGAATTCCATCTACTGTTTTGATTTTTTGTTGCCGACTGAAATCTTGTCTACGTTGTAAATATTGTGCTTCAAGACTCGCAACCATCGCAGCTTTTGCCTGAAATTGACTTTGTAATTGTTCTAGTTCTTTTTTCCTTTGACTCGCATCAGCTTGTTTTTGCCAACTCAAAACAGTCATTAAGACTTTTTCTTCAAATTTAAGCTCTCTTTGCTGCTGAACCTTTTGCAAACTTTCTAACTCTGCATTTCCAGTTGAAGCATCATTAGGCATCGGATTTGGAGTATCACTAGAGGTACGATGGGCTTCACGAAATGTGCCCGAACCTTGCTGGTCTGCTTGTGCCAAAAAGTCTGCCTGCTGAACTGGCTCATTACTTGATCGAATTGAAATTGCAATTTCTTTAGTAGATTGCTCTGACGGGCTAGGCATGGCAAAGTGGATGAGCAACACAAAAACATGCAGTAAGATTGCCAATATTGTTGCAGCAATAAAGACTCGGTCTTGCCACCAATGGTAAAAAGGCTCTATGGATAGACTTCTTTTGTTCAACATAATCTTAAAAGCATATAAATGCCTTATCCCCACGGTTTAATACCGAATAAAATATAAACTGATATTCAAATATGGATAAAAGTGTGATTCACTTCAAATATAGAGTTTTATCCATTTTCATTTTGTCAAAATGTATCAATTAAATTTGTTACACTGCAATATCAAAACTCGTTTTTTATCATAATAAAGATTGTGTTGGTTCTTAAGTAAATTATCTTCTGGAAGTTCTTTTATGCAAACGCTATTTTCCTCATTAGTCAGACGCCTTAAAAAGGTCTACCAAAAAGCAGAAGCATTCATTGAAGAAGAAAGAGATTTTACGTTATCACAAACCTTTCTGAATGCCACTTTACAACGTTATGTTACCAATAATGTTGAATTTCTAGATGACCTCCACGCGGATCTTTATCATGACTGGTTAAGGTTATATGCAACCATGCATGTAAAAGGCTTAGAGACGACACTATCTGTTGATTTAAAACTGATTCAGATGGAATTTAATCAAGAACAACAGCTTTTAGTTTTTGAACAAATTAGTAATACACAAATTATTGAAGCGAAATATAAAAACTTTTGGCAGAAGATTGCCGTAAAAGCCGCAGTGTTTTACTACCATAAAATTTTGAAAAAAGATCCTTTAGGAATGATTCTGGAACGTTTTAATGTAGCAGAAGAACGTGATGAACTCATATTCCTTGATCTCAATCGCTGGTTTGGTAAAAAGGCTAGTATTATCGAGACATTAAGTAAAGTGCATGTAAATTACGCACGAGTTCGTGAGGCTGAGTTAGTCGTATTTGGAAATGTGAATTTAGCAGCCCTACTTTACCGTGATCAGGACGATGATTTTGAAGATGAATTAGAAGATTCTGAAATCACACCAATCCAGCAAAAAGATGTATAGCGCTGTGATGAATAAAAATGAATTAACTGCCAAAAAACACAAATAGATTACACATTTAGCATAAATCCTGATTTTTTCTCCATGATCAACAGGCATAATATGTTTAAGTTATAGATGCATCAGCACTGACTTTCAGTCTGTACAAGGATATTTACTTATGGCAACAAAATTTCTGAAATCGTTTGGCATCGCAACAGGTATTTCAACAACTTTGCTTTTTGCAGGTTTCTCAAGCCATGCACTTGCCATGAGCCCATTTCAGGCAAATTATCAGTTCACTTATAATAATAAAGGTATGGGTTCGGCTACACGTACCTTAAGCCAGCAAGGTAATAATTGGACTTATAATTTCACGGCAAAAGCAGGTGGAATTGCTTCAGCAAGTGAAACAAGTAAATTTAGTTTTGCTAATGGTAAAATTGGATCTCAAAGTTTTAGCCGTACCAGCAAAATTTTGATTCATAACAACACTATGAATATTAACTTTAATCCAAACAGCAAAACTATTTCTACCAAGAAAGATGATAAAGCTCGTTCATTTGCTTGGCAGGCTGGTGTACTTGATGAGTTAAATGCAGAATTACAAGTGCGTGAAGATTTAAAAAATGGTTCTCTTAAAACTTCATACCCTCTTGCCGATGCAAAAGAAGTTGAAAATCGCCGTTTTGTAAAACAAGGTAATGAGAAAATTAAAACTTCTTATGGCACATTCGATACCGTAAAAGTTGTTTTAGAACATGGCAAACCAGACCGTAATACTATTTTCTGGTTAGCACCTAAATTGGACTACTTACCAGTTAAAGTCAGCCATGTTGATGGTAAAACTTCTTATGGCCTGTTATTAACAAGTTATACAGGTAAAACGAATTAAAGCTTGCATTTTTTCGGATGCTTTTTAAAATACGCATTTGCTTTAAAAGCATCCGTCTAGAGGATTCTCCCGTGCACGCACTAGAACAGAAAATCTTAACAGAAGGTATCGTTCTATCTGATCAAGTCTTGAAAGTCGACGCTTTCTTAAACCACCAAATTGATCCTGTATTAATGCAGCAGATTGGTAAAGAATTTGCCGCTCGCTTTAAAGATGCAGGGATTACCAAGATTATTACCATTGAAGCATCAGGTATTGCACCTGCAATCATGGCAGGTTTGGAACTTGGTGTACCTGTAATTTTCGCTCGTAAATATCAGTCATTGACGTTAAAAGATGACTTATATCGCTCTAAAGTATTTAGTTTTACTAAACAAACGGAAAGCACGATTGCGATTTCAAACAAACACCTTCATTCAACTGATAAAGCATTAGTTATTGATGACTTCTTGGCGAATGGCCAAGCAGCATTAGGACTAATTGATTTAATTCACCAAGCAAATGCAGAAGTTGTGGGGGTTGGTATTGTGATTGAAAAATCATTCCAACCGGGCCGTGATTTATTGCTTGAAAAAGGCTACCGAGTTGAGTCATTAGCACGTGTTCTTTCTCTTACAGATGGTAAAGTTACTTTTGTAAAAGAATAAATTGTGCAAATAAAAAAGAGCGGATATCCGCTCTTTTTTTTGGCTGTTTAAAGAGAAACCACCAGCTTTTTAACAACTTCACCCAAACGCTTACCTTGAGCTTCACACAAAATCTTTTCATCCTGACTTAAGCTCTGGTCATGGCGGGGTCCGCTTACATGACTTGCCCCATACGGTGTTCCACCTGTTTTAGTGTTAGATAAAGCTGGAATTGCATTTGGTAATCCCAGAATCATCATCCCGTGATGAAATAACGGCGGCAACATCGTGAGTAAAGTACTCTCCTGCCCACCATGCATTGATCCAGAAGAAGTAAAAACACAAGCAGGTTTATTATGTAATGCTCCATTGAGCCAAAGACTCGTCGTTTGGTCCCAAAAATATTTCATTTCACTTGCCATATTGCCGAAGCGAGTTGGGGAACCTAACGCCAGACCTGCACAATTCGCTAGATCATCTAACGTACAGTAGATATCGCCTTCTGCTGGAATACTTGGTTCAGCTACCGTGACGACCGGAGCAATATTTGGCACTGTCCGAATTTTCACTGACATACCCGCAGACTCAACACCATTGGCAATTAAATGCGCCATTTCTTTAGTAGAACCATATTTACTGTAATAGAGTACAAGAATGTAAGGTTGCATCGGTTTCATAAATTTTGTTAAAAAGAACACTATACGGTATTTTTTATTTTTTTGGCGAAACCAATTTTATGAAATTCTAGAGGTGATTGATTGTTTAGCGTTAAAGGCAACACGAGCAAATTTCTCAAATTCGTTGAGTAAAAGGTTCATCAACTTTTGATGAATCTTATGATCACACAACAGAAAGTCAACTTTTCTGAAAAGATTATGGCTACAATTTTTTCTATAGCGCATAGTAAACTTACAGAACGACTTTAATTCTATAAGTTATTATTTTGCTTTAATCTACGATTTGAGTTCTTCAGCTCATACTTTGATAAGCTATTAATCGCCCAACATGATGATTAAAAAAATCGGGATAGACAACGCATGTTACAACGTTTTTTAAGTAAGCTTCCTTTTTATAATAAAACCTGGTTTCAGTTCGTTTTATATGTATTTAAACGTTTTGAAGCTGATCGGTGCCGTGAACAAGCTGGTTCCCTCACCTATACAACACTATTCGCAGTTGTGCCGATGTTAACGGTTTTTTTAGTTATTATCTCTTCAATTAAAGCGCTAGAACCTGCAAGACAACAGCTCCAACATTTAATCTATAGTAATTTTTTACCTAAGAGCACTATTGCATTTGATAAAGCTCTAAATGCTTTCACAGAGAAATCGAGTAACCTGACCGTTATTGGTGTGCTATTTTTATTCGTCACTACCGTTTTAATGCTGACCTCAATTGAAACCGTCTTTAATCGCATTTGGCGCGTAAAAGAAACTCGTAGTGGCATTATGGGTTTTATGCGTTACTGGACCATCATCTCTTTAGGTCCGATTATCTTAGGAAGTGCATTCGTCATTTCCTCGACTGTCGCTTCCATGAATATTCTCAGCAATAATTTTGCAGGATATCAACTTGATGGATCATTCATACTCTGGTTGATTTCTTTTTTATTGACCATTGTTGGCTTTTTTATTTTGTATTGGACTATTCCGAACCGAACAGTTCCAGTTTATGCAGCCGGTATAGCGGCTTGCTTAAGTGCTGTACTTTTTGAAATACTCAAAAACCTATTCAGCTTCGTAATGTCAAATTTCACCAGCTATGAACTGATCTACGGCGCATTTGCAGCAGTACCTATTTTCCTGTTATGGATCTTTCTTTCATGGAATATTATTTTACTGGGCGTAGAAGTTAGTTTTGCTTTAACTGCTTTTCACTCAGGTAAAGAGCAAAAACGACACCCTGTTCTAATGTTATTAGATATTCTTGAGCTGTTTTATAAAAAGCAAAAGCTGGGTGAAAGTGTAAGTGATAAAGAAGCTTTAGAAATTTTAGGCCGTGGAGAAATTGGTCGCTGGCCTGCTTATGTGCTTTTACTAGAAGAACAAAATTTAGTTAAACGTACTGATAAAGATGAATATGTTCTAGCGCGTAATTTATCCCAAGTTGATTTCTGGAGTTTTTTCACAGCCCTTCCGTATCCATTGCCTTTACGTCAAGATGTCCAAAATGTGCATGATGACGATGAATGGATGGAAAAAATTGGACCAGCACTCATTGAGTCTAATGATTATTTAGCTGCAAAACTTTCTATTCCTCTTTCAACAGTTTTTGAAGAGAAATAGAAAAATAAGGCGATTTATTAATATAAATATCTTCCACTTCTAGACAATAAAAAACCCTATTATTGAAAAAATAATAGGGTTAAAACTTGGCAAATTTAAGAGTGGATTATGCTTTCACAAAAGTTTTCCATACAAAATCTTGCGTTGCACCTTTTAATGTCATTTTTAACTGAGCACCCGAGTGTAATGGCCCAACACCAGCAGGTGAACCTGTCATAATTACATCACCCGGTTCTAGTGAAAAGACCTGATTAATATCAGCTAATAGATCACCAATCGTAAACATTAATAATGCCGTATTGCCATCTTGACGTAACTCATCATTAATATGGAAAGTGAATTTAGTTTCTTGCCAATCGGTAATTTCGCTCAAATCTACCCAGTCAGCTAATACACAAGCACCATCAAAAGCTTTTGCACGTTCCCATGGGTGACCTTTACTTTTCAGATCATTCTGTAAATCACGCATTGTTAAATCGAGACCTAATGTCACCGCACCAATCGCTTTTAATGCTTTTGCAGGATCTGTTTCACCTTTTAAAGGTTGGTCAATGCGTAAAACTAATTCACACTCAAAATGACAACTGCCCCAAGCTGGATTCCAGGAAATACCGTCATTTAAACCAATCAAACTACTAGGTGGTTTAATAAATAATATCGGCTTGTCAGGCATAGCATTATTTAATTCTTTGACATGATCAGCATAGCTTCTGCCTACGCAAACGATTTTTGAAGGACGTGTATTCATGAGGCTTCCTTTGTTGTTGCGGCTAATAATTCCAATAATTTATTTCTTAAATGTATTTTCAAATATCGTTTGATCTGAAACCTGTGCAAATGCTCGCTTTGGCACAATAATTACAGTTTTGTTTTTTAACTCAAGCATGTACGTCAGCTTACCTTTAGCAAAGGTTTGCACATCCGCATATTGCACTACTTGCTTACGTTCACTGGAATAAAGCTCAAAATAATCTTGATAAAGGTCGATTCCCTGCTCACTCTTTCCAAACTGGTAACGAACAAATTGACGTTTAAATAGCATCGGTAAAAGCCAATAACGCATCAGCCCTTGCATCACCAGAAAAAACAAGCCTAATCCGACATAATATCGGCCAACCCCAGAGAAACCTAAATAAAGTCCCCAAATAATAATTGCAATACTAATCGCAGGTGTTAGAAAACGGGTAAATTGTTTTTTCCCAAATGTTACTAACGAAAATCCATCTTGTGATTCTTCTAAATTCAAATAGTAACGTAAAGATAAAGCTGTTTTTTGCTCAGTCATTGCAATGCATCAATACTCAATAAATCGAAACTATTAGAGCATATTCATTTCAGCTTTAAAATGAATCAAAGGCTATTTTTTGTTTTGTTTAAAAGAAGCAGTTATGGTTCAGTTGCAAAATATTTTTCGTTGCATATATGGAACGTAGATTCATATTTTTTGAGCTTATTTCACTTTTTAAAATTTCTACAATAAAAGCATCACCTTCTTAGTGGAATGTCTCATGTCTTTTTTTGCAAAATTATTTGGCTTAAATCAAAAAGCAACTGTCTCAAAAGATGTGGTTACGCAAGCCACTCAAGAGACGAACCTTTCAAATGAACCAAGCTTTTTAGAATTAATTAAAAAACGTCGTTCAATTTATTCAATAGGAAAGAACTTAAAACAATCCCCAGCTGAAATTGAAAAATTAATTCAAGAGGCTGTAAAACATAGCCCATCTGCATTTAACTCCCAGTCTTCTCGCGTTGTGATTTCATTTGATCAGTCCCACCAAAATTTCTGGAATATTGTTTTAGATGTATTAAAAACGATTATTCCAGCAGAAGCCCTAACTGGAACTGAACAGAAAATTCAAAGTTTTGCGGCAGGTACAGGTACAGTTTTATTTTTTGAAGACCAACATGTGATTAAAGGTCTACAAGAACAATTTGAAGCATATGCAGATAATTTTCCAATCTGGTCTGAGCACTCAACAGCAATTGCACAATTTGCAGTATGGAACGTACTGGCTGAACAAGGTATTGGGGCTTCTTTACAACACTACAATCCAATCATTGATGAGAAAATTAATGCTACATTTAATGTTCCCGCTCATTGGAAATTAAGAGCTCAATTAGTATTTGGTTCAATCGAAGGCGAAGCCGGAGAAAAAGCTTTTATTGAAGATGAAAATCGTTTTAAAACATTTGGCTAATTTTCTACTTTTTAATTCTTTTCAAAGCTGGTTGCCACGAGCACCGGCTTTGAATAGAAATGACAAAAAATAGGCACAAAAAAACCGCTATATATAGCGGTTAATTCTTCAAGTGGTGCGCTCAGAGAGATTCGAACTCCCGACCCCTTAGTTCGTAGCCAAGTGCTCTATCCAGCTGAGCTATGAGCGC
>NZ_JAOVFN010000036.1:0-19718 GCF_034650275.1 Acinetobacter sp. IRS14
ATGGCAGTGCAACAGCACCGAGCTTGAGTGTTGCAAATAACACTTATACTGACCTTGCAGGTAACTTGGGTACAGGCGCTAACCTTGCTGGTCTTGTTCTTGTGCCAACAATTACTGCACATGACAATGTAGATAGTGTGGCAATTGATATTGTTCCATTAACTACAACGGGTATTAATGCTGGTTCTGCAACCTACTTAGCCTTGATAGGCGTAACTGAGGGTCTCAACGTATCGCTTCTAGGTACCCCGAGTGTGAGCTTCAGTATTGCTGCTGGACATACTTCAGATGCAACGATTAGCTATGGCGCTTTACTAAGTTTGTCTTTGCTTAACGACTATAAAATAGTGTTACAAAAACAAGCACCAGATGGTTCGTGGCAGAATGTTGCAGGTGATGCTAGTACGGGATTAATTAACGTCGGAATACTCGGTGGTAATGGATTCGGTGCGACTATCACAGACTTGGCAAGTGGTTCTTATAGAGCGTTTATGGTCTATACCGGTGTTGGTGTAGGATTGTTAGGCACAATGAGTGTGGTTCGCGATGACTATAATCACACAGTAGTACCTACATATAGTGCAGCAACAGTGAGCGGTAATGTGCTTACTGATGATGATTCAACTATATATGGTCCTTCATATGTGCCAGATACAATTACTGGAACAACAGTTGTGTCTACTGTTGTGGGTGAGCAAGTAGGTGCAATACCAACATCTATTGGTTCTTCAACCCCAGTAATAGGAGCTTATGGAACACTTACTATCTCTGCAAATGGTTCATATAGCTATACACCAACTGCTAATGCTGCAAACATTGGTAAAGTAGATAGCTTCACTTACACGATTACTGATCCTGTATCAGGTGGTACTAGCACAGCGGTATTGCACATACAGATTGGATCACCTGATGTCAGCATTACTTGGAATACAGCTAGTCCTGGAACGGATGGTACGACTCAAATTGTTGCCAATGCAGACCAAGCTGTTGCAACGGTTGATTTTAGTAACTCAACTGATACACCTGTAGATGTTCCAAGTCCGAACATAACAATCAACTTGATTGGTTCGACTTCTGTAATTTCTAATACTTTCACCGTTGGGGCTGGAGAATTAGTAGATGTACAGGTAGCAGCAACTTATGCTAACCAACCATTGTTGAGTGCATTACCAACAGTGAGCTATGTTGTTCAGCAATTTGTTGGTGGAGTATGGGTTGATACTACTTATACTGGTTCGGCTACAGCACTTGCGAGCGTGGGTGGTATTAGTCTCGGGACTGTAGCTTTCCAAGATTCCGTTCTACACTTGGAAGCAGGTACATACCGTGTTCAATATACGTTGACAGCGATTACACTTGGTGTAACCACCTTGGATACCCAAGTAACGACCACTACAACGCACTTGAACAATTATTCATCTGACTGGATTCATGGAAACATTGTCCATGGTGACACAATAGGTGGAGTCGCAGACAGTGGTATCTTTACTGCTGATGGTGTCAAACTCTATGTTGAAACAAGTCCTGGTGTATATGTTGAGGCTACTGGACAATCTATCACTACTGCGAATGGTACATTTGTGATCAATTCAAATGGTGACTATGATTACCGTGCCAATACTTCATCGTTAACATTAGCGAATCCAACCGATACCATTAACTATAAGTTAGTGGCAGCGAATGGCGCCGAGTCTTTATCATCATTGACGGTTAATCTGACTACTTCTGATTACAATACTCATGTAATTAGTACATCAGGAAATGACACGTTCAATACAGATACTGGCACGATTGGGGCTGGTTCAGATACTCTCATTTACCATGTATTAAACAATGTTGCTATAGGTAATGGTGGTAATACAGGTGGTAATGGTGTAGATACTTGGACTAACTTCCATGTGGGTAATGTTGCTACAGATCAGCAAGCTGATTTGATTGATATCAGAGGATTACTCGATGGAGCTCAAACAGATGCTACTATTGGACAATATCTCAATGTCGTTGTAAGTGGTGGTAATACAACAATTCAGATTGACCGTGATGGATTAACTGGGGTGATTCTACCTACAAATAACTTTACGAATCTGTTGGTTTTACAAGGTGTTGTTACTAGTGAGGCAGAGTTACTTGCTAATGGTCAAATTATCTATTAATAGATAATTAACCAAATAAAAAAGAGCCTTCGGGCTCTTTTTTTATTTTTAAACAATACGTTAATCTAGCTTTTAGCTTGTCCGTGCTATGATGTATTGAAAATTTTATAGAACAACAAATAACGGATAGGGACTAAATTCGAGTGACGGCATTTTTAAAATTCCAAAGACAAATGAACCTTTGGTTAGAACAAGTTGTTCAGCACGTTCCGAGTCTTAAACAGGATATTATTTTATTTTTATCTTATGGTCCTAAAGACCAAAGATGTAGTGTTTGGCACAGTGAGAAAACAAATTTAGAGCAGGCCAAAAAACAATTATTAGATTTTATTAATGACCAGTTTGCACATGAACCACTTGCTGAATATATAAAAATTGATGTGGCATATAACTTGACGAAACAAGCTTGGAAAGAAGTAGAGAAGCAGGTCCACCATCAATTTCACAATAACCATTACCGTAAAGGGATTGGATTTGATGAACACTGTTCAGTGGCTTTTCTTGAGCAAGAGATTTATGGAAAAGCAATCATTCGAGGCTTGAGCTACGACAAACCGAACTTTTTTGATGAAACAAACCTGAATTATGCAGTTAAGCAAAAATATAACGCTCCAAAACCACAGATTAAATTACAAGAACTGCAAGACATTTGGACTTTTGATACCTACGCAGCATTTTATGAAAATGAGGAATTTATTAACTTAGCGAGTGGTTATGATGTAAATGGAATTAGAGGAATTTCAAGCAATAGAAAACAGCATTTTCAGCATCTAATTGAGCAAAATTCGGCATTTCTGCATGACCAGATTCAAGAAAATGGCAAATTTATATATGGCTATTTTTCTGCCTATGATCGGGACATTCGTAACTACAATACGGTGCGACACTGTACCTCAGTGTATGCCTTACTAGAAACTTTTGAAGTGCAGAATAAGCCAGAATATTGGCCCAAAATACATGCTGCCATTCACTATGCACTGACCAACTTTTATAAAGAAAAAGACTCAGAAACTGCCTTTATGATTGATGGTAAAGAAGGGGAATTCGAAATCAAATTAGGTGCCAACGCGGCCGCCATTTTAATGTTAACTAAATATCAAGAAATTACTCAAAAAGCTGATTATCAAAAATATGCAGAGAAACTCGCAAATGGTATTTTAAAATTAATAGATTCAAATGGCTCAACAACTCATGTATTAAATTATCCAGATTATGATTTAAAAGAGAAATTTAGAATTATTTATTATGATGGTGAAGCTGCTTTAGCATTATTACGTTTATATCAAATTAACGAAGATTCTAGATTATTAGAAACCGTTAAATTAATGTTTGAGTGTTTTATTGAAAAGAGATATGAAAAATACCATGATCATTGGTTAAGTTATTGTACAAATGAACTCAATAAAATATGCCCTGAAGATAAATATTTTATTTTTGGTTTAAATAATTATTTAAAACATTTTATCTTTATTAAAAATCGAAAAACAACATATGCAACTTTATTAGAAATGCTAATGGCTGCTTATAAAATGGTGAATCGTTTAAAAGAGCAGGGGCGGACAGCACTTTTTGAGCAGGCGTATATGCCTGAGCTTCAAAAGCTAATTGAGTTTAGAGCTGATTTTCAAACTACAGGATTTTTTTATCCGGAAATGGCGATGTATATGGCTCGGCCAGATAAAATTTTGCATGCATTTTATATTCGTCATGATCGTTTTCGAGTACGGATTGATGACCAAGAACATAACTTATCGGGTTACATCGCTTACGTTAAAGATTACAAAGGTGATGCGCCATGAAGTATCAACCCGTTGAGATCAAGCTATTAGCACATATCGATACGACAAGTTTTGATGAAGCTTTATGGCAATTCGAATTTGATAATGATATTTCAACACTACTGTTAATCGACTACGCATTAGAGCAATTTCAGCAAAAAAATGTAAAAGTTCAAGATGACTATGTTGTCCCTGAACACCTATCTGAGCAATTAGGTCAGCAAAATCTAGGCTTAAAACCCTCGGAACATTACACCTTCATTGAACTATTGCAGTTGCTAATTTTTACTCAAGCAGCAGATGTAAAAGATGCTTTAAGCAATATGCTCTGCAGTACACATGAGGAAGCCTATTTAATTTTGTCAAAAAGAGCTGCTACCTATAATTTAAATTTGAAAAAAGGAAATACACAAAACCAGTTAAAACATTTGTTTTTATTAGTTAAAAATATTTATAGCCAGCCAGCTGAAATCAGAAAACTATTCTTTATAAAAGAGCTGAATTTTAAAGGAAAGTCTTATCTACCACAGACTCTATTAATGGCACAGAATGTAGTAGAGGTCTTATATCTTACAAATTCATTTAGAAAAATTTATCTGACATTCTTTGAGGAAAACCAGACTATCGGTTTCTTTTCTTTTTTAGATGATATTCATCGTGCTGAGCACTTAATTCCTTATTATCACTGTTTTCAAGCACAGACTGTAAGACCTAAAGTTTGCTCTACCCCAAGCGGCATTATTAACATTTTAGGAGATACCTACTTTGGGGAGATCTATACAGAAAAGCGCAAGTCTAAGGGGCAAAAAGATGCTCTACAACAATATGGATATGCCTATTCATTTGAAAAAATAAAAGCTTTTTTAGGTGAACATGACGTAAATATCGCTAATTTTGAAGCAGTCTTTTCTTTAGAAAATCAATCTCCTTTAGTACATAAAAAGTCATTTATTCTTAAAGCTGATGCCGAACAAACATTAGCAGAGTTCAAAAATATTCACCTTAACCATGTGGTATTGGCAAATAACCATTTAAAAGATTATGGGAATCGTGGATTGGCCTATTCATTACAACAATTTGATCGGGCCAATATTTCTTATATTGGTGCAGGTACAAATCAAAAAGATGCCCATAGCCACTTTGAAATCACTTTTAATGACAAGCATTACGTTATTTTTAACGGTTATTGGCACAGAGACACTGCCTATCTAGATTATGATTTTTATGCCTTAGGTCCTAAGAGTGGAGTTGCATGTCTAAATGGGGTTTTGCTTGAACAAATAGGTCGTTATAAGCAGACTAACCCTGAGCATAAAGTTATTGTTATTTGTCATTGGGGCATCGACTTTAAGCCGATTACCAAGGAGCAGAGCAAGCTCGCTGATATTTTGACTCAAGCTGGTGCGGACCTCGTTATCGGTCATGGAGCTCATACCATTCAACCGATTAAAGTGATTAATCAGAAGCCTGTGGTATTTGGTATTGGGAATGCGGTTTTTAATAGCAATGGTGAATATACAGAGCAAAACGCTTTGCCGTATGGATGTATTGCTCGGCTAGATTTGTCAAAAGATCGACTGCGTTTATATCCGATCTATACCAATAATTTGAAAACATTTTGGCAGCCGTATCTAGTCAATGAAGATGACTTTTCAGAGGTCAGCAGTTATATGACTTCATTACTGACTCCTGAAAATTATTATGCAGCACAAGATGATTTAGGTTTTTACGTCGAAATGAGTTTTTAAAATCTTTATGGATAACGTTGGTAATTTTCTAAAATTGTTTGAAGTTGGACCGGTGTAAAACCCAAATTTCTAAGTCCACCGCTGCCACGTTTACATTCGGCACTCGCCATAATGTTGGTTGGTGTACGTTTTGTAGCATTCGGCGCGCAGACATGTTTTAGTCCGAACACATGTCCCATTTCATGTACGCTACCAGCCTGAATATTATAATTGAGTCGGTTCCAATCTAATAAAACAAAAGGTTTACCATTATTACGAAATGCTCTACTTGTTACATCTTCAAATTTCCACTTAGTTGAATAGGCATCATAAATAAAAACGATGACTTCCTTGCTGGCAGTTCTTTTAGGAAAACAGGTGTTTACACTGGCAGGAATAGTTTCAGTAGAGATCGGGTAGGGTTGATTGATCTGCTGTTTTAAATCGCAATGTAATTTTGAAAATTCTTCAAAAGGAATATAACGGTGTAATTTGAATTTAAAAATCTTATTATTTTTATCATCTACATAATATTTATTTAATATTTTGATTTCTTTACGCATCTGCTGGTAATTATCAAACTTTGTAGCTTCTGGAGAATTAGTGGTAAAAACGAAAGTGACAGGAACGATAGGGCGGCCATCTGTAGATACTTTTGGTACTTCTCCTGAAGGAATAGGAGGGCGAGTAGTACAAGAAGCGCACAGTAAAGTCCCAGTAACCACCAATAATATTTTTTTCATGCAGATTTCCCTCAAGCCCACCTTGGATTGCATTTAGTTTTAGTCAAAAATTTTTATATGATATGAATTATGTCAATTTTTATGGAGTCCATTTTGACAACTCAGTATGAACTACATCGGCAGATTTTAGAAGTCATTGCTTTGATTCCTTACGGAAAAGTCGCAACTTATGGGCAAGTGGCTCGTATGGCAGGGTTACCTAAACATGCGCGATTAGTGGGCTATGTTTTGAAACATCTTGAAGCCGATCATCAAGTCCCTTGGTATCGGGTTATTAATTCTCAAGGCAAAATTAGCCTAAGCAAATTTAATGACAAGGGTGAAAATGTTCAGCAGTTAAAGCTAGAAGCTGAAGGAGTCTATTTGTTAAACGGTAAAGTAAACTTAAAGCAATTTGCTTGGCAGCCTTAAAGATCCTGAAAAGGCTTTTTTAAACGATTGCCTAAATTATTAGAATTAACAAAATAGGCAATATTGAAATTATCGAACAATTAAAACAGGAATATGACTTTCGCCTAAGACTTTTTGTGCAACACTACCAAGTACAAGTTTTCGGACCCCTGTACGGCCATGAGAACCCATAACAATCAGATCTGCATTTAAGTCTTGAGCAGCCTGAATAATCTCTTCATGTACAACAAAACCTTCAAGTAGTTTGGTTTCGACAGTAATGCCTTCATCGGCGAATTCTTGTTTTGCGCGTTCTAAAATATCGAGTAAATAGGTTCTTGTCCGTTCAATCAAATCATTCGTTTGGCCAGTTTTTACATAGGCGTCAGCAATAAACGGATCAAGAGCCATAACTTGCACAACCGTAATTTTGCTATTTAACGCTTTTCCCAGTTTGATTGCCTCTTTCATGGCAATTAAAGAAGTTTCAGAACCGTCAATTGGTACAAGAATATGTTGATATAACATGAGTGTTTTCCTTATTGTAATGATGCTTATTTATTCAATACTTTATACTTATTTTTTGACGATTTAAATTCAAGCACGTAATCATTTGTGAGTTTATAACAACAAATTTTTGTAGATATATTTTTATAGATTCCGCAAATTTTCTATATGTGTAGATAAAGCATCTATATCATCAGTTTGTAAATATTCGCGTATTTTCAAAATTTGCTTCTCATCCAAATCATAAAGTCTTAAAGCAAGCAGTTTATTGATTTGTTCTTGTGGAAAACGATATTTAATAATTTTTGCAGGCACGCCACCTACAATTGCATAGGGGGGAACATCTTTAGTGACCACAGCACCGGTTGCAACGACAGCACCTTCACCAAGTGTGACCCCTTGCATAATCATTGCACGACTACCAATCCAGCATCCATCGGCAATTACAGTATCACCAGCTGCTAAAAAACTACGGGTATCAAAAGGGAAAGTCGAAATCCAGTCTGGTCTATGAAGTTGGTTGCCACCCATCATAATGACGCATTCAGCACCAAAGCAAACAAAATTACCAATATAAAGTTGGTCAATCGGTTTGTCTGGTGTCGAGGCTTTATCATGTAAATAACGCACAACACAACGTTCAAAACCTTGATCCCAATAGGCTGAATAATAAGAATAATGACCACTGATATGGATATTCGGGTTTTTTACAGTTTTATGGATAAATTCAAACTCACACCAATGACGAACTGGAGTGTTAATTAAAGAGTTATCCATGTGTGATTTCCCAAAATATATCGATGATATTGAATAAAAACCCCTCATAAAGAGGGGCTAGTTGTGCATTATCTTAGAGATATTCTACACTTACGATTTCATATTCGACTTCGCCTTGAGGAGTCACGATTTTTACTTCATCGCCTTCACTCTTACTCAAAAGACCACGTGCGATTGGTGAATTCACCGAGATTTTATTAATTTTAAAATCTGCTTCGTCATCGCCAACAATTTTATAAGTTTTACGTTCTTCAGTATCAAGATTTTCAATTGTTACTGTTACACCAAAAACAACACGGCCATTTTGCTCAAGTGTTTTAACATCAATTTCTTGAGCAGCGCCTAATTTACCTTCGATATCCTGAATACGGCCTTCACAGAAACCTTGCTGTTCACGTGCAGCATGATATTCAGCATTTTCCTTTAAGTCGCCATGTTCACGTGCTTCTGCAATAGCTTGAATAATACGTGGACGTTCAACAGATTTTAAATGTTGTAATTCTTTCTCTAAGGCAATTTTACCTTCAGGGGTCATTGGATAGCGTTGCATTTTGGTCCCTCTTAATTTGAGAAAACACAGTTAAAAAAAATGAAAAAATCCCGCCACCGATAAGGTGACGGGACTTATCGGTAACAAATTAACCTACAGTTAAATCTTGCAAGCGGTATACATCCATTGGCAATTTCACATCAAAAGCTTGGCAAACAGCTTCTGCACCATTGATAGTCGTTGTGTAATACACTTTGCCTTGTAGGGCAGCACGACGAATCATTGCAGAATCATATTGAGCTTGTTTACCTTCAGTGGTATTGACAATAAGGTGTATTTCACCATTTTTCAAGCGGTCAACAATATGTGGACGACCTTCAGTCACTTTATTCACAGATTCGCATTCTAAACCTGCTTCTTTAAGTACTTGGTATGTACCACCTGTTGCAATAAGCTTGAAGCCATATGCAGCTAATTTCTTAGCAATATCTGCAATATATTTCTTGTCAGATTCACGTACAGATAAGAAAGCATGTTTTACTTCGCCTTCAGTTGGTAAACCTGGTAAGCGATCATTTGAGCCTAAAACAGCTTTATAGAATGCTTCACCAAATGTTTTACCAACGCCCATTACTTCACCTGTAGATTTCATCTCAGGTCCAAGCATTGGATCTACGCCTTGGAATTTAGCGAATGGGAAAACAGCTTCTTTCACAGCAAAGTGTGTTGGAATGATTTCTTTAGTAAACCCTTGAGATTCAAGAGATTGACCAGCCATACAACGTGCAGCTACTTTTGCTAAAGAATCACCAATACATTTCGATACGAATGGAACTGTACGTGAAGCACGTGGGTTAACTTCAAGAACGTAAACATCATCGCCTTTAACTGCGAACTGAACGTTCATCAAACCAACCACACCAAGTTCTTTTGCCATCGCAACAGTTTGACGACGCATTTCATCCTGAATTTCTTTAGATAAAGAATAAGGAGGAATTGAACATGCAGAGTCACCTGAGTGAATACCTGCTTGTTCGATGTGCTGCATGATGCCGCCGATCACAACGTCTTTACCGTCAGATACACAGTCAACATCAACTTCAGTTGCATCATCTAGGAAACGGTCAAGAAGAACAGGGGCTTCGTTAGATGCCTGAACTGCTTCACGAAGGTAACGTTTAAGTTCTTCTTCGTTGTATACGATTTCCATTGCACGACCACCTAATACATAAGATGGACGAACAACTAACGGATAACCTACTTTCGCAGCTTCAGAGATACCTTCTTCAGCAGATTTTACAATGCTGTTGTTTGGTTGACGAAGCTGTAAACGTTGGATCATTTGCTGGAAACGTTCACGGTCTTCTGCACGGTCAATTGCATCTGGTGATGTACCAATAATTGGTGTACCAGCTTCTTCTAAAGCACGTGCCAATTTAAGAGGTGTTTGACCACCGTACTGTACGATTACGCCTTTTGGCTTCTCAGTACGTACGATTTCAAGTACATCTTCAAGTGTTACAGGTTCGAAGTACAAACGATCTGATGTGTCGTAGTCAGTAGAAACAGTTTCAGGGTTACAGTTAACCATGATTGTTTCATAACCATCTTCACGCATAGCTAATGCAGCGTGTACACAGCAGTAGTCAAATTCGATACCTTGACCAATACGGTTTGGACCACCACCAATCACCATGATCTTGTCACGATTTGATGGATTTGCTTCACATTCTTCATCGTAAGTTGAATACATATATGCAGTACCAGATTCAAACTCGGCAGCACATGTATCAACACGTTTGTAAACTGGATAAACACCCAAGTTCCAACGTTGTTTACGGAATTGCTTTTGCGAAATACCCATGAGGTGTGCAATACGAAGGTCAGATAAACCTTTACGTTTGAAAGCACGGATATTGTCAGCATTTAAGTCACCAAAACCTAAAGCTTTTACTTCAGCTTCAGTTTTAACGATGTCTTGAATTTGAATGAGGAACCAACGATCAATTTTGGTTGCTTCAAACACTTCATCTAAAGAGAAACCATGACGGAAAGCATCTGCTACATACCAGATACGCTCAGGGCCTGGAACTTTAAGCTCTTTTAAAATGGTTTCTTTTGCATTTGTTGCGCCAGCTTCGATTTTTTCATCGAAACCGCTTACACCAACTTCAAGACCACGTAATGCTTTTTGTAAAGATTCTTGGAAGTTACGGCCAATTGCCATGACTTCACCAACAGATTTCATCTGAGTGGTAAGAACTGGTTCTGCTTGCGGGAATTTCTCGAAGTTAAAACGAGGAATCTTCGTTACAACATAGTCAATCGATGGTTCGAAGCTTGCAGGAGTCACGCCACCAGTGATGTCATTTTTCAATTCATCAAGGGTATAACCAACAGCAAGTTTTGCTGCGATTTTTGCGATTGGGAAACCTGTTGCTTTAGAAGCAAGAGCAGATGAACGAGATACACGTGGGTTCATCTCAATGACAACCATACGTCCATCTTTAGGGTTAATACCGAACTGAACGTTAGAACCACCTGTTTCAACACCAATTTCACGAAGAACTGCAACCGAAGCATTACGCATCAATTGATATTCTTTGTCAGTTAATGTTTGAGCAGGAGCAACGGTAATTGAGTCGCCAGTGTGAACGCCCATTGGATCGAAGTTTTCGATCGCACATACGATAATACAGTTGTCGTTTTTGTCACGAACAACTTCCATTTCGTATTCTTTCCAGCCAATTAAAGATTCATCAATCAATAACTGGTGAGTAGGAGAGAGGTCAAAACCACGTTCACAAATTTCAAGGAATTCTTCGCGGTTATATGCAATACCACCGCCTGAACCACCCATTGTAAATGATGGACGGATAATTACTGGGAAACCAAAGCGTGATTGGATTGCTAAAGCTTCTTCCATTGTTTCAGCAATGGCAGCTTTTGGACATTCCAATCCAATTTTACGCATAGCGATATCGAAGAGTTTACGATCTTCGGCTTTCTCAATCGCTTCTTTGCTTGCGCCAATTAATTCAACATTATATTTTTCAAGAACGCCATGCTCATCAAGCGCAAGAGCACAGTTCAATGCAGTTTGACCACCCATCGTTGGTAATACTGCATCTGGACGTTCTTTTTCAATAATCTGTGCAACTGTTTGCCAAGTAATCGGCTCAATATAAGTTGCATCAGCCATTGAAGGATCTGTCATGATGGTAGCTGGGTTAGAGTTAACCAAAATAACACGATAGCCTTCTTCACGAAGTGCTTTACATGCTTGAGCACCTGAGTAGTCAAACTCACATGCCTGTCCAATCACAATCGGGCCAGCACCAATAATTAAGATGCTTTTAATATCCGTACGTTTAGGCATTATTCGCTCCGTAATTACTGTTTAGATGCTTCGATAAGTTCGATGAAATGATCGAACAAAGGTGCACAATCATGTGGACCAGGGCTTGCTTCAGGGTGACCTTGGAAGCTGAAAGCTGGTTTGTCTGTGCGGTGGATACCTTGTAAGGTGCCATCGAACAATGATTTATGCGTTGCTTTTAAGTTAGCCGGTAAAGTTTCTGCATCTACAGCGAAACCATGGTTCTGTGAAGTAATCATCACTGTACCATCTTCAAGATTTTGTACAGGATGGTTAGCACCGTGGTGACCATGGTTCATTTTTACAGTTTTTGCACCAGAAGCGAGTGCCAAGATTTGGTGGCCTAAGCAAATACCAAATACAGGTAATGTTGTGGTTTCAACAATAGTTTTTACAGCTTCGATTGCGTAATCACAAGCAGCTGGATCGCCAGGACCATTTGAAAGGAATACGCCATCCGGATTAAGTGCCAATACTTTTTCAGCCGGAGTTTCTGCAGGTACAACGGTTAATTTGCAACCGCGGTCTGCAAGCATACGTAAGATGTTGGTTTTGACACCGTAATCGTATGCAACTACATGATATTTTAATTCAGGTTGAGAGAAGCCCTGACCTAGAGTCCATGAACCTTCAGACCATTCAAAACCAGTTGGATCACAACATTCTTTTGCAAGGTCTAAGCCATTTAAGCCACCAAAAGCACGAGCTTTTGCAATTGCTTCTTCTTCAGTAATATTTTCACCAGCAAGGATGCACCCGTTTTGTGCACCAGTCTGACGTAAAATACGTGTTAATTTACGCGTATCAATATCTGCGATTGCAACAACATTGTGTTCTTGCAGATATTCGCTCAGTGACTGCTCAGCACGGAAGTTACTGTGTAGTAGAGGAAGGTCACGAATAATTAAACCATTCGCCCATACTTTATGGATACGACCAGATTCAACGTCTTCCGCGTTACAACCAGTGTTACCAATATGAGGGTAAGTTAATGTCACAATTTGTTGTGCATAACTTGGGTCAGTCAAAATTTCTTGATAGCCAGTCATGGCTGTGTTAAAAACGACTTCTCCAGTCGTACTTCCCGTTGCGCCGATTGACGTTCCTTTAAAGATCGTTCCATCTGCGAGGGCTAAAATGGCGGGGATGCTCAAACCAAAGCTCCTGAATTTCGGCTGTAAAAAAGCGAGTAGACCCAAAAAAGATCGGCGATGTTTGGATAAAACATGCCCTCCCTATCGGTCTGCCCGCTTGTAACTTAACAGCGCATTATACGCATGGAACCCCTAAAAGTCTATTTCTTTTCTGCTAAAAAATATAATTCATTGCTTGCTTTTTATAAAAAAATTATCCACTCATCTGAATCAGATACTTTTGATAAATTGTCTAACAATTTGCAAGGAGAATTCTTTGAACTGGATTTATTGTATTGCTAGTTAAAAAATAAACAATATGAGGAAATAGTATGAGCAATAATGAAGTTTCAAAAGAAGTGAGTGAAAAAACTCAAGCAGTAGTTGAATCAGTCAAAGCTGAGGTCAATGAAGTGAAAGAAACGATAGCTGCAACTACAACTAAGGCTAAAAAAACAGTAACCGCTAAAACTGCACAGGTAAAAGAAACTGTTGCTGAAAAAACTGAGCAAGTTAAAGAAGTTGCTACTGAAGCTAAAGCTCAGGTAAAAGAGGCGATTGCTGAAACTCAAGAACAAGTCCAAGACGTTTTAAGCGAGGCTCAAGAGAAAATTGAAGCTGAAACTCACGAGTTAAATAAAAATATTCAAAATCAATTTGTCCAAATTAAACAAGATATTTTACAACGTCTTGATGTGATTAAGGCTCAGTTTAGTACTTCGCAAGAAGGCTTATCTGATCTTAAAAATGCTTTGAAAGCAGAAATTAATGCGCTTATTGAAGATTTAACAAAAGTGAGCAAAGAGCTTAAAGGTGATATTAGCCAGATTTCTTTGAAACACAAAGATTCTCTAAGTGAAAGTATTAAACGTACTAAAAATAATGCAGTCGAAGCTTGGAATAAAGCACGAGACAATTAATGATCTCTGCTTTGCTCCAGCTATAAAAAAGCGAGAATTAATTTCTCGCTTTTTTATTTTTAGAACTGATGTAACCAGTCACGTTTATTATGGAAATCTGCACTTTTTCCACTATGCTGCATTGCATAGTACTGCGTACCTTCTTTGGTTTTTAAAACTGTAGTTAAACCTAAATAAAGGTTTGCCCATTTCAAGCGATGCTGTTGCATAAATTGCCCTAAATCGAGACTAACATTTAAGCCATAATGAGTACGCTTGAGATGATTCAGTTCAATATCGTAAGCAGCAAGGGGAGGTATACTTTCTGGATAGCGATATTCTTCAAACTGATATGACTGCCATGCTTGAGAAGGAGAAAGATTAATCTCCCGATAATAATCTTCATCATGCACGCCAACAAAAATTTCGAAACAAGTTTCTTCCCACAAAAAATCTTGACGAGGATGAGCCGCGACTTCTTGAGGCCAGATAATAAGTTGATTTGGATCACGAATCCAAAAACCGATATTTAAAGTATAGGGTGCTTGCTGTTCAATTGCGCCAACAACGGAAACAGCATGAAAACGATCAAAAGCTGAAAGTTCGTAACTTGCCATAGTTTGTCAAATTAAATTAGTTTGCTAAGTGAGCGTGACGAACAAGATTAGACAAATGCTGGTTTTGTTTAGCTGCTTTTTTGTAAAGCAAAACAATTTTACCAATTTTTTGCACAGCTTCTGCACCAGTTGCTTCTACAATTGCTTCAATTGTTGCAGTACGCGCTTCACGGTCTTCACCAGCAATCTTAACTTTAATAAGCTCATGGTCGTTTAAAGCACGAAGCGTTTCTTCGATTACCGCGTCTGTTAAGCCTTGTCCACCAATCATGACAACTGGATTAAGTACATGACCAATTTGACGTAAACGTTTACGTTCATGGATAGATAAAGCGGCCATTAAAAATACCTGATTTTAAAAACGGCTTAGTATAGCAAAAAACTTAAATCCAGATGTACGAAAAACTGTATAAATAATCGATCAACATTATTGGAAAAAAACTGTAAAACTTAGTGAGATTACGCTACATCCGTACTGTAATGAGAGTAATTTTCACGTACAATGAACGATCAGAAGTTTTTTTGATATTTAGTGAGTTATGGCAACACGCATTACAAACCAGAAATTGTCGAAAAGTAGTCGTGCGTGGATGAGAGAACATCTAGACGATCCTTTTGTTAAAAAAGCTCAAAAGGAAGGGTATCGTGCTCGAGCGGCCTATAAACTTCTTGAAATTCAAGAAAAATATAAGCTGATCAAGCCAGGCATGACGGTAGTAGATTTAGGCGCGGCTCCTGGTAGTTGGTCTCAAATCGCTGGGAAACTTGTTGGTAGCAAAGGTTTAGTGATTGCTTCCGATATTTTGCCTATGGATGCTTTGCCTGATGTCACTTTCTTACAAGGCGACTTTAGAGAAGAAGATGTATTTGAAAAATTGTTAAATATTTTAAATGGGCGACAAGTAGACATTGTAATTTCTGATATGGCCCCCAATACATCTGGTAATAGGGCTGTTGATCAACCTAGACAGATTTACTTATGTGAACTGGCTTTAGATTTTGCTCAAAAGGTTCTTGGTCCTAATGGACAACTTGTGGTTAAAGTGTTCCAAGGTGCAGGATTTGATGAGTTTCGTAAACAAGTAGTTGATAGTTTTGATGTGTTAAAAACAGTAAAACCAGCAGCTTCTCGTGCACGATCTAAAGAAGTTTTTTTGGTTGGACAAGGGCGTAAGAAAGCATTGCAATAAAGTTTACTTGCCAAGCTCCTAAAAATTGTGCATTTTGTACTTTTAGGTTATCCGCAAGCAATACAGTTGCTGCTTTTATGACGATCGGCCAAGATTGGGCATGATCAAATTAGATCGATATGGGAATAAAGCTTTGAGCGATTACTTCAAGAATGCCGTATTGTGGCTAATAATACTTGGTGTTCTGATTTTAATTTTCAGTAATATCAGTGACCGCAACAAGCCTACTGCGATGAAATATTCAGATTTCGTTGCAGCGGTGAATAGTGGCCAAATTAAGCAAGTCACAATTGACGGTTTAAATATTAATGGTGAAAAAACTAACGGATCACAGTTTGAAACTGTTCGTCCGCAAGTTGAAGACACTGAGCTTATGCCAAGCTTAAATAAACAAAATGTTGTTGTTGAGGGAACAGCTCCACAACGTCAAGGCATTTTGATGCAACTTCTCATTGCTAGTTTCCCTGTACTGTTAATCATTTTGTTATTCATGTTCTTTATGCGTAACATGGGTGGTGGTGCAGGCGGAAAGAATGGACCGATGAGTTTTGGTAAGTCGAAGGCAAAAATGCTTTCTGAAGACCAAATCAAAGTCAATTTTTCTGACGTCGCCGGCTGTGATGAAGCAAAACAAGAAGTTGTTGAAATTGTTGATTTCTTAAAAGACCCTGCAAAATTCAAACGTTTGGGCGCGACTATTCCTCGTGGCGTACTTATGGTTGGTCCTCCGGGTACTGGTAAAACATTATTAGCTAAAGCAATTGCTGGTGAAGCGAAAGTTCCTTTCTTCAGCATTTCAGGTTCTGACTTTGTAGAAATGTTCGTGGGTGTGGGTGCGTCCCGTGTCCGTGATATGTTTGAGCAAGCGAAACGTCACGCGCCATGTATTATCTTTATCGATGAGATTGATGCAGTTGGTCGTCACCGTGGTTCGGGTACAGGTGGTGGTCATGATGAGCGTGAACAAACCTTAAACCAGATGCTTGTGGAAATGGATGGTTTTGAAGGTAATGAAGGCGTAATCGTTATTGCTGCAACTAACCGTGTTGATGTGCTTGATAAAGCATTATTACGTCCAGGTCGTTTTGACCGTCAAGTAATGGTTGGTTTACCGGATATTCGTGGTCGTGAGCAAATTCTGAATGTACATTTGAAAAAATTACCTTCAGTTACAGGTGTGGACATGAAAGTGTTAGCACGTGGTACGCCGGGTTTCTCTGGTGCACAGTTGGCTAACCTTGTTAACGAAGCTGCATTATTTGCTGCACGCCGTAACAAGAATACGGTCGACATGCATGACTTTGAAGATGCAAAAGACAAAATCTACATGGGTCCAGAGCGTAAGTCGATGGTTCTACGTGAAGAAGAGCGTCGTGCAACTGCTTATCATGAAGCTGGTCATGCAATTGTTGCAGAGATTTTGCCTGGTACAGATCCTGTTCATAAAGTAACGATCATGCCACGTGGTTGGGCTTTGGGTGTAACTTGGCAGTTACCTGAACAAGACCAGATTAGCCATTATAAAGACAAGATGCTAAATGAAATTGCGATTTTGTTTGGTGGTCGTATTGCTGAGGAAGTGTTTATCCAACAGCAATCTACTGGTGCTTCAAACGACTTTGAGCGAGCTACTAAAATGGCGCGTGCAATGGTTACTAAGTACGGTATGTCTGACAAAATGGGCGTAATGGTTTACGAAGATGAAAACCAGAATGGTTTCTTTGGAAATGTAGGAAGCCGTACGATTTCTGAAGCAACTCAACAGTTAGTTGATGAAGAAGTACGCCGTATTCTTGATGAGCAATATAAAGTTGCACGTAATATCTTAGAAGGTAATAAAGATATTGCCCATGCAATGGTAAAAGCTTTGATGGAATGGGAAACCATTGATCGTGATCAAATTCGTGACATTATGGAAGGCCGTGAACCGCAACCACCTAAAGTCTATGTTGCTGAAAATCCAGTGGCTGCATTTGAACCACCAAAAGATGGTCCATCTACACCACCACCATTACCAGCAATGAACTAAATGAGTTAAGCAAAAGAGCCACAGTCATGTGGCTCTTTTTTTATGCATGTATTTCAGACAAAGCCAAAAAGAAATCAGCAGTATATTGATCAGAGTCTTGTTAAAATGTTGCCGAATATTAAATTGGAGCTTGTCATGCAGTTAATGCCTTTACCTCAGCAAATTCTACAATGTGGGCAGCTTCAGTTGGATTTATCACAGCCTCATGTTATGGGTATTTTAAATGTCACCCCAGATTCTTTTAGTGATGGTGGAAAACATAATCAAGTGGATCAAGCTATTGCACATGCGCTAGTCATGATAGAGCAGGGTGCTACCATTATTGATATTGGTGGGGAATCTACCCGTCCAGGGGCATCTGAGGTAAGTGTAGAAGAAGAAATTAGAAGAGTTGTACCTGTAGTTGAAGCTTTAGCTAAACATGATGTGATTCTATCAATTGATACGAGTCAGCCAGATGTTATCCGTGCAGCAAAAGAAGCGGGTGCTCATATTTGGAATGATGTACGTGCGCTTACTCGAGCAAATGCTTTAAAAACGGCAGTAGAGTTGGATATCCCTGTGGTGATCATGCATATGCGTGGTGAGCCAACTACAATGAATCAGCTAGATCAATATGCGAATGTGACACTGGACGTGATGCAAGAGCTTCAGCAGCGTGTGGAAGAGGCTTTAACTGCGGGTGTAAAAAAACAGAATATTATTATTGATCCTGGGTTTGGTTTTGCAAAAAATGCGCAGCAAAATTTAAGACTGTTAAATGAATTTTGGAAACTTAGTGAAATGGGTTATCCAATTTTATCTGGCCTTTCTCGTAAACGTTTTATTGGTGAAGCTTTACACGGCGTAGCTGCAGATCAGCGTGCGGTAGGAAGCGTTACGGGGCATTTGCTTAGTATTCAGCAAGGAGCATCAATTGTTCGTGCACATGATGTAAAAGCTATGCATGAGGCAATTCTTGTTTGGAAAGCGATGAAACAAGCTTAAAAATTAGGCTTTTATGATCAGGCCATGATTGATTAATTTCATGGGTTAGATGATTGAGTCATGGAAAATTGTCGTTATTGTTTTGAAAATATGTTATAAGCGGCAAGTTTCTGCTGCTGTGTAAACTTTTGTATGTTTGAAGACTTACTTCTCCCAATGTTTGATGATGAGTATTATCCAGATATTTTAGTCGCTGAACTCAAGCAGTTAATTGAACAATTTGCCAAAAAAGTTCAGAAGCCTGCTTTAGCTGATCAGGATATTTATCGATATGCTCATCAAACTGTAATTGAAATCAATGAAATGAAACCTCAGTTTGAAGATCTGGATTCTTCACTAGATGATAGTGCTGCTGACTATATTGCTGAAGCAATGATGATGGTGGCACAGGATGCAGGATATTTAGACCTTGAAATGGAAGAGCTGGTGATGAATCGAGAGTGGTGATTACTCTCGATTCTCAATATCTTCAAATGCATCTAATAAATGAAAAGATGCTTTTAAATGAATTTCATCTATTTCCTTAATTTAAAAACTCAAACACCATTCTTTTGAGAGTCGGCCTCTGCTAATAAATTGACCCAATAAGTTTCTATTTTTCGTTCTAATGCTTTGAATTTATCTATTATCTGTTCGGATGCTTTAATTAAATAATTATCTTTGTTGATAGAGTAACCTGAAAAATACTAATGGTTATCTCTGAAATAAACAGTGCTAGAAAAAAGATCTGTAGCATGAACCTTTGTTAAGAGAAGGATGCTAAATAGAAGTAATAATATTCTTATCATACAATTCATTTTAATTAGGCATAAAAAAACCAGCTTACGCTGGATTCTTTGTAGCACCAAATTCAATATTTGAAAATGGTGCCCGGGGCCGGACTCGAACCGGCACGCTTTGTGGGCGGGGGATTTTAAAT
>NZ_JAOVFN010000037.1:0-13807 GCF_034650275.1 Acinetobacter sp. IRS14
AACCTTCGCCACGTACCGGAATGAAATTTGCCGGTGCAAAAACTGGAACCATCCACTCGTTAAAGTCACTACGTGAAACTGCAAAATTATTCATTTTATCTAGTCCATTAAATTAAAATTATGAGGGTTAGCTGATGACCCTATTATTCAAAATCAAATTGATTCACAAAATTTGTAATTCAGCAAAAAATGAATTATTTTTTACCAATTTGATAATTGACAATTACAATATGGATAACATTGATCAAATTATTTTAGGTTTACTTAAAGATAACGCACGGATGTCTGTTACCGAGTTAGCCGAAAAAGTTCACGTTTCAAGAGCAACTATTAAAAAGAGAATGGAGTATCTTGAATCTTCAGGGATCATTACTGGATATACAGTACGCTTTAAACCCAATGCTGAACGCAACATTATTCGTGCATGGATGAGCATTATGGTTGAAGGAACCAAAGCGCAGTCTGTGATTAAAGAACTACGCCTAGAAAGTGCCGTGGAATGTCTGCATAAAACCAATGGCAAATGGGATATTTTGGTTGAATTGCGTTCTGACACCTTAGAAAACTTCGACAAAGTTTTAGAAAGAATCAGAAACATTTCAGGTATTTATAACAGTGAAACTAGCATTCTGCTTGCGAGTCATAAGACCTAATTATTCACTTTAATTTCAATAAATAAGAACTCGAAAGTGATGAGCGAAGCACAAGGTTTGGCTCATCAAGCTGCTCTCAATTAGAAAAATTATTCTATTATTTTTCATCAAATCTACTGAACGAGTACGACAAAAAGCCTCTTCTAAAAATCTTCACAAATTTTTATTTTTTTTAAATAATCAAATCAAAAACTTAAAATCTAATCTGAAGTAAATTCCAACTTTTTTCACTCAATCCCCTCATCAAAGCATTTGACAGAAAATTTAAAACATAATACATATAGTATTATATGTTATATGTTATATGTTATATGTTATATGTTAAAACCTAAGGACAAGGTATAAAAAATGGCTAAAACTCAACTACAACACTTTATTAACGGCGAATATGTTGCTAGCAAAGGAAATGATTATTTCGACTTGGTAAGCCCAGTGACTGGTGAAGTTTATGCTCAATCACCAAATGCAACCGAGGCAGAAGTTGATTCAGCTTATGCTGCTGCAAAAGAAGCATTTAAAATTTGGGGACGCAGTACACCTTCGACTCGTCAAAAAGCATTATTGAATTTGGCAGATGCTATCGAAGCAAATGCAGAGCGTTTGATTGAGGCGCAAAGTCGTAATACGGGTCAGTTAAAACACTTAATTGCATCTGAAGAAGTGGGTGCATCGGCAGATCAGGTTCGTTTCTTTGCAGGCGCTGCCCGTTTACTCAATGGCACAGCTTCAGGTGAATATTTAGAAGGTTTAACCTCTTCTATTCGCCGCGAACCAGTCGGTGTGGTTGGTCAAGTTACTCCTTGGAACTATCCACTTATGATGGCTGTTTGGAAAATTGCTCCTGCTTTGGCTGCGGGTAACACAGTGGTACTTAAACCAAGTGATACCACCCCTGAAAGTACGCTTTTACTGGCAGAAATTGCTGCACCTTTTTTCCCTAAAGGCGCATTTAATGTGGTGTTAGGTCAGGCTCAGGTGGGTTCAAAAGTTGTATCCCATAAAACCCCAGCACTCGTTTCTATTACAGGTTCGGTTCGTGCCGGATTACAAGTTGCAGCCTCTGCCGCAGCAAATTTAGCAAAAGCTCATCTTGAGCTTGGTGGTAAAGCACCTGTCGTAGTTTTTGAAGATGCGGACATCGATAAAGCAGTTGAAATGATTGCTTTAACGGGCTATTTCAACGCAGGACAAGACTGCACTGCGGCAACGCGTGTGATTGTGGCTGAAGCAGTTCATGACGATTTTTTAAACAAGTTAGTTGAAGCTGCAAAAAATACACGTTTTGGTGAACCCGATGATCAAGATGCACTTTATGGTCCACTCAACAATGCGAACCAATTGAAGAATGTTAAAGCCTTTATTGACAACTTACCTGCACACGCCAAAGTTGAAACAGGCGGAAAACAGGCAGACCGTCCAGGCTTCTATTTTGAACCCACTGTTATTAGTGGTTTAAAACAACACGATGAAGCCATTCAAAATGAAATTTTTGGACCAGTGATTACCGTTCAAAAATTTACAGATGAAAATGATGCGATTGAAAAAGCCAACGATGTTGAGTATGGCCTAGCTTCAAGTGTGTGGACTAAAGATCATGCGCGTGCAACTCGTCTGTCACGTGAACTCGATTTCGGTACAGTTTGGATTAATACCCATATTCCTTTAACCGCAGAAATGCCACACGGCGGTTTCAAAAAGTCAGGTTATGGTAAAGATTTATCTGGCTACGGTTTTGAAGAATATACCCGCGTTAAACATGTGATGAGTTCAAACGAATAATAAAAATGGACTTTGAAAGGAGATCAAAATGAATAAACAAGAAATGAAAGACTTGGTGAGCAAAGCCCATCACGAGCTATTTAATTTGCACGACACCACTGCTCTGGACCGTTATTTCTCTGAAGACTTTATAGAGCACTCACCACTGGTTGCAAATGGTCTTTCAGGCCTTCGCCAACTGGTAGAAGACTGCCCCGACATGCAACATGAAGCTGTGCGTGTATTGGCAGATGGCGACTTGGTGGCAATTCATGGCCGCTTTCAGGGATTAGATGAAAACCCATTGGTTGGTTTTGATATTTACCGAGTGAAAGATGGCAAAATTGTGGAACATTGGGATGGTCTTGTAGCAGAAGCTGCGCCGAATGTGAGTGGTAGAACCCAATTAGATGGTCCGACAGAAATCGTAACTCATCATGATTCGGAGAAAAATCGTGAGATTGTGACCTCTTTCTTTAAGAAGTCATTAATTGATGGCAATTATGAAGCATTTAAAGAATACACCCACAATGATCAGTTCATTCAACATAGCCCAGATATTGGCGATGGTGTTAAGGCAGTCATTGATTTTTTGAACAATATCCGTAATGAAGGACAAGGTTTGGTATACTCCAAAACTCATCGCTCCATTGCTGATGGTCAATTTGTATTGACACATTCCGAAGGAAATATTGCTGGAAATCGACATGCCTATTTTGAACTGTGGCGTGTAGATAACGGCAAAATTGTTGAACTTTGGGATGCAATACCAGCCGTGCCTGAAGATGAACAGGCCGTCCATCAATATGGCGTGTTTTAATCATTTATCCGTTTCATTAAGCTAAGTCACTGACTTAGCTTTTAGAGAATTCGCCATGTCAGCATATACGATAATTTTTGCACCTATCGCTCAGGCAACTCGCTCGGAACAAGTTGTTGAACGCTTGGAAAATGCAATTATCTCTGGATTGCTCAAAAGCAATGAACAACTTCCTAACGAGGCGGATCTAGCTCGCTTAATGGGAGTGTCACCCATTACCGTTCGTGAAGCTTTAAATACTTTACGCGTAAAGGGTCTGATTGATACACGACGCGGGCGAAACGGCGGAAGCTTTGTTTGTGAGTTACCTTCCGATTTACTCTTAAACAAGCATCCTCTACGTCAAGCTTCAAATGAATATCTAGCTGATTTAGGCGAGTTTCATAGTGCAATTTTAAGCCATGGTGCATATTTGGCAGCACAAAGAACCACTGAATATGAACTGAACAAAATCAAAGAGCTGATTGAACAATTTGAACAGGCCATTGAAGCAGACACGCGTGCCCAACTTGATTTACGTTGTTTGCTGACTCTAACCTCTTTTGCTCAATCAGCTCGACTAGCAAATCAAGAGTTAACTATACAAGCCGAATGGGCACCGCTCATTGCTGTGCTTTACCAAGATGATCATTTTCATCAACTGGTCGTCGCTCAATACCACCAACTTTTATCATCTTTTGTTCAAGCCAATGAAGATGATGCTGTTATTCAAGCACGAAAAATTATTTCGATGCTAACGGATCAAATGCTTCGATATAAGTTATCTATCGAATAAAAATAATAAAACAGAGCACTTATCAAATATCGAGTGAGAAATATGGAATTTTAGGAGTTATAGGAATGACCCAACATTTAGATATAGAAGAGCTTCAAAATTTGTTAAAGACGGTGGTTGAGGAAACAACAACCATTACAGAAAAACTGGCAGCTAAAGCGAGCAAAATTCTCTCAAAACATGAACCTGAAAAAACAAAAGACATTAAGCTTTCAGGTTCAGAACGTTCAGCTTTGCAAAAAGAAATTAAAAAGGCCTTACAAGAAAGCCATTACAGTCAAGGTATCGGCTTTGCAAGTTATAGCCCTGCAACGCAAGAAGAACAAGATTATTGGACACTCGAATGGTGGTATAAAAAAGAAGATCAGTTACAACAAGCCAAACTTGAAAACTATCAAAATGCTCAGCGCTTTTTAGATTTTCGCTCTTTTGAATGGTTCCATAAACCTGCTCAAAATAAAAGTCCATGTATCCATGGGCCTTACGTCGACTATATCTGTAATGGTGCATATACCATCACCCTTGCCCATCCGGTCATGATTCGTGATCAATTTATCGGTGTAATTGCCACCGACATTTTAGTTTCAGCGCTCGAAAAACTACTCATGCCGAAGCTTAAAAACATCAAACAAAAAGCAATCGTGATCAACGACTCTTCTCGTGTGATTACTTCAAATGACATCACCATCAGAACAGGCACATTATTTAAAGGCCAAAGCTCACAGCAGGTTCTGTCACGACCGTGTCAATCTTTTCAACTGGTCGTAATCTAAAGCAAAGTCAAAGATATAAATATTTGACTTTGCTTTAGGGCATCACTCAGGCGAAATAGCCCCTAGCTTTTGTACAAACTTTCTTCAAACAGACTTGTTTATTCAGGTCTATGGGAAGTTTTGGCTCAAAAATAGCATCGCTTTTCCGGATGAAAAGCAAAACAACGAAATTTGAGGTTGAAATGACATGGAAAATAAAACGTCTTCCTTAAAAAAACTGTCTCTTTGGCAAGTCACAATTATCGGTATTGCCTACATGACTCCCATGACGGTGTTTGATACTTTCGGTATTGTCTCTGGCATTACCAATGGACATGTGCCACTCGCATATTTACTCGCACTTGGCGCTATGTTACTCACCGCTTGGAGCTATGCAAGATTCAGCAAAAATTCAGAAAAATCAGGCTCGGCCTATAGCTATACCGCTGAAAGTTTAGGGCCTAAAAGTGGCTTTTTTGTCGGTTGGTGTTCTCTACTCGACTATTTGTTATTACCCCTCATTAATGTTTTGCTAGCTGCAATTTATCTCACAGCCCTTATTCCAAGTTTGCCCTATTGGTTTTGGGTGTTTGTATCGGCGGGCCTAGTCACTTTAGTGAATTGTTTCCGCATTCGATTACTTGCCAATTTAAGCCTCGTGTTTGTATTTGCACCCATCATACTCATGGTCATTTTTGTTTATTTAGTGATTCAGGGTATTGGCTCGACTCAAGGTTATGAGCATGTGCTTACATTGGCCCCACTCTGGCATGAGCACCAATCTATACTACCGCTCGTTGCGGGTGCCTCAGTTTTGTGCTTTTCATTTTTGGGCTTTGATGCGGTTACCACGCTTTCAAATGAAACCAAACAACCCACCAAAAATATTCCCCGAGCAGTCATGTTAACAACACTGGTTGGTGGGTTCATTTTCTTCACGGCTGCTTGGTTTATTCAGCTTTATTTTCCAAATAATCTGCGCTTCCAGCACCCTACTGAAGCACTGCCTGAAATTGTGCTTTATGTCGGTGGTGCATTCTTCCAATCCGTATTCTTATGCGGGCAAATTATGAACACTGTCGCCTCTGGCCTAGCCTCACATGCCAGTGCTTCGCGTTTACTGTATATAATGGGCACCGATAATATTTTCCCTAAAAAGTATTTTGGGACAATTCATATCTCCTTAGGTACACCATTTTTTTCGGTTTTATTTGTTGGTCTTATTTCAATGTCCGCGGTTTTTCTAGATTTAGCACAAGTCGTCAGTCTGATCAGCTTTGGTGCGCTAGTCGCTTTTACAGCCGTAAATTTCTCAGTTTTTATGAAATTTTATATTAAAGATAAACAGCGCTCAGGGTTTAAAAATAAATTTCTAAACCTCTTTTTACCGCTTTTATCCGTCATCAGCATTATTTGCCTGTGGCTTAACCTTGATTCATCTTCACTCACTTTCGGATGTTTCTGGTTATCGCTAGGCATTCTTTTATTTATCTATAAAACGATTAAAAAACAAAGTATTGCGATTAGTAATGCTTATTAATTTTACAGGAACTTCGTCATGAAAATTATTTCTAAACCTCAACTTTTAAAAGACGTGCAATATAAACCAAGTAAATCTCTACAAGTAGGCAAAGAGTGGAGCTGGTTAAATCCAAAACATGCAAATTTTGACACAACAAATGTAGAAGGTGCAGCGGTAGATAATCCAGCAAACTACTATGAAAGCTCACTTTCTGATTGGCATACATTTGACAGTTTACAAGCTGATATTGAATGCGATGTGGTGGTTATTGGCGGTGGTTTATTAGGTTCATCAAGTGCATTACATTTAGCTGAACAAGGCGTAGATACGGTCTTATTAGAAAAAAATCGCATTGGTAGTGCAGCTTCTGGCAGAAATGGCGGACAACTCACCCCAGGTTTAGCTCGCTGGGAAGCTCAAGAAATGGCCGATCGCTTAAGCTATGAAGATGCCAAAAAACTTTGGCATTTTACCTCTACAGAAGCGATGCAACTTATTGATGACATCTCGGAAAAGTACCAACTCAACTTTGATCGAAAATACGGTCACATTACCGCCGCCGTTCATGAAGGACATTTAGTCGGTTTAACACAAGGCGCCGATGCACGAAAATATTTAGGTGAAGACCATACGCGCATTGTAGGTAAGCATGAACTCATGGACTTTATTAAGTCTGATTATTACACAGGTGGTTTAATTGATGAGTTAGGTGGACAAATCCATCCTTTAGCTTTGAACCGTGGCTTAATTTATGGCTTTTGCCAAAATGCCGGTACTGTTTATGAACAAACAGAAGTCATTTCAATAGAAGAAAAAGCAGATGGTATTTATGTACAAACAGCAAATGCTGTCGTAAAAGCTAAAAAGTCTGTGGTGTTAGCTGTACACCATGCTTCGTTTAAACTTTTATCAGAGCAAAATAATACTACTATTCCGTTTTACACCTATGTCGCGACGACTGCCCCACTAGAGCTTGATACAAAAGAGCTTTTGCCATTTGAGCATCCAGTCTATGACACTCAGTTCCAGATTGATTACTACCGTCCCGTGTTTAATAACCGCTTATTGTTTGGTGGCCAAGGCACAGGAACATGTTGGGGACCAGAGAAAACTTTAAATTATCTAGAACATCGAATTCATACGGTTTTCCCTCAAATTAAAAATCTAGAAATGGATTTTGTTTGGAGTGGGACAACTGATTTAACCGTAAATGGTGCAGTCGATAGCCGTAAGTTTGGTAATAAATTCCCAATTTATGCTGTTCACGGTTGGAGCGGTCACGGCGTTGCACAGACGGTACGCATTGGTAAAGCCATTGCAAATGACTTTGTTGGGCAATCTAACGACTTCGAAATGTTATCTAAAATTGATCATCAAAATATTATGTTTGGTCGTACCCTTGCTCCCGTTGTTATTCCGCTCGCAAAAAGTATGTATGGTATCGGCGCAATGATTAACCCGGGCAAAATGGTGTCTTTCTAATTTATAAAAAACATCATTTTTCTAAAAAAGATTCGTATAGCTTTGTACGAATCCTTTTTTAGATATTAATTAGGCTTAGTTAAATAGGAATAGGTTTATTTAGGGGTCAACTTGTTTATCCACATGATTCATTAATACTTCTATAAGCTCATCTTGCTTACCGTCAGCTACTGGAATTAGATATACTTTTCTGTCACTAGTAATACCTATACAATTAAAATATTCCTTTTTAAAACCATTCCAGTGACCAATACGATATTGATCAGCAATAATATTAAACTTATTAAATTTAACAGTTTTTATCCCACAAATTTCCAATATCAAATAATCTTTTTCGAAATAGAATCTAAAAATAGTATAACGATAATACTTAAAAAATTTTCCAAATAAATAAAATAGTCCCAACACCCCCATAGAAACAGGATATAAATAATACAATGACACACTAATACCAAATAAATCTATTGCCCATTTATCCGATTCAAAAATTTCAGTCCAAAAAATAACTATACTAAAAAGGAGAAATAAAAGTCCCAGAATCTCTCCTTTTATTAGTTTTGTACAATCAGAGTTTATAAGATATTCATATTTATATAGTTCTTTATAATGCATTTTCTACAACCTTCATTCCCTTACTCAACTTTATTCTTTTTACGAATATAAATTTCTCTTGTTAATACTGTTAGAAATACACTATCTCACCAAACTTCATAGATAAAAGTATATTCAGTTTTAACAATCATTTTTACAGCATTACTCTCTTAAAAGACTTACGTAGAACTTTGTCATTTCACTCATCAACTTCTATTTTATTTGTATATCTAATAATTGTCTTTAATCATTTCAAATATCCGTAGTTTTCTATACTTGCAATTCATCACCATTTTCCGATTAGGCTAATGATGCGCAATCCATTACAATAGCGCCAGCTTTTTTATTCAGCGCATATATTTTGAGCAACTCATCTTCCCAATTAAAACGCGGACTTAAAAATCGCCACATCCAGCTAATCGCTATGGGTGGCGCTGTCGGGACAGGTTTATTTTTAGGCTCTGCACAAGTCATCCAGTCTGCTGGCCCTTCTATTATTTTAGGTTATGCCATTGTCGGTTTAGTCGCATTTTTAATTATGCGCCAAATGGGTGAAATGATCGTAGAAGAACCTGTGGTCGGTTCCTTTAGTTACTTTGCACAAAAATATTGGGGAAGATTCCCCGGTTTTTTATCGGGCTGGAACTATTGGGTGGTCTATATTTTGGTCGCAATGACTGAACTGACAGCAGTTGCTAAATATGTGCATTACTGGTGGCCTCATATTCCTGCTTGGATATCAGCCTTATTTTTCTTTGTTTTGGTCACGTGTTTGAACTTAGGCAACGTTAAATTTTACGGTGAATCTGAGTTTTGGTTAGCCATTATTAAAGTCGCAGCGGTCATTGCAATGATCGTGTTTGGCTTATATTTATTGCTCACCGCAGGTAGTGACTCTATCGCTAGCTTCTCAAACTTATGGCAGCATGGCGGATTTTTCCCGCATGGGTTCTCGGGCCTGTTTTATATGCTTGCCTTCTTAATGTTTGCTTTTGGTGGTATTGAACTGATTGGGATGACTGCTGCTGAAGCCGAAAATCCTGAAAAAAGCATTCCACAAGCCATTAACCAAGTCATCTTTCGAATCTTGGTTTTCTATGTAGCTTCGCTTGCTATCATCATGTCGCTCATTCCTTGGAATCAGCTTGACCTTGGTGGTTTAGATAAAAGTCCATTTGTAATGATTTTTAGTCAGCTTGGCATTGGCTGGGCAGCGCATTTGCTTAATTTTATTATTTTGACGGCTGCACTGTCTGTTTATAACAGCGGTATGTATGCAAACAGTCGCATGTTGTATGGCCTAGCAGTACAAGGCCACGCATCTAAAGTTTTTACAAAAGTCAGCAAACAAGGAGTTCCCACACCTGCTGTTATTTTCTCTTCTATTCTGATTTTTGGTTGTGTATTACTGAACTATTTTATCCCAGAAGAAGCTTTAAGCTATCTCATGTACATGGCTGTGGCAGCTTTAGTTTTAAACTGGGCAATCATTAGCTTTACCCATTTGAAGTTTAAACGTGCCATGAAACTTGAAGGTAAAGTTGTTAAATTCCCTGCGCTATTTTCACCTTTAAGTAACTATATTGTTTTGATTTTTATTGGCATGATTTTATACATCATGTGGACTCAAGGTTTTGAAAAATCAGTTATTTTAATTCCAATTTGGATTACATTCATGTTTGGATTATATAAATTTTTGAGTTGGAAAAAATCACTCTAATCTTCAAAAAAGGCTTATTCAAACAGAATAAGCCTTTTATCATTGAATAGCTTGTCCTCTTAAATAACTTCAAAAAATCTACTCAAAAAACCATTCACATTTTATTCATCATTATTAAATTTTTCGCTGCTAGACACATTGATATGTAAGCCTTAGTCATTCTAAACATTGGTATTTAATGAGATAATTATTAAAGTACAAGTGTTTACATGATCTATAAATATTTGTGTCAATGTTCAGCTAAAATCAAAGCAGACCAGTTATCGTTACGATCACTCAATAGGAAAAAGACACTTCATCGAAAGACAGGTTCTTTACCCACTTTACTGATTTAGCACCGTCAACTGTGTCACTCAATGATGAAAGACAGGAAATTTTATGGAAAAAGCTCTGCAATGTCCTAAGTGTGGTTCTACAGAAATTGAAGCACGTGACCATGACAAATTACTTAGAACAACTGGCGGTGTTTTACTGACAGCTGCTGGTACAACAGCAGGCACAGTAGGTGGTGCTGCAACTGGGGCTTCTGTTGGTGCAGCAATTGGTACGATTGCTGGCCCTTTAGGTGTGATTGTTGGTGGAACAGTAGGAACTTTTGTCGGTGCAATTAGCGCAGGTATTACTGGCGGTGTGGTTGGCAATATTTTTGGTAAAAAAGCGGGCGTAATGATCGATAAAAATATTTTTCAGGATTATCGCTGTCTAAAGTGTAAATATCGTTTTAAGCAAAAGAAGTAAAATCAATTAAGTAGGAGAACTAGTTGCTCTAGCTCTCCTGCCTAACCAAAAATTTAATAAACCATCTGGAATAATAATTTTTTATATAGCGCTCCATATAATTAATATATGAAGCAGACTATTTTTAATAAATTAAAAATTTAGCTAAGAGTTTAATTTACTTAGCTACTACTCCATCTTGTTGATACTTTGGTGAACGTGGCCCATATAACAACCCCATACCCGGATTATAAGTCGTCGGGGTAAAAAGTTGAGTATTTACCATACTCGCTAATGGATAAGCCCGATCAGTAAAGCTGCCAGCAATCTGTTCAACTAAAGCACCAACGACCATTCCGATTAAACCCGCATTGCCATCATTACTTGCTTGAACAAGTTTTTTCTCACCTGTCCAAATCACATCTCCAGTTTTTAAATCAACAAGCTTTGCATCAGCACTTACTGTAGCCACACTTTGGATCACTTGATACTTAGAACCATATTCTTTAATTCGAATATATAAAGCAGCATCTGCACCAAAAATCTCTTGTAATTTCTGAGGTGCAATAGACTGAGCATCACTGCCATTAGTAACACCATTCTCTTTAAACATATTGTCTACAACAGAGATTGGAAAAACGTAATAGCCAGCTTCTGCAACAGGTGCCACCACAGTAGGCCAATAACTATAAGTCGCTTTTACATCTGGCGAATCATTGACTGGCGGCAATACCAAAATCGATTTTGGCATATGAGCTTTATAAGCCGTAATATCTTTATTAGGCGGTGGAGTAACAGCACATCCCGTAAATGCAAGGCTAGAAATAACTAAACCAGCAATTAAAAATTTCTTAATCATGATTTTGTATACCCACCATCAGCATTCATTTTTTGCAATAAACGATCCATTAAAACTGTAGACTCTGGATATACTTGACGTTCAAGCTGGAAATACTCGATTGCTTTTTGAGAATTGTTTTCTTGTAAATATAATAATCCCAAATGAGCATATAAACCTGGTGGAACAGCTAAGCCCTTACCTTTAGTTTTTTCAATTTCAGCTTCTAATTTTGTGATTTGCGAACTCGGTGTAGCTTTCTCAGGTGCGTTATACATCAAATAGGTTTGATGAGTATAAGTTCCCCAATTATATAAAGGTTGAGGACCAGCGGCACAACCAACCAATCCCATAGCAAGAAAACTGCTTAAAAGAATTTTTTTCATTTAACACATATCCAAAATTATTGAACTGACCAACGGTTATTTTGAATATCTGTCACAAGATTATTAACTGCTTCACGAACAGCTAAATCGAGTACTTTACCATTTAAAGTAGAATCATAAGAAGCTGTAGAGCCAAAACCTAATACTTCACGAGCACCTAATGCATATTCACCTGCACCCTGTACGGAATGCACAACTTCTGATGTTTTTACATCAACAACATTTAAATTAACTTTTGCATAAGCAACTTGCTCTTTACCGCGACCTAAAATACCAAATAATTGCTGATCACCTACTTCTTTGCGACCAAATTCAGATACGTCACCAGTAATAACATAACGAGCGCCTTTAATAGATTGGCTTGTATTGCTATAACCAACTTCTTGTTTAATCTCAGATAAGTTGTCACGATTTAAAACTGTAAAATAACCAGTTTGCTGTAAATGTGTCTCAAGAATAGTTTTCGCCTGTCCGCCTAGACGGTCTACATTATCGGAGAAAACACCTCTCATATAACTAGAGCGATTATCAAATTTACCAATAGAAACTGGAGCTTTTACTCCCGTATATTTAATTTGTGATGTAGCTACAGCCACTTGTGGGCTTTGGATCGTTCTTGAAGTTTCAGTAGTTGAACAGGCAATTAAACCGAAAGAACTTAACGTAGTAATGATTAATATTTTTTTCATGTTTACTCTATAATGGTTACAAAATATAAAGAATACATATTATATACAAAAAGACTATCAAACAATCTAATAATTTAACCTTTAAGTAAAAATACTATTTTTATTTTATGGAGGTTTAATTAATGAAAACTCCTATTGTTATAAGAGCTTTTCGAGTTTAGTTAAAGTGATATCTACCTGAAAATATTAACAGTAATTTTAAAAATATTATAAATTTGGAAATAAATTGGGCCGCGATTATTGCTAGCTTTAGGTAAGATTTTTGGTATTTTTCCTTACCTATGTTTTCCTCTAATTTATCCTAAAGTAATAAAAAAATAATCTAATAATTTTTCTCTTTCATCTGGCTTGTTTGGATCTAAAAGCTGAACCATTGCTCCATCAATCACAAACAAAAACATGTGAGCATCTTGTTTTGAAGCATTTGTGTTGGTGGTTAAAAGCAAATTATAGATTTCATTAATAAACCAGTTTCGATATTCAATGACCACCTGATACGCCTGTGGATGCGTTTTCGCAATTTCAAAAATAGCTTTAAAAGGCAAATGATAAAGTCCGTCTAAATCGGCATGTAAAAAGTAAATTTTGCGAAGCTTTTCAAGCATCGTTAAGTCTTTTTGATCATGAATGATTGAAAGCACTTCTTGTTTTAGTCCATCTTTTTGAAAGGTTAAACTCATTTGAATTAGCCTTTCTTTTGAATGAAAGTAATTATAAAAAGTCGCTTTTGGGATTTTCGCCGACTCAATAATTCGGTCTACCCCGACATTGTGAAAGCCATAGTTGTTAAACAGATATCGGGAAGTGTGAAGCACATTTAAAGCACGAAATGGGAGATCTGAATGTGGCATAGTTTGACCGTTATAAAATAAATTCTTGTTGTATATAAATGAGATATAAAACCGCTGCCATTTTTTGGGAGAAAAAAGGCATAGCAAAGCCCCTAAAGACTGTGCTTGGCACATCTCAAGTTTTATTGTTGATTAAGTTTTAAGTGATAAATAGTTAAAGCATGAAAAGCCTAGTGACTTTCAAACTGCTTTAAATGTTTAAGTTGTGTCGTTATAGCTTTTGGCAAAGGCTGCCAAGAAATAATGAATGTGC
>NZ_JAOVFN010000038.1:0-12198 GCF_034650275.1 Acinetobacter sp. IRS14
CCAAGAAATAATGAATGTGCAAAGCCAACTCCTTTTTATTGGGAGTTCTGCCAAAACATTAAAATTATGGTGGCAGAACGAAAGGGGGTTCGCAGACTGGAAACAAAGGAACCAGCACACCCGAAGGTGTCCCCCTTCCGCCCTACCGTAGAGAAAAAGGGGGCGAACGAGTTCCCGACACACAAAACAAGAGTTTTGCATATCGACTTTGTTTTCCCGGTCTGCGACAACCGACTGGCAATGTGGCCAGCAGGCAAAGGATAGTGCTCTACCCTTTGGCAGTCAAGCACACTAAACGATATTTGCTTTAAAATAGATCATTAAAAAGTAAGGATAAATAATGAGTGAGTTATTATTAAAGAAGGGTTTATAACGGTATTGAAATTTATATAGATATATTAGTTTCGACAGGTAAGATTAGAATATAAAATGCTAAATGATGAAATGAATGATGTAGAAAGTTTCAGTTAGAAATCGCAATAAGTCACCAATATGCCTTTAAACCTATTATTTATACTTCTCTCAATCAGCTTCCTGCTCCGAACAACTCAATAAGAATATAATGGTAAAAATAGTTGTTTGCTTTTCATTCTATTTCTTTCAATTTATAAAAAATATATAATACTCTCAATAGCTTTCTAATTATCTATTACATTCAATCAAGATCATTTAGTTTCAATAAAGAGAATAAAATGCAAGAACAAGCTTTACCCTCATCTCCTCAAGATTTGAATGAGGATCAAAATATTACGTCTCCACCAATTTCTCAATCAGGCATTTATCATTTTAAGTTTCATGGTAAAGCTTCAGAATATTTTGGAATCTGGATCGTTAATATTCTTTTGACTATTATTACTTTAAGCTTATATGCACCGTGGGCTAAAGTTCGTCGCTTACGCTATTTCTATGGCAATACAGAATTTTTTGAACGTCGCTTTGATTTTACAGGGATTCCAACCAAGATTTTGATTGGACGTTTAATTGCATTAGGAATTTACGCAGTATTTGCAATTTCATCACAGTATTCAATGATTGCGACTGTGGTTGGACTAGTTGCACTATATACAGCAATACCTTGGCTAATTCGCGCTACTTTGCGTTTTACTGCAAGAAATAGTAAGTTCGGCAACGCACGTTTTTATTTTGGTGGAACCATAAAAGAATCTTATAAAGTCTTTCTTTTGAGTATATTGGTATATATTTTCACATTAGGAATCTTTACACCTGTAGCTATTTGGCTATATAAAAAATATTATCTAAACAACTTATATGCTGGACAATTAAATTTTAAATTAAACGCGAAATGGTCTGCATATATGGCTGCAGTTTATATACCAGTTTTTATTGCTATTGGTATAATTGCTATTTTTTCAATCATTTACTTTGCTCTTGTAGGAACAATTGCTGGGTTCTCACCGAACGCTTTAGTCTTCGGAATATTTACGGTATATGCATTTATTGGATTATTTATTTATCCATTAATTGCTGCACGTATTTTTATTACGACATGGAACAATACGACAGTTGGAAACAGTCAATTTAAAACAGACTGTAATCAATGGCGTTTTGCATGGATTGTAGCTTCAAACTGGATAGTAAAAATCTTAACCATAGGTTTAATGTCTGCTTGGGCTGCGGTTCGTATTCACAAATATCAGATTGAATCGATGAGTTTAATTTTATTAGATGATCCAGATCAAATGATGAATCTAGCTCAGCAAGAACAAAGTGCTTTAGCTGAAGAAATCAGTGATATTTTTGATATTGACATCTCTTTATAATAATCTGAGTTTACTTATTTATGTCCCAAGCAGTAGATATCATTTTCTATGATGGCATAGTGTCTAAACCTCACCATGCTCAGATTTCAGCTCAATCTAAATCTGAAGTTCTCATTCGGTATGGTGAGCAATTAGAACAACAACGTCATTATCAATATACTGATATGAAATTGATTGGTGCGCTGGGACAGTTACACCCAGTGATTGAATTATCTGATGATGCACGGATTGAATTTCATAGTGCATTACCAGAATGGTTTAATTACACAACTAAAAAGATTCAATATTCGATCTGGAAACTTGAACGCTCTCCGAGTCTTATTCTTTTTAGTGTAATTTTTGTGATTACTTTTGCGATCAGTCTAGTGAAATGGGGTGTTCCAGCCACATCCCATTATCTTGCTTTTCAATTACCTGAAAATACTTTAAAGAAACTAGGTGATGAAGCTGAGAATTATGTATTAAATAATTGGACTGCACCCAGCCAATTAGCACAAACTCAAAAAGACCAAATTACTAAACAGTATTTGAATACTGTTGCTGAAAACAAACCAGCCAAATTAGTCTTCCGTAAAGGCGATCATTTAGGAGCAAATGCTGTAGCATTACCTAATAATACGATCATCATCACAGATGAACTAATCAAATTGGCACATACGAATCAGGAAATCTTAGGCGTATTAGCCCATGAACAAGGCCATTTGGTTTATCGCCATAGTTTGCAACAAGGGTTAACCAGTTTAGGCCTAAGTATATTATACATTGCAATGACAGGAGATAGTTCAGACTTATTTACCTCCTTACCTGCCGCTATGATAGGTGCAAATTACTCACGTAAATTTGAGTCCGAAGCCGATCTATATGCTTTACAGCTGATGGATAGGAAGCATATAGAAGTCTCGCACTTCGCAAATTTCTTACAACGTTTAAGCGATACAACAGAAGAAGGTATCGATAAAAAAAATCAGTCCAACCCACCAGCTTCTCAAGAAGAATCTTCAGCTAATAAACTATCTACAGCTGTTCTTGATACTTTATCTTCTCATCCTGCAACTGAAGAGCGTATTCGAATGGTTCATGATTTTGAGAAAAAACAACATGCTAAAGATTAAATAGTAGAAAGTGAGGATTCATTCTCAAGACACTATGAAATATAAAGTTAAGCTGAAATCTCAATCTGCTTAACTCAATCCAAATTTCCATATGAGTTGCCAAGTACCAAAACTTTTTAAAGGCACTCAAAATAATTTATAGGCTCACAGAGTCTATCTAGAAAATTTATGGTCTTTAGGAAGTGGAGCATCACATGGTTGATCCGTCTTTACATTGACCATTTTCACAGGCCCATCGTTGTAGATTGTTACCTTACAGCCTTTTACGACATATTCTTGTTGAATCCCACCGTACATTTCATCCTCAGAAACAGCAGATGCAACATCACACGCCTCGTCAGCACGACATATATCCTCTTGCCCACCTACAGCTTCTGCTCCAGCAGCTTCCATTACATCTACAGCACTCTCCTGTACTTCAGCATCTACAGCCTGTATTTTTGCTGCATATGTGTTTGAAAGCTTCATCATAAGAAAAATTGCAAGAAAGAACTTACTACTAGGTTTTATTAAATTCATGAATTATCCATATCTCTTAATTTAAATTTGGTACATAACAGGCGATTTTACTTTGCAAGTTAGTGATGCAAAGGGGTTTATATTATAAGGAGCTATTCTACCCATAATTATACATACAGCAGCAATAGTTGACTCGAAAGAATTCTTCAAACGATTAACAAGATATTGACCATTATGAGGATGCGATTAACTACAAAATATAAAATTAAACTGAAATCTAATTCTGCCGCCACTCAATCCAAATTTTTATATAGGCTTCTAAGTACTAAAAATATTCACATAAAAAAGCCCCTGCATTTAACAGAGGCTTTTCGAATTTGGTGAAACAGTGAAATACTAATTCAAATGAAGTATTGATGACATGGCTTTGTGCAATTCATTTTCCGCTGATTCAATTTTGTTGCTTTGCCAAGCAATATAACCATCTGGTCTGATCATTATGCAAGCATTTTCATCATTACCCCAAGAGCGAGAAAGTTCTCCATAAGAGTCTTCAACGTCTCTTTTAGGGCCTACCTGTATAACGTTAATATCCAAGTTAAGCTCTCTATTCAGGTTATCTAAAGCAAGCTTCCATTTATCACCTTGCAACCAACAGAATAGCGTAAACTTTCCATTTCCAATTAAGTCTAAAATTGAGATTTTTTTATGATTTTTGACTAACCATGTATGAGGGAGTTTATGGCCAGGAGTAAATGAAGGATAATAATGAAGATCTTCATCTCTACTAGAATCTATTTTATTTTCAATAGCAGACTCTTCTCCAATGATTGCAGATGAATAATACCGTACATTCGTTTCTACGCCTAAGGCAGCAAATTCATAAGCTTTATATTCAATTGCAGATCTTAAATCACGGCGTTTAACAGCACCTTTTTCATTACCTTCGCTTAAGGCATTTATACTTCCCTGCATCGTCTCTGTACTGTACTTTCCATCTAACTCTAAAGCAGAAAATATTGTAGAGAACTCTCTAACACTTTGGTTTGCTCGCTTAACAATTCGCTCACCAACAGGTGCTCTTTCTTCATTAAAACTGTCTAATAAACCACTACCCGCTTTGCCATTTAATACAAATGCTAATTTCCAACATAAGTTATAAGCGTCTTGTATAGATGAATTTGAACCGAGTCCATTCGAAGGTGGATGACGATGGACAGCATCACCAATGCAGAAAACACGACCTTTCGAATATTGCTCTGCATACATTTCATTTACTGTCCATAACGACTTACTACTTATGTTTATTTCAATGTCGTTATCGCCAATAAGCTGCTTGCAAATTGCAATCGCCTCATCATCAGTGAGAGATGGTTCTTCTTTTTCAATGTCATATCCCCAAACAATCTGCCATTCATTCCAAGGTCTGACCATACGCAACAAACCTAACCCGATTCCGCCAATATTTGCTCCAGGTTGTATAATCCACCAAAGGTATCCCGGTCGATGCGAGACGTATTTGGTTAAATCGGCTTTAAAAATAATACTGATACTGCCACTTTTCCCCATTTTACCTGCCATAGGTAAATCTAAATCTTTTACGACTTGGCTACTTGCACCATCAGCTCCGATTAAATACTTACAGCGGATTAAGTATGTTTCTTTAGTTAATCTATCTAAAACAGTGACTATTACACCATCCTCGTCTTGTACATGAGATAAATATTCCGTATCAAATCTTGGATGACTCCCTCGTGATGCTGCATTTGAAAGTAAAATAGGTTCAAATAGATGTTGAGGAAGATCGCACTGTTCACAGGGGCTCGCTTTAGCATACTCAGACATTCTTTCTGGATGATTCATTCCATAAGGAAAGCGTCCAATTTCATCACCCGTTAAAGATGTGCAATAAACAACATCTCCCATAACTTCTTTTGGTGCTGCTTTTGCGATTACTTCATCAGAGATCCCTAAATCTCGAACAATTTCCATAGTTCTTTGACTGATATAATGGGCACGCGGACTGTTTGCCAGCCATCTATATTTAGTTATTATGATATTTCTAATTCCATAACTACTTAACATAAGTGCAGCAGAAGAACCTGCTGGACCACTTCCAACAATTAAAACATCAGTTTCTAACATTTTTATCCTATTACTTACATATTTTTGACAGCTAAATAGTTACTACATACATTTAAAGCAAATAACCATTTTGAACATAATATTGCTTCTAAAACTCTTTTAGATCATGTAAGTAAAAACTTCACAACATTAAGTATTAAATTAGTCTATAAAAGTTATAAAGCAGATTTTTAATAAAAATTGATATATCTTCACAGTTCAAGATTCTAATAAATAAAGGAAAATTTAGAAACCAAATGATCAAGAGTCTAAAATAAATATAACATTTAGATTTTATTAGTAGCATTGGCAAATCCCTACAGAATATATTTTTTAGATAGACCTAGGCCTCTGGTTCAATTTCTAATTTTTTAAGCAGATTTTTTTTATTTATTAAAATTCTATGAGCTATACTTTTAAAATAAAATTATGAAGTAATCATTATTTCAATTGTACTTTATATAAACGAATATTATTAACACGATCAATAGGAATTATGAGTTATGGAAAAGCAAGACATGATATCGATTGTAGATAGATATTTTTCCAATACGATTTCTAATCTAACAAATTTTCCAATACATAAGCTAAAAAATGATCCTACTGAAAATGAAAATTCTTTCTTTTTTATACATGACTTTGGTACTTATGAATTAGAAGCTAAATTTAATTATTGTGATGGTTTTCCGCAAAAAATAGCTTTACTGATACATGGCGGCAACTCTGATTTGAGTTCTTTAAGCCCTTTAGAAAATCTACTTAGAAGTAAAAATATTGGAACGCTTTCATTCAATTTAAGTGGTTTAAATAATACGAGTGAAACACAGTCATCTTTATCTCAGAACATAAATGAAAGTATGGTTTTTTACAGCCTTCTAAAAAAAGTGGATATTGTCATTGGATATAGTTTAGGCGGTTATATTGCAATTAATTTAGCTAAAAAATTTCAAATTGATCGATTGATTCTATTATGCCCAGCGATATATTCAGATCAAGCAATCAAAAAAATGTATGGAAATGAATTTAAGGATGAAATTTCCAAACCTTATAGCTTTTACTCATCATCGATTTGGCTTTTTTTAATGGAATATAAAAGAGAAGTCACAATCGTTTATGGAGAGTTAGATGGTATAAAAACAGATAATGGAAAGTCGAAAGGGTTTTATGAAATTAATGGTATTAAGAAATATTCTCCTATTCCCTATGAAATAGTTCAAACCTTAAAAAAAATTTCCATGCGAAAAGCTAACTTTAATTTCATAATTGAGAAAGATAAAGATCATTACCTCTTAAAAAATATCAGAAATTATAATATTTAAAAATTGATTAGATTGGACTGCAAAAATCTTCTTCTTGTTAAAAGCTAAGAGATTAAATTCTGAAATCTTACTTAGCTTAGGCTAAGTTGTTATCATCGAAAAAAGCCCCTTAAACTTTCTAGTTCAAAAGGCTTTTAAAATTCATTTAAATAAGAAATAGCTTTAATTTGTAGGGGCTAATTCAAAATCTGAAACAATACTGCAAAGAGTAGAATATTTGCGATCACTATGGCCCAACCACCATATAGCATGTATTTCAGCTGACTTGAACGAGCTAAGCCCATTTGACCAAACATATCAGAAGATGGGAAAGGACCAAACCAGTCTACTTGGGAGCTTGATAATAAAACTGCTGTAACCGCAACAGGTGGAACGCCATTTGCCAGTAAAATTGGTCCAAAAATTTTATTGGTAAAAGTCATTTGTGCAACAGCTGCCCCTGGAATATGCCCCACAATATTAAATAAGAAAATACCAAAACACAGCATAGCAGGACTTAAGTCGACCAAATACGGTGTCGCATTATCTAACAGTGTTTGATAAGCATTGAGTTTTTCAACAAGAACTAAAATTGGATTGTATAACCAGTAAAGAATAAACATCCATACTAATTTACCGCATCCCTCATAGAGTGCTTCCAAAATTTGTTTAGGACTAAACCCCGCAACTAACCCAGTTAATGTGGCAACAGTAAGCATCACAATAATTGCAAAACTAAAGCCTGCTTTAAAAATAATTCCAAGAATTGCCATCACGATAATTGTGCCAATAAATACAATCGCTGCACGTTTACTTCTTTTCACTTCAGAGGCACTTTCTATTTTTTCAGAAGGTTCTAAGAAATTTTCATTATAGGTATATTTTCCAAAAGTCCACTTTTGAATATAGCCAGACATGAACCAACCTGTAAGAAGGGTGACAACACTCATAGGGATGGCACAAGTGCTCAAATATTGCGGGTAGGTCAAGCCTCCCAACTCTAAAATAGTCACTGTACTTGGTGTAAAAGGTCCTATAAAGAGACCGACAGAACCTGCTGTCATCAAAAGTAATGCAACTGTAGGCGGTGTTAAACCAACTGCCGCAGCAATGGGAATAATGACAGCAACAATAATAGCATTACCACCTGCCATAGTACCCAATGAACCACAAATAACAACTGATGAAATCATGATGCCAAGTTTGACTCGAGGAATACTTGAAAGCCCAACTTTATTGACAATAAATTTGACCAATTCTTTCGCTGCACCTGTTCGGTTGGCAACTTCACCAACCCCGGCTCCCAACATAATAATAAGACCTACAGTCGCAATAAATGAGCCCGTAGACTTTGCAAGAATTCCACCTAATTCAAATACACTGGTGGATGTCATGATCACACTAATGACAATAGCAATAATAACTGCCAGAACAATATCGAGACCAATAACAGTTAAAAGCGCCAAGGCAAAAATAGGCAATAACCCAATTAAACCGACCTCCTCTATCGGTAGGCCTTTTGCATAAAATGCTAAAGCTAAGCTAAAAATAATAATGGTGATAAGGGCAATATTTTTAGGTGTCCTTATATTAGGTATTGTTATAGAAGATTGCTCAACTGACATATGTATCACTCCTTGATCATTGGGCATTGAATTTCTCACCAATTTACAAGGGTTCATTGACATTAAATAATGAATTCTAATAGATTACCTATAACTATTAGTTATGTGCTTATTTATGAATCTTCGACACCTAGAAATATTCTATTTAGTCATGCTTTTTGGTTCCCTCACAGAAGCAGCATCATCGTTATGCATTTCACAGCCTGCGGCAAGTAAATTGCTCAAACATGCTGAACAACGCCTTGGTTTTGCTCTATTTAAACGGGTCAAAGGAAAATTACAACCCACGAAAGAAGCCTATATTTTATATGATGAAATTAAGCCAATTTATGAAAAAATAAATGAACTAAATAAGTTGACGGATAATTTAGCAAGAAATACCCAAGGTCAAATCACACTCGGATGTTTACCCAGTTTAGGTTTGAGCCTCATTCCCAAATTAACTGCAAAATTTCTAAAAAAATACCCTGATGTTTTTGTCAATATTGGTACCGATCATACTCAAGCACTAGAGCAAAAATTATTAAGACGTGAAATTGATATTGCGGTAACATTCCAGCCCCATACTCAGCATGGCATTATTGCCACACCTGTTCTGGAAATTCCTCTGGTTTACATCGATTCTCAGCCTATTGAATCAAAACAAGATATTCATTTAATTGATGAAAACAGGTGGATTCAACCCTACTCAGATTCCCTTATGCAAGTCGTAAAAAAGTACAGAACATTTAATAAAAGTATTGTGAATGTACAAACCTACTATATGGCGAGTGAACTAGTACGCGAAGGTTTAGGGTGTAGCATTACCGATATTTATACTGCTGCACACTCCTTACCAAATCATATGATTCATGAAATAAAACCAAGTTTATATACCACAATTTATATTTTAAAAAATGCCAATGTAAGTACGACCAAAGCGACTGAAGATTTTATTGAATTGATTAAAAGAGAAATTGCTTCGATGACGCCGTCGATTAACTAAAAGTTATGAGTACTACGTAAAAACTCATTTGTTTAACTCTTTTTCTTCTTCTTTAATACAAATGTGTGTTGCAAATATAGCATGGAAGAATGAAAAAACATGTCGTTGTCATTGGTGGTGGAGTCATTGGTTTAAGTACAGCCTATGCACTTATTCACGCGGGTCATCAAGTCACAATAGTGGAAGAAAAAGACCAGATTGGTTGCCAGACAAGTTTTGCAAATGGTGGTCAACTCAGTTATCGCTATGTTGCACCTTTAGCAGATGCGGGCGTGCCGTTTCAGGCGCTGCAATGGTTAGGAAAAGCTCATTCGCCTTTAAACTTTAAATTGAATTTTTCACCTCTTCAATGGTCGTGGTTATTCCAATTCCTCATGGCATGTAATCGCAAAGATAACATTGTGAACGGCAGTCATATTTTACGGTTATCTCTCTATAGTCAAAGTATTATGTCTAAATGGCGTGATGAAATTGATGATTTTGACTGGGTAAAATCGGGAAAAATGATTATTCATCGTGATGAAAAAACTTTTAGAAAAGCAGCAACAGGGATAGATCCAAATGTTCAAAAAGTACTGTCACCTGAAGAAACTGTTCAACTTGAACCAGCATTGAAAGGTATTGAATCTACATTAGTGGGTTCAATTTACACACCTGATGATGAAACAGCAGATTGCTACAAATTTTGTTTAGCGTTGTATAAAGCACTAGAAAAGAGTAGTAACTTCACATGTTTATATACACATGAAGTGACAGATTTTTTTGCAGAAAATAATAAAGTTATTGCGATTGAAACAAATCAAGGACGTATAGAAGCAGATGAATTTGTCGTTGCTGCGGGCAATGGCAGTACTGCAATTTTTAATATGGCGGGTATTTCAGTCCCAGTTTATCCATTAAAAGGATATAGCCTGACTTTACCCTTCCCAGAAAAAGCCAATATTGTACCCAATATGAGCGTGACCGATTATGCAAATAAAATTGTATATGCGAAATTGGGAAATCAGCTTCGCATTGCGGCAATGGTCGATATTGGCTATCAAGATATCTACATTCGAAAAGAACGTATAAATGCATTGAAAGATACGGTACGAAAAACATTTCCCGATTTATTGGGTGTAAATACTGCACAAGAATGGAGTGGTTTACGTCCATCCACCCCTACAGGTTTACCCATTTTGGGTCGTACGAAATATTTGAATTTATGGGCAAATATTGGCCAAGGTAGTTTAGGTTTCACATTGGCTGCTGGTTGTGCCATGGTCATTAGTCAATTAATTAGCCAAGCAACCTCACCAATTACATTAGATGGTTTATCTCTGGAGAAATAAAATGAGTCATGACATTCAACGTATTGATACGAATGCACGTTTATCAGGCTGCGTGCTTCATAACGGTTTAGTGTATGTTTCGGGTCAAGTGCCAACAGCTTTAGATGCTGACGCTAAGCAGCAAACTTTAGAAGTTCTGGCAAAAATTGATGCTTTACTAGAACAAGCTGGTAGTGATAAAAGCCGTATTTTAACTGCACAAATTTGGATTAAAAATATTGCCGAAGATTTTGCAGTGTTCAATGAATGTTGGGAAGCGTGGTTACCAGATGGTGCAGCACCAGCACGTGCGGCTATTCAAGCAGATTTGGCACGTCCGCAAGTATTAGTAGAGGTGATGGTTACAGCGAGTGTTAAGTAATATTTGCCTTAAATAAAGCCAGTGAATTTACTGGTTTTATTAATTTCATGTTCAAATATAGCCACTCATCAACTCGATGTTGCACATCTTTATAGGTAACGCCGATCACCTCATTCTTAATAAATACTTTACGAATTGATTTTAATCTAACCATTTAAGCTGAGATAAAATAAATTTTTCAAAAGGCATTTTTAAAATAAAAAACCATTCCAAAAAAATTAAAATGGGTCTAGTGAAAACACTGAGCCTGAAATAGTAAAAAATTAGAGCCTAACAATATCTACTGTAATGATTTGATGAGTAAATACAATATATATTCAAATAATTTTTAGATGAAATTTACTAAAATTATATTATATTAATTAACAAAATGTATTTCCTTTACTTCTTCATTTAAAATTTTTAATGCAGTTAGACAAATATCTAAATATTGATTATCTGTAATTTTTTTAGGATAGGTATTAGCATCAATATTAATAATTACCTCATTCCACGTAAAAAGTTTTCTAAATGTATTTGATTTACATGCCACATCACCACTCAAAAAATCAGCTTTACGATTATAATATTGTGGTGAATACATAAAAACTCGAAACCCACCTTCCACCACAATATCACCTTCCCACTTTTTCCCTATTAGTTTATCTATATCTATAACTCTAATAGTAAAACCATTAGCACCATAATACTCTCTTGGTATTAACCAAAAACGACCATTACGTTTTATTAAAAAATATTTACGAGACTCAAATTTTGGTAGTCGTGCGAAGTCTTCTTGTGTATAAGAGTCAAACTCTTCAGCTAGCCTAATCCTTTCCCGTTCCATATTTGAATGAATAAGAGCATCTTGATCTTTCTCTGTTAAAGGAACACATTTATATACAAGCCATGCTATAAAAATAATTAAAAGCAAAATCCATATAAAACCTTTAGTTGGTGTGTAGTTTTTTATTTTCATTTTTCCACCTTTAATAAACTAAGAATTAATACACCTACATTTTGATGTGTGTTATTTGGGGGTAAAAGCATAGATAAAAAAAAGCCCCTGCTTTTAACAGGGGCTTTTCGAATTTGGCGGAAGCGGTGAGATTCGAACTCACGGAGGACTCACACCCTCGTCGG
>NZ_JAOVFN010000039.1:0-10564 GCF_034650275.1 Acinetobacter sp. IRS14
CTGTTTTTACTCCAATGCATCCAAATTCTTTCAATAGATGCATAGTACGTTAAAACACAGAATAGGTGAAACAGTATGTTTTTATAGATTTAATCGGTTTTTTGAATGTTGATTGGCACTTATAAATAATATCAAGAAGTTAAAGTGGAATTTGTCTTTAGGTCGTCTTTATTACTCTTTTTTATCTTTTAAAGTGAAAGTGTTTAAAAATTTATATATGTTATATGGCTGTAAAGATTTTATGTCATAACATTAAAAGGTACTTTCATGTCATTGCAACGCGGCATTTATCAGCATTATAAAGGTAATCTCTATCAAGTTTTTTCTGTGGCAAAACACAGTGAGACTGAAGAGCAACTCGTGGTTTATCAGTGTCTTTATGGTGATTATTCAACTTGGGTACGTCCGCTTGATATGTTTACTGAAACGGTTCAAATTGCTGACGGAAGTATCGTGCCGCGATTCAAGTTAATTCAAAGTACTTAACTCAAACGGTTGTCATATAAAATAACGATTTTAAAGGGTGAAGATATGCCAAATACTTTTTTCTTACAAAGAGTTGCAGATTTATATGACACCTTTAAACGACATGATGCCCAGCAGTCAGATCGCTTGCTACGCTATCGAAATATTGAGGCTGAATCTGCAAAACTTCTATCGCAATTTATCCGAATGCAGCAAGCCAAATCAATTTTAGAAATTGGTACTTCAACGGGTTATTCTACGCTATGGCTTGCTGAGGCTGCACTATCGACTCACGGAAAAGTAACGACACTTGAGATTGATGCCAATCGTAGTACCGAGGCGAAACGCCATGCGACTGAATTAGCATTAGATGAAGTGGTTGATTTTTGGATAGGGGATGCAGCCGATTATTTAAAAGAATCTCATGAAACGTTCGATTTTATTTTGTTAGATGCTGAGCGTAATGCTTACGAAAATTATTGGCCGGATTTAAAGCGTCTGATGAAGCCCAAAGGTGGTGTTCTTATTATTGATAAGGTGATTTCACATGCGGCTGAAGTAAGTTCATTCTTATCTTTAATTAAAAAAGATGAAAATTTTATGAGTAGTATTTTGCCGGTAGGCGCAGGTTTAAGTCTGGTGGTTTTAAAGTAGATTCGCTTTCTTGATATATTCTTGGCGATAAGCTTGTGGACTACAGCCCTGTACTTTATTAAATGCACGGGTGAAATTGGCAGGATTAGAATAGCCCAGTTCATAGGCAATATGGGTAATGGTAAAGGTAGAGTTCTCTAACAAATCAATGGCACGCTCAGTGCTGATCTGTTGCTTTAAATTTTGAAATTCAACGCCTTGTTGCTGTAAATAGCGTTGCAAGGTTTTGGTCGAAATGTTTAATACTTTGGCACATTCCATTAGGGTTGGGACTTGATTGGCTTGTCGCAGCATCATACTGACCCATTCAACAATTTCACCTTGATGATAGATCTTCTGGATTTGTTCCTGACAGCGTTGTTCAACTATTTTTAAACTATGTGCATCAGCTAGAGGCAAGGGTAGTGCTAATTGTTGCTGATCAATTACCACGCGAATACCTGAAAGCCACGTATAGTTAAAGTGAAAATTAGCTTTTACTAAGGATATGTAACGTTCTTGATAGCTCGGCTCTGGAACACTCAAATACACTTGGTAGCGTTGTAATTGCTGACCAGCCAATTCTAACAGGCTGTAGTAAAACGCCACGGCAATCGCTTCAATATGAAAGGCCAAACATTGCTTATTCATCTGCAAAATCGGTTCAAATAATAGTTCAACCTTTTGCTGTTTGGTTGGAAACTGAATGCTGAGCTTAAAACTGGGCATAATCAGTCTAAAATATTGTGCAATGAGCCTAAGTGCATGTTCTAAATTAGGACTGGTCATTAGCGCATAGCCGACCAGACTATGTGAGCTGAGTTTGATATTTTTACCCAGTTCAAAGGCTAAGTCTTGAGTGTTGGGCAGACTTAAACCCATCTCAATGAATTGTTCAATTTGTTGAATTGATAATAAGTCTGTTTTTGCCAGTTCTTGCTGGAATGCGGTCAATAAATCATTATCGTATTGATGCATGCCGATTAAAATTTCAATCAGCCGTAAATAATAACGTGATGGAATAACAGGAATCTGTTGCTTCTGCACAAGAAAAACTCAGCAAAGTCTTAAAATGATAATAGCAAGTCTTAAAATGATAATATAGAGGGACTATGAACGAGCACAATCAATTCAAGCAAAACATTTTGTGTTTGATTGGAGTCTCTAATGAATATGCATACTCAACTGGATGTCGAGCAAGCGACAACAACATTTAAGGATAAAAAACGTCATTTATGGCTATTGGGTTTGGCTGTACCGACCATTGCAATGGGTGGGCTAGTAGGCTATCAATTTGGTCCTAAAAAAACTAAAAAGTTCTTTGCTTCATTTGGGCCATTATTTATTCATGGCGTTATTCCAGCATTGGATAAACTGATTGGGGAAGACAAGGAAAATCCGCCATTAGACGCAATCGCGGATTTAGAAGCGGATCCTTATTACGCTCGCATTGTTAAACTTTTTATTCCTTTGCAATATGCGACCAATATCTATGGAACATATTTAGCCAGTCGTAAAAATACACCTCTTGCTGATCAGGTTTTACTTGGAACTTTGGTGGGAATGGTCAATGGGATTGCCATTAATACGGCACATGAACTTAGCCACAAGAATGGGCAGCTTGAACATTATTTATCGCATTTAGCGTTAGCACCATCGGGTTATAACCATTTCCGAATTGAACACCCTTATGGACACCACCGTCGAGTAGCGACACCTGAAGACCCAGCATCTTCACAATTTGGTGAAACCTTTTGGAAATTTTTACCGCGGACTGTAATTGGCAGCTTTAAATCGGCGATTGAAATTGAAAAAAATCGTTTAGAACGTAAGAAATTGCCTTTCTTCTGTAAGGAAAATGAGCTGATTCATGGCTGGGCAATGTCGGCTGTGTACCATGCAGCCATGTTTGCGAAATTTGGTGCGCGTTCGATTCCATTTCAAGTTACTCAAGCTGCGTATGCAATAACTTTGTTTGAATCGGTGAATTACATTGAACATTATGGTTTAAAGCGTGCAAAGAAAGAAAATGGCCAATATGAACGCACTTTGCCAGAGCACAGCTGGAACAATAATAATGTGGTGACCAATCTATTTTTGTATCAATTACAACGCCATTCAGATCATCATGCCAATCCAACTCGTAGCTTTCAGACCTTACGTCACTTTGAAGATGCGCCGCAATTACCAGCAGGTTATGGTGCAATGATTTTGCCTGCATTTATTCCATCTTGGTGGTCGAGAATTATGGATAATCGTGTTGTCGAGCACTATAAGGGTGACCTTAGTAAAATCAATATGCATGTTGATGTGAAGGAAAAAATGCTAGAGAAATATATTGGTCAAAATGACGCAGCTTAATAGCCAAAAGATATAAAACAGATCAGCCCCAGCGGGCTGATTTTTTATGATTAAGCAGAAATACGGAGTCTGTTAAAATGCAGATCAAACTCAAGATATTTGTGAACAAATGCAGTTTTATCATTGGTACGTAACAAATTATTGTAGATAAACTCTGGAACTGGATGGTAGAGCTCACCTGAGCCATTGCTATAGAAAATTTTTAAATAGCGTGAAGAAACATCGTATTTCCAAGAGGTTACAACAACAGATTTTTCCATATAACTACTCCTACTTTTGTTTGATCTTTTAATACATACATACAGCTCTTTTGTTTCATAATTCGACAGTACTCTAAGTTAAGCAGGCTTACAATTCATAAATGAATATTGCTATAAATTTATAAGTATAAGAATTGTAAAAAATTAGCTATAAAATTTGAGCAGAGAATAGGGCTTAGATTTATAAAAATAACCAATAAAAAAACCACCCTAAAAAGGGTGGTTTTCAGACGTATTGGTCTAATCTAAAAAATTAGATTTTACCAACTAGGTCGATAGATGGAGCAAGAGTAGCTTCGCCTTCTTTCCATTTAGCTGGGCAAACTTCACCTGGGTGAGCGTGTACGTATTGAGCAGCTTTTACTTTACGAAGAAGTTCAGAAGCGTCACGGCCGATACCACCAGCGTTGAGTTCAACGATTTGGATTTTACCTTCTGGATCGATAACGAAAGTACCACGGTCAGCTAAACCTTCAGATTCGATAAGAACGTCGAAGTTTTTAGAAAGAGTCCAAGTTGGGTCACCAACTAATGGGTATTGGATTTTTTTGATTTCTTCAGAAGTGTCGTGCCAAGCTTTATGAGTGAAGTGTGTATCAGTAGATACAGCATAAATTTCAACACCAAGTTTTTGGAATTCAGCGTAGTTGTCAGCTAAGTCACCAAGTTCAGTTGGACAAACGAAAGTGAAGTCAGCTGGATAGAAGAATACAACAGACCACTTACCTTTAAGGTTAGTTTCGTTAACTTCAACAAATTGGCCGTTGTGGTAAGCAGTTGCTTGGAATGGTTTAACTTCAGTATTAATCAAGCTCATCATTGTCTCCATGATTGAGGTTTATATTTAAACTTGTTTACGAGATGTAGAATAAATAAAAATTCTTTATTGGGGAAATAGTATTTTTACATGACTAAAATCGGAAAATTGAATAAGTGATAAATTTACGATTTTTAAGTCCCCAAACACTGTATTCGATTTGACTGCAAAAACATGTAAATCAAATGACAGTTATAGTAAAAGAAACTTGCATAACAACATGAAGTCTACTTAGTCAAAATTCAAGGGTAAAATTTTAAAAAATTAAAAATATATAAAAAACCAAGTGTTTTACCTGAAGGGCATTAGAGCGTAAAATAGAGGATTGTTGTATTTTCAGGAAAATTTGTCTGTGCAGAATGATTTAAATATTGATCAGTGGGTAATGGCAAGAGATCGTTACCGTTTAAATCGTTTGCGTAAAGATAAAAAAGCCAATACAGCAGAGATTGAAAAATTATTTGAACAATCGAATGCCAAAGTAAGGCAGCGATTTGAACGTCTCCCTAAAATTAAACTGAATCAGGAACTACCTGTTTCTCAATATGCTGACCGTTTAATTGATGCGATTCAAAAACATCAGGTCATTATTGTGGCAGGTGAGACGGGTTCAGGTAAAACCACTCAGCTTCCTCAAATTGCAATGTTAGCAGGCCGTGGCTTAACAGGTATGATTGGTCATACACAGCCTCGTCGTTTAGCTGCACGTAGTGTTTCTCAGCGTATTGCAGACGAAGTCGGAGAAAAGCTTGGTGAATCGATTGGTTTTAAAATCCGATTTAATGAACAAGGTTCGCAAGATTCAATTGTACGGTTAATGACCGATGGTATTTTGCTTGCTGAGTTAGGCAATGACCGCTTTTTGTCTAAATATGACACAATCATTATTGATGAAGCGCATGAACGCTCACTCAATATCGATTTTATTATGGGTTATTTAAAGCAGTTACTGCCAAAACGCCCAGATCTAAAAGTGATTGTGACTTCGGCAACTTTAGATGTAAATCGTTTTAGTAACTACTTTAATGATGCACCTGTTTTTGAAGTGGAAGGGCGTAGTTATCCGGTCGAAGTGCTTTATCGCCCAATTTCAGAAATGAATATTGGCGGCAGTGACGACGATGAGTTTGATGATTTCGAAGAAAACTTACCTCGAGCAGTCGTACAGGCAGTTGAAGAATGCTTTGCTGATGCCGAAGCAAAAGGTCACCCCGAACATGCCGATATTTTAATTTTCTCAAGTACAGAACAAGAAATTCGTGAGTTGCAGGAAACCTTGCAAAAGTACGGACCAAGACATACCGAAATTTTACCTTTGTATGCGCGCTTAGCTGTTTCTGAACAACAAAAGATTTTTAGTCCAGGTGGAAAAGGCCGTCGTATTATTATTGCGACCAACGTGGCCGAAACTGCACTGACAGTTCCAAATATTCGTTATGTGATTGATAGCGGTTTTGCCCGTATTTCTCGTTATAACTACCGTTCACGTGTGCAACGTTTACCAATTGAGGCAATTTCTCAAGCTGCTGCCAATCAGCGTAAAGGGCGTTGTGGTCGTATTGCGGCGGGTGTGTGTATTCGTTTATATAGCGAAGAAGACTTCTTAAGCCGCCCTGAATTTACCGAACCTGAAATTAAACGAACAAACTTGGCTTCTGTTATTTTACAAATGCACAGTTTAGGTTTGGGTGAGCTAGAAAACTTTGATTTTATTGAGCCACCAGATTTCCGTCTTGTAAATGATGGTCGTAAGTTACTCATTGAGTTAGGGGCACTTAACGAGAAGAAAAATGAGCTGACTAAAGTCGGGCAAATGATGGCACGTATGCCGATTGACCCACGACTCGCTCGTATGATTGTTGGCGGTGCTCATTTTGGTGTACTTAAAGAAATTTTGGTTGTGGTGAGTGCTTTAGCTGTTCAAGACCCACGTGAGCGCCCAGCAGACAAACAAATGCAGGCTGACCAAAAGCATGCTTTGTTCAAAGAAGCAGATTCAGATTTTCTGTTTTATTTGAAACTTTGGGATACTTTAAATCCTAAAGGTGAAGCTGGCATGTCTGAAAATAAACGACGTCAGTTTGCCAAACAGAATTTTTTAAGTTGGTTACGTTTACGTGAGTGGAAGCAGACACACCAGCAATTAGTTGAGTTAGCAGAAGGTTTAAAACTCAGCTTTAATGAAAAAGCTGCAAATTATGAAAACTTGCATCGTGCGTTGCTGACAGGTTTGTTGTCTTTTATTGCCAATAAAACAGATGAGCGCAATACCTTTATGGCGGTGCGTCAGCAAAAGGCTAAAGTTTTTCCTGCAAGTACTTTGCACAAAACTAATACCTCTTGGGTGATGGCTTTTGAGATGGTCGAAACCTCTCAAGTGTACTTACGTACTTTAGCCAAAATTGATCCTGAATGGATTTTGCTTGCTGCACGTGATTTATTGAAATATCACTATTTCGAGCCGCATTGGTCTAAGAAAGCTGGGATTGTAAATGCGTATGCTCAAATTTCTTTGTTTGGTTTAATTATTGAACCAAAACGCTTAATTAATTTTGAGAAGGTTGACCAGCCTGCTGCTCATGAAATTTTCTTACGCGATGCATTAACCACTGGTAATTTGGGTACGATTCCACCATTTTTAAAACACAACTTGCTTAAACTTGAAGAAGTGGAGCGAGTTGAAGATAAATTGCGTCGCCGTGATTTAGTGGTCGATGAAGAAACGATTTATCAGTTTTATGCCTCTAAGATTCCTGAAGAAATCGCAAGCCGTCGTAGTTTTGAAGACTGGCGCGCAACGGTAGAAGCAAATCATCCGCGTTATTTATTTATTGAAGATGATTCACTCTGGCTAAATGACCGTCCAACAACGCAGCAATTCCCAGATCATCTACACAATGGGCAGCTACGTTTAGCAACAACATATCATTTTGACCCGAGCCATGATGAAGATGGTGCCACTGTTCAAATTCCTGTGCAGGCGCTGCCTCAAGTTGATGAAAATATCTGGTCATGGGGAATTCCGGGTTGGCGACAAGATTTAATTGAGGCATTACTTAAAGCTTTACCTAAAGATAAGCGTCGTAATGTAGTGCCAATTCCTGATACAGCTCGCAAGCTCATGCAAGGCATTGATGCAGTACATTTACGTGAACATATCTTTAGTTATTTAGCTTTTGCCTTGCGTGGTGAGCAAATTACTGACAAAGATTTCTCGTTTGAACGCATTGATCCATATCTGGTGCCTTTCATTAAAGTGATTGATGAAAAAGGTAAGTTGATTGCAAAAGGCCGCGATTTACCTGAATTAAAAGCGCGTTGCCGCGTAGAAACACATCGCCCAGTAAAACAGCAAAAAGGTGAGTTTAAGGACTTTCCTGAGAATTTTACTTTTGAGGCTTCACATAAAGTGACGGGTGTTGTTGTGAAACAATATCAGGCTTTGGTACCTACAAAAACTTTTGCTGAAATTGAAGCTAAAGATGACTCAGGCGTTGTTATACAGACTTTTAATGATCAGGCCGAAGCCATTAAGCAGCATCGTGAAGGGATTATCCGTCTGGTCCATATGCAACTGGGTGACTTAGTTCGTCAGTTGAAAAAGCAGATTTTAAAACCGCTTGCTTTGGCATATTCACCTTTGGGTGATAAAGCTAAGCTTGAGCAGATGTTGGTCTATGCTACGTTGCAAATGGCAATTACAACTTTGCCAATTAATGCAGATGAATTTAATAAACTACTCGAGCAAGTCAAAAAGCAATTTTTGAGTTATGGTCAGCAAGCACTTGAGCAGTTAAGTGATATTTATATTCAATGGCAGCAAATCCGTCGTCAGCTTTTAGTACTTGATGCAGGGGTGTTTGGACGCAGTATTGATGATATTGAAGATCAGCTAGATTTAATGTCACTTAGCAATTTTGTTTATTGCCAACCCGTCGATCTTTGGCAGGAATATCCGCGATATTTAAAAGCGCTGCTATTGCGTTTAGATCGATTGCCAAATAATCTACAGCGAGATCATGCCGCTATTGATGATGTCGATCCATGGATGGACAAGGTATTTAAATTCAAAAACGATCCAAAAATCAAAGAATTGTATTTGATGTTGGAAGAATTCCGCATTTCTTTATTTTCTCAACCGATGAAAACCAAGATGCCTATTTCGCCAACTCGACTGCAAAAGTTATGGGATCGTTTGGGAATCAGTTAAGATAGATCGGGGTCTGTTTATGCTGTTGTTTAGCCTACAACGCAATTTATAAATGAAAGATTAACAGACCCTATTCATTTTTTTAGGAGTTTTACATGGGCATTCGTATCACAGGTACTGGGTTATTTCACCCAACAGAAATCATTTCTAATGAAGAACTGGCCGACAGTTTAAATGCTTATGTGGAACAATATAACCAAGAGAATGCAGAGAAAATTGCAGCAGGTGAACTCGAAGAATTACGTGGTTCTAGTGCTGAATTTATTGAAAAAGCGTCTGGTATTAAGCGCCGTTACGTGATTGAGAAATCAGGTATTCTCGATCCAAATCGTTTGCGTCCTCGTTTGTCTGAACGTTCAAATGATGAACTTTCACTTCAAGCAGAGTGGGGCGTCATTGCTGCGAAGCAGGCAATGGAAAATGCAGGCGTAACTGCTGAAGATATCGATGTTGTGATTTTGGCATGTTCAAACATGCAGCGTGCCTACCCGGCGGTAGCGATTGAAATCCAGTCAGCACTTGGCATTCAAGGTTATGCCTACGACATGAACGTTGCATGTTCAGCTGCTACTTTTGGTTTGAAACAAGCAGCAGATGCAATTCGTTCAGGTGCTCGCCGTGTTTTATTGGTGAACGTTGAGATTACATCGGGTCACCTAGACTACCGTAACCGTGATTGCCACTTCATTTTTGGTGATGTTGCAACGGCTTCTATTATTGAAGAAACGACTACTAAAACTGGTTTTGAAATTTTAGATATTCATTTATTTACTCAATTTTCAAACAACATTCGCAATAACTTCGGTTTCTTAAACCGTAGCGAAGATGCAGTGGTTGACGACAAGTTATTCCGTCAAGATGGCCGTAAAGTATTTAAAGATGTTTGTCCATTAGTGGCAAAAATCATTAATGCGCAGTTGGAGAAAATGCAGTTAACTGCAAACGATATTAAGCGTTTCTGGTTACATCAAGCCAATGCCAACATGAATGAACTAATCTTGAAATATGTTGCTGGTAAAGATGCAGACCTAAGCCGTGCACCAATTATTTTAGATGAGTTTGCAAATACCTCTTCAGCAGGCGTTATTATTGCTTTACACCGTACAGGCCACGAAGTAGATAATGGCGAGTATGGCGTGATTTCATCTTTCGGCGCTGGTTATTCAGTGGGTTCGATTGTTGTACAAAAGCATGTTGCTTAAGCAACAAGATTAATTAAAAAACGCTCGTAAGAGCGTTTTTTAATGAGCGAAATAAAATAAAAAAGCGGGCCAAAATTAGCCCGCTTAGATTGAATCAAAAGTTATTAAAACTTTTTGGTGTAGTTTACAAACAGGCGGTCTTCACCAAAATCATTGCCATGTTTTACGTTGTAATCAATACGAATGTATTGCAGGGCCACGCCTTTTAAGAACGGCTGCTGAAATGCATAATTTAAAATCACATTCGACTCAGTTTCATGGTTTTTCTCGCCATTGGCTGCTTTAAAGTCATGGCCGTAAACATATTTCACCATCGCATTTAAACCCGGTACATAGTCTTTAAAGTCATAGCCGTACATGACATGGTAAGACTTTTCATCTTCTTTAAAGAAGCCAGTGGCGTTCCAGTTAATGAAATAGGTCTCTGGTAAGAAACCATCTGGTAGAGGATAAGCCGATTCACCGATAATTTGCTGGTAGCCCAAGCCAAAGGTGTGATTTTTTACTTTAAGCGTTTCTAGCACCCCAATGTTTTGCGCATCAATATCAAAAGTATTGCCATCATCTTTTGCATTGAAATATTTAAACTTAGAAGTAAGCGCAAAATTAGGTTGTT
>NZ_JAOVFN010000040.1:0-10180 GCF_034650275.1 Acinetobacter sp. IRS14
CCGCACTCATAATGCGGGGGTCACAAGTTCAAGTCTCGTCATAGCCACCATTTTATAGACCACGCTCCTGCGTGGTCTTTTTTTATGCTCATTTTTTGATTAAACACAGTTTGTAAAGACCGACTTTATAGTTGTGGCATTGTTTGTCTACGTCAATTTCTTCATGTTCTTATAACACTTAACAAGGATGTTGAAGACATGAAAAGGTCATTATTATTTTTAGGGATTTTAAGTTTAACAGCGGGAGTCCAAGTTTCTGCGGCTGATTTGAGTTGGGGAGATCCAACATTAGACTCGGGTCAATTTAAAGTTTCTGGCGCGGTACGCTCCCGATATTTGCATAAAGATTATGTGGTTGATGCAAATGAAGGTTCTCAAAATGATGACTGGCGGCTAACCGATATTAAATTAGTGTTAGGTTATGAAAATCCAGATTGGATTGCAGGAGCGGATGCTCGTTGTTATCAATATGATCGCTTATGCGATGCAATTTTTCTAAAAAAAGCATGGGTAGGTTATAAGTTATCTGACCAGCAGAGAATCACGGCAGGTTTACAACCCGTTGACTTTGGTTTTGGCGAATTTTGGGGAAGTAGTTATTACGAAACACTTTTAAATACAGTGGGTTTAGAAGATATCGATAATTTGGGTATCAAATATAAATTTGCAGATGATAAATATAATTTGACCTTGGGTTTCTATCCAACTGAAGGTGGAAATTATAAGGGAACTTCAAAAGACTCAAGCCGTTACAGTGGTAATTTTGTTGAAGCTGATGATTTAAGTACAGGCACCAATATTGAAGAAAAGAATATGTGGATTGCGAGAGCATCTAGAAAATTTGAGATTGATAAGACTCAAAATTTTTCGACTGAGCTAGGTGGGTCAGTTTGGTATTCTGACTTAGAAAATAAAAGAACAGATGTGGATGGACACCGTAAATCTTGGAACGTTTTTGCTCAAACGCAATATCAAGCATGGCAATGGATGTTCTTGGCAGGTAAACAAGATGTGAACAATGGCGATGATTTATTTCCACATAGTTCAACCATTGGAGCATTTGATTATCCATATCAAGTCGCCAATAAAGGTAAATATTTGGTCAATGAAATTAACTATACTTTTGCTCAGCCATTCCATCAGATTGAAAACATTAAACCTTATATCTCCCATAGTCGTTTTTTTAAAGATGAGGATGGTTATAAAGACTCTGAACGTTTAATTGCTGGGGTTTATTTTAATTACAAAGCCATAGGTATTCAGGGTGAATACATTATGAGTAAAAATGATCCAATGGTGGGAGGTGGTGCGAATGGTTTGGCACAAGGTAGTAGTAATGATTGGGATAAATTATTTTATCTCTCAATTGGATATTATTTCTAAAATTTAAAAGCAATTTATTGCCCTAAGTGAATAGGCTTCACTTAGGGCTTTTTTTATAGAAATACTTTTTCCGGTGGAGGTTCCCGTTTAACCGCTGGAGAAATGAGTTGCCCACGGTTTAGGTTTTGTACATGTTGTAATCGATTAAGTAATTCATTTTGAATGAACAAAATGCAAGTTTGTAATTTAGACGAGCTTTTGAGTCGTGATGGATAAACGGCCCAGACGTCTGCATCTTGCCAATATTCAGGCAAAATATGCTGAAGTTGGCCAGTAATCAATTCGTCTGCAACGTCCCAAATTGATCGGAAAATAATACCGTGACCTTCTATGGCAAGCTGATGAATAATTTCGCCGTTATTAGAAACAAAGCGTGGTTTGACATGAACCGCGACATCTTCAGAAGCATGTCTAAATTTCCATAGCACAGACGATTGATCACGTTCACTAATGGTCAGACAATCATGTGTTTGCAAGTCTTCAATGCTGTCTGGTACGCCGTGTTTAAGTAAATAGCTCGGTGCTGCACATAAAATTCGAAAATTAGAAGCTAACTTCTTCGCAATCATGTTTGGCGCAATTTCATTACCAATTCTAATATCCAAATCAATACTGTGTTGAATCAGGTCTTTGGTATTGTCGATGGTGTCAAAATGAATCTGAAGCTTTGGATAAAGCATCATTAATTTAGACAGAATTGGTGCGATATGCTTTCTGCCAAAACCAAAACTACTAATAATATCCATACGACCTGTGGGCGTACTGAGCGGGTTATTGACTAGTTCACAGACTTCATCAAATTCTTCAAGAATATTTGAAACTCTCTCAAGGATGAGTTTGCCATCTTCCGTTAGGCTAACGTGACGCGTACTGCGATGAAAAAGTTTGCAGCTTAAGGTGTTTTCTAAAATATTAATTCGCTTGCTAATGAAAGCTGGCGATGTTCCGAGTTCCTCAGCAGATTCGACAAAACTTTTTAGTTTGGCGACTGTGCAAAAAACCTTTAAATCCGATAGGTTAGGTAGATTATTCACGATCCGTGTCCATTGGAGTGATAGTTCCGTTATTGATCATTTTTGCTTAAAACATCATGTTTAAGCCATACAAGGATATTAGTCGAAGGTGTGAAGGAAGCTTATGGCAAAAAGATATAAAGTTGCCACGATTGCAGGCGATGGCATTGGTTTAGAAGTTCTACCAGAAGGCATTAAGGTTGTAAAGGCAGCAGCAGAAAAGCATGGCATTGAGCTTCAGTTAGATGCTTTCGATTGGGCAAGCTGCGATTACTACCTTGAGCACGGCAAAATGATGCCAGATGACTGGTTTGAAACCTTGCAAGGTTACGATGCGATCTATTTTGGCGCTGTAGGCTGGCCGGATAAAGTGCCTGACCATATTTCACTTTGGGGTTCGCTACTTCAGTTTCGTCGTGGTTTTGACCAATATGTGAATTTACGTCCAGTGCGCTTAATGCCTGGTGTGAAATGTCCATTAGTAGGTAAAAAACCAGGCGACATCGATTTTTATGTGGTTCGTGAAAACAGTGAAGGTGAATACTCAGCCATTGGTGGTAAAGCTTTTGAAGGAACAGACCGTGAGTTTGTCTTACAAGAAGCCGTATTTACGCGTCATGGTGTAGATCGAATTTTGCGTTATGCATTTGAGTTTGCAAATCAGCGTGATGCGAAAAAAATTACAGCAGCGACCAAATCAAATGGTATTGCGGTCAGTATGCCGTATTGGGATGAACGCGTTGACGCGATGGCAAAACAATATCCACAAATTCAAGCTGATAAACAGCACGTTGATATTTTAGCGGCTCGTTTTGTGTTGCAGCCTGAACGTTTTGATGTGGTTGTAGCATCGAACTTATTTGGTGACATTCTTTCTGATTTAGGGCCTGCATGTACAGGAACTATTGGTTTAGCTGCTTCGGCGAATTTAAACCCAGAAAGAAAATTCCCATCATTGTTTGAACCTGTACATGGTTCAGCACCAGATATTTACGGTAAACAAATTGCCAATCCAATCGCTGCGATTTGGTCGGGTGCCATGATGTTCGAATTCTTTGGTGAAGAAGACGAACGCTGCATTCAAGCAGGTCAGGACATTATGCAGGCGATTGAGAATGTCTTAATTAATGGGCCAAAAACAGCTGATATCGGTGGTCAGGCAAAAACTTATGAGGTAGGAGATGCAATTGCATCGTGTGTAGCCCAAATTAAAATGGACGTGTTCGCTATGGAATAACGCCATCCAAAAATGGATGTATGGATATGGATAATCAAAACACAAAAATTTATACGGATAAAGTTCTTGCCGTAACCAGCTTACTGTTTGTATTTATTTCAGTTGCTGGTTTGGCGATTTATTCGCAAGAGTCGATAAAGATTGCTGCAACATGGATGCAGTGGACGACATCGGTATTTACAACCCCAGTATTACTGTTTGCTTTTTTAGCCATCATTTTTACTTTTGGTTTGGCCTTTAGTAAATATGGAAAAATCAAATTAGGTGAAGGGAAACCTCAATACACCACGATGTCATGGATTTTTATGTTCATTTTGTCAGGTATTGGGTCTTCTACACTGTACTGGGGCTTTTTGGACTGGGCTTACTATTATCAGACTCCGGGTTTGAGCTTACCGCCTGAATCAGCAGAAGCATTGAAATATAGTGTTGCTTACTCGTTTTTTCATTCAGGTTTAAGTGCTTGGGCAATTTATGCATTGGCATCAATTTCTTTGTGCTACAGCTACCATGTGAGAAAAAACAAAGGGTTGAGTTTAGCTTCCGTGATTGAGGCTGTAACAGGCTTTAAATCAACCGGCGTGGTTGGACGTTTAGTCGACCTCATGTTCTTGCTTTGCATGTTTGGTGCCTTGACGATTTCGTTGGTACTCACTGCCGTGACATTTACCAATATCTTGTCTCAACTCACAGGTATCCCAAATACCTTTATGACCAAGGTCATCATTATTTTGGGTGTCTCGGTTGTGTTTGCGCTTAGCTCTTACGTTGGTATGGACAAAGGTATGCAGCGTTTAAGCCATTTGGTGTGCTTAGGTGTTGTGTTATTTGCAATTTATGTACTTTGCTTTGGTCCGACTCAATTCATTTTGAATAATTCATTAATGAGTTTCGGGTTAATGGCAACCAACTTTGTTGATATGAGCCTGTTTACCGACCCAATGGGTGATGGCAAGTTTACCCGTGAATGGACTGTATTTTACTGGTTGTGGTGGATTTCATATGCACCGGGTGTGGCACTCTTTGTAACGCGTGTTTCTAAAGGTCGTACGATTAAAGAAGTGATCTTTGCCATGGTGATTGGTGGCAGTGTCGGTCTTTGGTTCATTTTTGGTGTGTTTGAAAACTACAGTGTTTATAGCTTTATTCATGGGGCTGTAAATGTACCGCAAATCTTAAGCCAACAAGGTGGTGAGGTTGCGATTGGTCAATTGCTCAGTCTGTTACCTGCCGGAAAACTAATGATGTGGATTTTCCTCGGCATTATGGTGGTGTTCTTGGCAGCACATATGGATGCGGTAGGTTATGCAGTTTCGGCAACATGTACACGTGGTTTAAGTGAAGGCCAAGATCCATCGCCAAATGCTCGTTTGTTCTGGTGTGTCATGCTGACTTTAGTTCCAATTGCCATGATCTTTAGTAAAGCACCGTTAGACACAATGAAAACAGCGACTATTGTGACGGCTTTACCATTCATCGTGATTATTTTGATTCAAACCTATGGCTTAGTGAAATGGCTGATTCAGGATTATGCCAAAGTCCCATCGCATTTAATTGAGCAACAAGGTTATGATGATCAGGAAATTGGTTTAAACCAGTCTCAAGATGAACATGCAAAAAGGATGCAGCTTGAGCTTGCAAGCTCAATCAAACTGGACAGAAAAACCAGCTAGAGGGAACGGTAATGACTACACATGAACAGACCACTTATGACTTAAGTGAAGAAATGCAAAGCCTTGTGTATTGGAGCAGCATTTATTCACCAGCAGATGCAGATATTGACTCAGTCCGTGCGGCCTATGACGCAATGTGTCGACACTACACTTTGCCACGTGATGGCAAGATTGAAGTAGAAGATCGCTTTGTTGCAAATGGTGAGCATCAAGTTCCTGTTTGTGTGTATTTACCAAAAACAAATCGACCTGAGTCTGGTTGGCCATGTGTGTTGTATTTACATGGCGGCGGTTGGATGGTCGGTGGGCTCGATTCACATGAGTTTATTACTAGTTATTTGTGTCAGGACTTAAATGCAGTTGTCATTAGCGTAGATTACCGCATGGCACCAGAGCATCGCTTTCCAGCAGCTTATGAAGATTGTTTAGCAGTTTATCAATGGCTTAAAAAGAATGGTTCAACTTGGCAGATCGATAGCGAAAATATCGTTCTAGCAGGGGATAGTGCTGGCGGTAATTTAGCAGCAGCCCTTGCAGTGCATCTACAGCATAGTGGTATGCAAGCTCAAGGATTGGCTTTGGTTTATCCGTGTTTAACTACAGCACTTGATACACCAGCTGCACAAAAGCATGCCCATGCGCCGTTATTAACAACAGAAGATATGCATTTTTATTTAAAGGAATATGCACCTAACTCTCAAGATTGGCAGGATTTACGTCTAGCGCCTTTATTGGCAATTGATTTTTCAGATATGCCTACAAGTTTTGTAGCAGTTGCAGAATATGACCCTTTAAGTGATGACGGTTATCTTTTTACCCAAAAATTGGAACAAGCTGGGATTCCTAGCGAGTTTCATTTAGGCAAAGGATTATTACATGGCAGTTTACGTCTTATGCGTGATTGCCCAGAAGTTCAACAGTTATATCAAAACATGCTGAGTGCGATACGCCGCATGTCGAGTAGTGTCGAAAAGACATCAATTTAATATCGAGTCATTTGGACGAAAAGAATTTAATGGAGTAATAACATGAATGCAGTTGAAAAATTACCTGAAGATTTTTGTGCAAACCCAGATGTTGCATGGACTTTTCCTAAAGTTTTCTATACTTCATCGCAAGTTTTTGAGCATGAGAAAGAAGCAATCTTTGCTAAAAGCTGGATTTGTGTTGCACATGGCAGTGAGTTGGCACAACCGAATGACTATATTACCCGTAAAGTAATTGGTGAAAATATTGTCATCATTCGCGGTAAAGATAGCGTTTTACGTGCGTTTTATAATGTATGTCCACACCGTGGTCACGAGCTTTTAAGTGGCAGTGGTAAAGCAAAAAATGTAATTACCTGCCCATACCATGCTTGGACTTTTAAGCTAGATGGTAGTTTAGCTTTAGCACGTAACTGTGACCATGTTGAATCTTTCGACAAAGAAAACTCAAGCATGGTGCCTTTAAAAGTTGAGGAATATGCCGGCTTTGTTTTCATTAATATGGATGAAAATGCGACATGCGTAGAAGACCAACTTCCAGAATTTGCTGAGCGTTTAAATCAAGCATGTAGCGTGATTAAAGATTTGAAACTGGCGGCACGTTTTGTGACAGAAACGCCAGCAAACTGGAAAGTGATTGTTGATAACTATCTAGAGTGCTATCACTGTGGGCCTGCACATCCTGGTTTTGCCGATTCGGTACAAGTTGATAAATATTGGCATACCACACATCAAAACTGGACTTTACAGTATGGTTTTGCGCGTTCATCAGAAAAGTCATTCAAGCTTGATCCATCAATAACAGATCCTGAATTTCATGGTTTCTGGACTTGGCCTTGTACTATGTTCAACGTACCACCGGGCAGCAATTTCATGACTGTGATCTATGAGTTCCCAGTAGATGCAGAAACGACTTTGCAGCATTACGATATTTACTTCACGAACGAAGAACTCACTCAAGATCAGAAAGACTTAATTGAGTGGTATCGCAATGTATTCCGTCCTGAAGATTTGAACTTGGTCGAAAGCGTACAACGTGGTTTGAAATCACGTGGTTATCGTGGTCAAGGCCGTATTATGACTGACAAGCAACGCTCAGGAATTAGTGAACATGGTATTGCTTACTTCCAAAATTTAGTGGCGCAGCATCACAAGTAAAACAAATGGATTTATTCAGGTGTAAAGATAACTTACACCTGATTCTTCAGTTAGGAAGATGATATGTCGAGTTTACAAAGCACTGAATTATTTCAGCAACAAGCCTATATTAACGGGCAATGGCTAGCTGCACAGTCAAATGCAACGGTTCCAGTGACTAACCCAGCAACAGGTGAAGAAATTGGCACAATTCCAAATATGGGAGCGGCCGAGGCTACACAGGCGGTTGAAGCTGCTTATACTGCTTTACAAAGTTGGAAAGCTTTAACGGCTCAAAACCGTGCAGATATTTTATTGGCTTGGTACAAACTGGTTCTTGATCATATCGATGAACTTGCTTTAATCATGACCATTGAACAAGGTAAACCTTTGGCAGAAGCGAAAGGTGAAGTGCGTTATGCAGCATCATTTATTCAATGGTTTGCCGAAGAAGGTAAGCGTATTTATGGTGATGTGATTCCAACCGTAAATAACCAGCAGCGTTTTATTATTAGTAAAGAACCTGTGGGTGTTGTGGCTGCTATTACGCCGTGGAATTTCCCAATTGCCATGATTACCCGTAAAGCAGCGCCAGCTTTAGCAGCTGGATGTACGGTCGTGATTAAGCCAGCTAATGAAACGCCTTACTGTGCTTTAGCGATTGCGAAGCTTGCAGAAAAAGCAGGTATTCCGGCGGGTGTGATTAACGTCATTACTGGTAAATCTCAGGAAATTGGTTCGGTATTTACTTCACATGAAAAAGTGAAAAAATTGACCTTCACTGGCTCAACTCCAGTAGGGCGTTTATTGATGCAGCAGTGTTCAAGCACCATTAAAAAATTGGCGCTTGAGTTAGGCGGTAATGCACCTCTGATTGTGTTTGATGATGCTGATTTAGATAAAGCTGTACAAGGTGCGATTTTTGCTAAGTTCCGTAATGCAGGCCAGACCTGTGTTTGTGCTAACCGTATTTATGTGCATGACAATATTTATCAAGCTTTTGCCGAGAAGTTTGTACAAGAAGTACAAAAGTTCAAAGTCGGTAATGGACTTGAAGATGGCGTGCAAATTGGCCCATTAATTAATGAAAAAGCAGTGTTAAAAGCACAGCAGTTGATTGATGATGCGGTAAGTAAAGGAGCTAAAGTTGCTTGCGGCGGTAAGCAACATGCTTTAGGACAAACCTTTTATGAGCCATCGGTTCTAACGAACGTAGACCGTACGATGGAAATTGTCCAAGAAGAAATTTTTGGTCCCGTTGCGCCGCTCATTCGCTTTACAGATGAAGCTGATGTTGTTGCTCAGGCTAATGACACCATCTTTGGTTTGGCTGCTTATGTTTATAGCGAAAATATTTCACGTTTATGGCGAGTGTCAGAACAGCTTGAATATGGAATGGTCGGTATGAATGCCACAGCAATTTCAAATGAAGTTGTACCATTCGGCGGTGTAAAACAATCAGGTGTTGGGCGTGAAGGCTCAAAGTATGGTCTTGAAGAGTTCATGACTATTAAATACATGTGTTTAGGGCTTTAAGGATAAGCCCTAGCAATAAGAAAATGCGGTAAAAGAAGGATTCTAATATGGCTAGTCATTATGAAATGTTCCCGGCAGTTGTTACTCATGTGGAACAGCTAACCCCTTTAATCAAACGGTTCACGTTCAAACGTCAAGATGGGCAGAACTTTCCTCGATTTAGTGGGGGAAGCCATATTATTGTCAAAATGAATGAACAGCTTTCCAATGCCTATTCATTAATGAGCTGTACGCAAGATCTATCGACTTACCAAGTCTGCGTTCGTAAAGATGTGGAAGGTAAGGGCGGTTCTGTCTTTATGCATGATCAATGTAGTGAAGGCTGTGAAATTCAGATTTCAGAACCAAAAAATTTATTTCCATTAGCTGAAACAGGCAATAAACATATTTTAATTGCAGGTGGTATTGGCATTACACCATTCTTGCCACAAATGGATGAGCTTGCAGCACGCGGTGCTGAATTTGAGCTACATTATGCCTACCGTTCACCTGAACACGCGGCTTTGTTAGATGATTTAAAACAGAAACATGCTGAGCATGTGTTTAGTTATGTTGTCTCAGAAGGTTGCGCACTAAATTTGGATGAACTGATTTCATCACAACCAAAAGGTACACATGTCTATGTATGTGGTCCTAAACCCATGATTGATGCAGTGATTGATTGTTGTAATAAGCACCGTTACCGAGATGAATATATTCATTGGGAACAATTTGCCTCAACAGTTCCAGAAGATGGTGAAGCATTTACGGTGGTACTTGCTAAGTCCAATCAGGAAATTGAAGTACAAAGTAATCAGACAATTTTACAAGCCATCGAAACATTAAATATTGATGTGGAATGTTTGTGCCGAGAAGGGGTTTGCGGTACATGTGAAACTGCCATTTTAGAAGGTGAAGCAGAGCACTTCGATCAATACTTGAGTGATGCAGAAAAGGCTTCACAAAAGAGCATGATGATTTGTGTATCAAGAGCAAAAGGAAAAAAACTAGTATTAGATCTCTAATATATTTCTTTGGTTGATCAATTGTTTAAAGTGCGAATCTGCTAAAAAATGAACAAATAATGATGATCTGAATCTTATTTGTTCATTTGATGGAGTTTAATGGTTTTGAACTCTTGACCTGCTATACAGAACTATAGATAATGCGCACACAGTTTACGGCTATGTAGCTCAGTTGGTTAGAGCACCGCACTCATAATGCGGGGGTCACAAG
>NZ_JAOVFN010000041.1:0-9817 GCF_034650275.1 Acinetobacter sp. IRS14
AAACTGTTACGAACTGTTATGCACTTAAATCCTTCTTTTCGATCATTAGAAGCATGATGAACTTAACCTCATGATAGTTAATATATATTTAATAAGTGACTAAAATAGTTACCCATATTGATACCCGTTTCCAGAAAAGGCTTTTAGATTTGAAATAAGAAGCCACTTTCTAATCGGCTAATATAGCAAAAAAAGAAGTAACCAGTTTAACTATTTCATTCGTTAGAAATTTGCAGAAAAAACAACTTTGAAAAGTGAGACTTTTTGAAATGATAGATAAGTACAACTCAGGCAAAATAGCTTTTATTACAAAATAGAAAATTATTCTGCCTGAGTAAAAAAAGAAGATTAAATCGCTCTAGTGTTATAAATCAGCCAGTCTAAAACTTCTCCAGACAAGTGTTCAGCTAGTCTTTCTTGAACAGTTTGATGGTAACGATTTAACCAGTCTTTCTCTTCATTAGTTAGCATATCAACAACGATACAATCTAAATGAATCGGGCAAAGGGTCAGCGTTTCAAACTCTAAAAATTCACCGTAAGTTTTTTCAAATCCAGAGTGAAGTTTGTTAGCAACCAGATTTTCAATGCGAATACCATATTGTCCCTCATGGTATAAGCCCGGTTCGTTAGAAATAATCATTCCTTCACGCAACTTACTATAAGCATGTATAGGCGCGTAATAAGAAAGTACTTGCGGTCCTTCATGAACATTAAGCGCAAAGCCTACGCCGTGGCCTGTTCCATGTCGATAATCTAAACCATGTTGCCATAAAGTATTACGACAAATTGAATCGAGTAGAGGAGCAGCTAAACCTTCTGGATAAATCGTTTTTGCCAAAGCAATGTGACATTTTAAAACCAAGGTGTAGTCACGTTTTTGTTGCCCTGTTGGCGTGCCTACAGAAATAACACGAGTAATATCCGTTGTTCCATCTACATATTGCCCACCTGAGTCAATCAGTAAAAGCCCATCACCTTCGATAAATGAATAGTGTTCTTCAGTTGCACGATAATGAGGTAGAGCACTATTAGCATTAAAGCCAGCGATCGTTGAAAAACTTGGCCCTATAAATCCATCTTGCTGAGCACGGAAAGCTGTAATCTTTTCATCAATAGTAAGTTCTGAAATACTTTCACCATGATGAAGTGCTTTCTCTAGCCAGTGGAAAAAGTGACAAAGAGCGACTCCATCTTTAACCATTGCATGACGGATATGAGCAATTTCACTTTCATGTTTACGCGATTTTAAAAGTGTACTCGGGTTGATGTCATATACAATCCGAATATCTTTTGCGATGGCTTGTTCATGAAAAATCGAGACTTTGGCTGGATCTAAAAGTACCGATGCATCAGAAATATTCGCTAAAAACTTAGCTGTATCTTCGTAGTTACGAATTTCAATACCATCGGCTGCCAAAGCTTGCTGAACGCTTACATCAACTTTTTCAGCATCAATAAAAAGAACAGTTTGTTTTGCACTGATATATAAATGTGAAAGGAACACAGGGTTATATTCTACATCTTGCCCACGTGCATTTAAGATCCATGCAATATCATCTAAAGATGAAATGAAATGACCCGCAATATTCTTGCTAGCTAATGTCTCACGAATAGCCTGAATTTTCTCTTTACGAGATAGGGCATTTAACCCTTCAGGCATGAGATGAATTTTCTTTGATGGAAGTTCTGGGCGGTTTAACCAAATCTCTCCGACTAAATCTTGCTGTGTTTCGAGTTTATAATTATTAAGTCGTGCAGTATGTTCGAGCGCCTTAAATTGCTGAACCGATAAGGTATGTCCATTTACCGCAATAACTGATTCTGGTTGTAGATTCTTTTCAATCCAAGCGAGATGTGTTGAAGATTCATCACTTGTTAATTTTTGAAGAGCAAAGCCAGTTCCAATAAGTTGTTGCTCGGCTTGTACCCAATAGCGACCATCTGCCCAGAGGCCAGCAAAGTTTTGGGTCACGACGAGCGTACCAACCGAACCACTAAAACCGCTTAACCATTGCCTTGCTTTCCAGTAGTCTGGTAAATATTCTGACATATGTGGATCGGCACTCATCACAATCAAAGCATCTACATGTTGATTGCGCATGAGTTCACGAAGTTTCTCAAGTTTTTCTGGAACAGTTAAAACGCTCATATAGTTTCCAACTCAGGTTGAACTTTACTGGTACTTTTGTTCATTAATCTATTGATAGGTTTCTTTAATAAAAATAACACGATTGCGCCAATCACTAACGCTAAAACACATCGCATAAATAAGGTAGGTAAATGATTAATGCCATCTGCCGATACATGCCCGCCAATTAAACCAGCGATAAGATTACCTAAAGCTGTGCCAGTAAACCATAGACCCATAATTTGACCACGTATAACATCTGGTGCAAGTTTAGTCATGGTAGATAGACCAATTGGGCTTAAACACAATTCTCCGATAGTAAGTAAAAATAAAGTTCCTACTAACCAAAATGGTGAAACTAGGCCACCAGCAATTGCGAAACGACTAGCAAAAGACATCACGAGAAAGCCACCTGCTGCGAATAACAATGCAATAATAAATTTGCTGATATAGCTTGGGTCTTTATTTGATTTACCCAGTCTTGCCCAAAGCCATGCTGCAACGGGAGCAAAGATAATAATAAATAGGGCATTAATTGATTCAAACCATACAGTTGGAATCTCAAATCCGAAAACAATACGGTCAGTATAATCTTGTGCAAATAAAGTAAAAGTTGTGGGCTTTTGTTCAAAAGCTGACCAGAATAGGGCAGAGGCGGCTAATAAAACAAAGCAAATAATAATTTTGAATTTATCATGCTGCTCTAAATTCAGGAAAAATAGTAAATATGCAAAGTAAGCAATAATACCAACGCCGATTCCTACGGTTAAGTAGGTTGCTACAGCGACTGGATTGATGTGAATGACACCAAAGAAGGTAAGAGCAATAACAACTGCAACAGATAGCAAAAAAGAGAAAGCAATTTTTGGCGCATTTTTATTTTCAACAATTGGTTTATTCCAATTGTCAGTTTGCTGACGCAATTGATTGAAGGACTGTAATTGAGGAATGGCTAATGCTCGGAAAATGAGTAATGCAATCAACATTCCAAGGCCGCCAATTCCAAAACCTAAGTGCCAGTTATGATCACGTGCAAATAGGCCTGTAAGAAGGGGAGCAATAAAAGAACCTATATTAATTCCCATATAAAAAATGGAGAAGCCGGCATCTCGTCTACTATCCTGAGCTTTATATAATGTTCCGACAATCACTGAAATACAGGTTTTAAATAAACCTGATCCAAGAACAATAAGGACTAAGCCGAAATAAAAAAAGAACTGATCAAAGATGGGGGTAAGCGCAATTGATAAATGACCTAATGCAATAATGAGGGAGCCATACCAGACGGATCGTGCTTGACCTAACCAGTTATCGGCAATCCAACCACCTAAAACGGTCATTAGATACATAGAGCCTGCAAATAACCCAACAATTGCGGCGGCAGTAGGACGGTCAAGACCTAAACCACCATCATTGACCATCGCGACCATATAAAGAACGAGTAAGGGTCGAATTCCATAGTAAGAAAAGCGTTCCCACAGTTCTGTAAAAAATAAAGTTTTTAAGGGTTTTGGATGGCCGAAAAAAGCTGTGTCAGATTGTTCGAGTTCATGCTTCATTTCAAATCCTTTGAACATATTTGTAGTTTAATAAGCCAAACTTTTAGTTTGTTTAGTTATAAAAAAAAGTTATGTTTTATTTTTTAGATTTTTTTAAATTGAAAAGCAAGTTGGTCATGTATAAAAAAGGTATATAACAAATGGTAAAAAAACTTTTGGTTTCTTACTGCACCAAAGCTGACCAAAACCTATTTCACGGCAGAGAACTTGATAAGCGAAAGAAAACTAATTTTATAAAACTTCAGTATTTATTGAGGTAAGGAATGATTCGATTGCTGACATTTCTAAATTTTTGAGAACTATTTTTTGAAGAGATATTTGCATTAGAACTTTTGGTAAAGGCATGGATAGATATAGAAGAGACAACTAAAGGTTAAAATTTTATAAGTCATCTTTTATTATTTTCATTCATTGTAATAAGAAAGTCAGCTTTATATATGAGAAAGTATTATGATCATGAATGACTGTTAGATATTGATGCGGTGATTCATATTGGCGCAACAATTTTGCACTAAATTAGGGCGATTGAGAGCTATTCTTGTATGCCATAATTTGAAAATGTCTGAATATGGTGCATTTAACTATGCAAACAGTATAATGGGTTCAAGACAAGGGACCTAAATCATAGATAGTTATAAGCAATTCAATGTTTTAGGTAAGTCTTATAAAGTTGGTATGAGAATTGCTATATAAATACCAGCAATTAACACGCACTTAACAAGTGCAACAAAATTTCATTGGAGCAAAATGAGCATGGCGAACAAGGTCCTTCAACTCATACAAGAAAGTGGCGCAAAATGGGTCGATTTTCGCTTTACTGATACTAAGGGTAAAGAACAGCACGTAACTTACCCAGCTGATTCTATTGATGAAGATACTTTTGAAGACGGTAAAATGTTTGATGGTTCTTCAATCGCTGGTTGGAAAGGCATTGAAGCATCTGACATGATTTTACGTCCAGATGCAGAAACAGGTTTTATCGACCCGTTCTTTGCTGAACCAACTGTAGTTGTGACTTGTGACGTTATTGAACCTTCAACTGGTCAAGGTTATGAGCGTGACCCACGTTCGATTGCTCGCCGTGCAGAAGAATACTTAAAATCTACAGGTATCGGTGATACTGCATTCTTTGGTCCAGAACCAGAATTCTTTGTATTTGACGAAGTGAAGTGGGACATCGATATGTCTGGCGCTCGTCATACATTAATCGCTGAAGAAGCTGCTTGGTCTACTGGTAAAGATTACGAGTCTGGTAACTCTGGTCACCGTCCACGTGTTAAAGGCGGTTACTTCCCAGTTCCTCCAGTTGATTCTTCACAAGATATGCGTGCAGAAATGTGTGCAAAAATCGAAGACATCATGGGCCCAGGCCGTGTAGAAGTACATCACCACGAAGTTGCTTCTTGCCAGTTAGAAATTGGTGTGAGCTTCAATACACTTGTACGTAAAGCTGACGAAGTTCAACAGTTCAAATATGCTGTTTGGAACGTTGCTCACCAATATGCAAAAACTGCAACCTTTATGCCTAAACCAATGGTAGGTGATAACGGTTCTGGTATGCATGTTCACATGTCTATCTCTAAAGATGGCAAGAACTTGTTTGCTGGTGATGAATATGCAGGCCTTTCAGAAATGGCATTGTACTTCATCGGTGGTGTTATCAAGCACGCTCGTGCATTGAATGCAATCACAAACCCATCTACAAACTCATATAAGCGCTTGGTTCCTCACTTCGAAGCGCCAATCATGCTTGCTTACTCAGCACGTAACCGTTCTGCTTCTATCCGTATTCCATACGTTTCTAGCCCTAAAGGTAAGCGTATCGAAGCTCGTTTCCCAGACCCAATGATGAACCCGTACTTAGGTTTCGCTGCATTGTTAATGGCTGGTATCGACGGTATCCAAAACAAGATCCATCCGGGCGAAGCTGCTGATAAGAACTTGTACGATCTTCCTCCAGAAGAAGAAGCAAAAATCCCAACAGTTGCTCATAGCTTAGACATGGCTCTTGAAGCACTTCAAGCAGATCACGAATTCTTGTTAAAAGGCGGCGTGTTCACTAAAGAAATGCTTGATGCATACATCGAACTTAAAACTGAAGATGTACGTCGTCTTAACACGACTACTCACCCAGTTGAATTCGATATGTACTACAGCTTGTAATACATATTTTCGTAAAAAAGCCTGCTTATGCAGGCTTTTTTATTGCTTGGAATGTTGATTGAATTCTCTACGTTTTTTATCAAAAAATTGGGGTAAACTAGGTGCGAGTTTTCATGTGAGCAGATTATGCGTAAACGACAACCAGTACTTAAACAGGAAAAGACTTTAAATCCTGAATTGAAAACATGGTTGTATGCGTCCGGTTCTCTGACTCAACAATTGACTGAACTTGGTGGTGGCCAGTTTAGTGTAAAGCCCTTTCAAGAACATTTTCAGCGTTTAACTTTTGCAGATAGTCAGTGGATGAAGATGTCTCATGCTCACACTTCGTGGGTAAGGGAAACCTATTTATATGGCTGTGAAGCAGAGCCATGGGTGAAAGCAAAAAGTATTTTTCCAATTCAAAGTTTACAAAAAAAAGCCCGTATATTTCAGCACATTGGTTCTAAGCCAATTGGCTTTTTTCTATTTCAAAGAACAACACCACTTTGTGACCGCCGTGTCATTCGTTTGCCTGAGGGCTGGACACGACAAAGTTGCTATACTTGGCATGGATGTAAATTTATTGTTCAAGAAACATTCTTACCGGCTTTTGAAGCTTTTTTAAATCAGCAGCACGACAAGGAATTACTATGACGACTGCAACAGGTATAACATGGCGTCAGCGTTTAGAGGCTTATTATTATCTCTGTCGATTTGATAAGCCTGTTGGAACAGAACTGGTGTTTTGGCCAACCATGTGGGCACTTTGGATTGCAGCAGAGGGAATGCCACCTCTACATATTCTTTTGGCGATGGTATTAGGTACAATTTTTATGCGTGCCGCTGGCTGTGCAATTAATGATTTTGCTGATCGTAAAGTGGATGGTCATGTAGAGCGTACAAAAACACGCCCTTTGGCAACAGGGGTAATTCGTCCAAGAGAAGCGGTGTATGTATTTTTAGCATTAGTATTTGCCAGTGCTTGTACGTTGTTCTTTTTACCTATCGCGACGTTCTACTGTGCATTAGGGGGCTTGGCTTTAGCATTTATATATCCTTTCATGAAGCGTTATACCCATTTACCGCAAGTCGTGTTAGGTATGGCATTTTCTTGGGGTATTCCAATGTCATTTACAGCAATGGGTAAGCCTTTAGATATAACGTGTTGGCTAATTTATTTTGGTAATTTGGCTTGGACAGTGGCTTTTGACACTCAATATGCAATTACAGACCGTGAATATGATTTAAAAATTGGTGTGAAATCTACCGCTATTCTTTTTGGTCGATATGACATTCAGATCATCGCACTTTTACAAGTAACTAGTCTTGTTTTGATTGGCACTGCATTGTATTTAGAAAATATCTTATTTCCATGGGCGATCATTGCTTTAATTGTTGTTGCATTTGATTTTGTATATCAAACAATTAAAACCAAAGACCGCAACCCCCAAGCATGTTTTTGGGCATTCCGTCACAATCGTTGGGTTGGATTAATCATTTTTCTAGGAATATTTTTAAATTTCATATAGTAAAAATGACCGCAAGGTTGAAAAGTGTTCTATGCAGAGCACTTTTTTTATGTCTTAATATTCGTGCATAAAAAAATATGCGGAATAAATAATACATAAAAAAGGATATTCTATGAAACGGTCAAAAATTGCTTTAGCTATAACATTATCGGTTTCAACATTATTTCTTGCAGCATGTAATGACAATGATGATGACTATGTTGGCGTAAACCCTGATAAAACCTATCTGTCTGAAAGTAATTACGCTATAGATCAAGTTGATAATGCTTCAACGATTAAAGTAATGACTTATAACATGGCAAATGTTCAAGGAAAAACAGCAACTGCCACAGCACTGGTATTGTTCCCCAAAGCGACTCAGCCTAAAGATGGTTACCGTGTGGTCGTGTGGGAGCACGGAACTGTTGGGGTGGGTGATGGTTGTGCGCCAAGTAAGAATACAATTAATCCACGATTTAAAATCCTAGCTGAGACTTTATTGGCGGCTGGTTATGTGATTGTGGCACCAGATTATGAGGGTTTAGGTACACCAGGAGTGCATCCGTACTTAAACTTATCTAGTGAAGCAAAATCAGCGCTTGCTGCAGTTAAAGCGGTAAAAGAGCATTATGGTGCCCAGTTAAAGGGTGACTGGATGTCGATTGGTCAGTCACAAGGTGGACATGCATCTTTAGGTACTGCCGAATTTGCCAATACGGATGCAAGTTATAAGGGTGCTGTAGCTGGAGCACCTGCTTCAAGCTTGGGAACAATTATTCAAATTTATATTGATCCTGCAATGAATCAAGACAGTGGTTATAAGCTTAGTAAATTAGATCAGGCAATTACAGCACGTAGACAGATTGATGCAGCGATTGCTGCAGGTCAAATGTCTCCCAATGATCCACTAGCACTTGCTGTACCTACAATTGATAAAACTGCAGAGGGTTATGCTGAGTTGTTAGCATATGCAGCATTCGCAAGTGCAGGGATTAAAGCACAGCAACCAAACTATGACTTTAAGACAATTTTTACATCAGGAGCGGCTGACGTTGCAGAATTGGCTTATGGGCGTACAGGTGATGATGGGGCATGTTTAAGTTATCCTGCACCTGATAGTGCAAATGGCTTGCAAGAGAAATTTAAAGCAGGAATCTTAACTTTCTTGGCTGATCCTACACATCAAATTACACAGTATGGTATTGATCTGAATAAATTTAAGGCAGATCAAGTTGTTCAAAACTTTTTGACAGCAACCCAACCTGCGACGAATGCTACAGTCGAGAAAGTCATTAAAACACCTGTATTTATTATTCAAGGTGAAAAAGATCAAGCTGTATTGCCTGTAGTCACACAAGGTTTATTCGCGAATATGAAAGCGAATGCTTTGAAGTTTTTCCCACAAGCAGCCTATGATAAAGGCTATAAGCTAACTATTGTACCGAATGCAACCCATACACAAGCAATCATATGTCAAAATGCCAATGCTGTAGATTTCATTCAAGCCAATATGTCAGCTGGTACGGGTATTGTACTAACAGATGCTCAGAAGGATGCTAGCCAAAGTCCTCACTGCACAGGTAAATTCTAAGATTTAATTATCTAATTAAAAAATTAGCTTTAAAAAAGAGCCACTTTATAGCGGCTCTTTTTGTTATATTGTTACGCATATTAAAATTGATATCGTTTGAGTTTGAAGTTAGTCATGAGCCAGCAACCTGTTGAAAAAAAATCTGTTCCTTGGTTATTAATGGGATTAGGTTTACTTATTCCTTTTTTAATTATTGGAATACTTTTCTTAGCTGCAAAGAGTGATGCTAAGACTAAAAAACAATATGAGCAGCAACGTTTAGAGATGGAAAAAAGAATAGCTGAAAAAGAAGCAGCAAGTTCTGAAAAGAAATAATAATAGCAGTGCTTTTAATGAATATCCTTTTGTAGCTGACGTACACTTGGGATGTTTGTATAACGTCTTACTATATAACCTGCTTCTGTGAGCATTTGATCACGAATACGGTCTTCTTCTGCTTTTTCAAGATGGGTAGGGTCATCTAGCTCAATAATGGCAATTACTTCCATTTTGTCGTTAAGCACAACGAAGTCGGTTACTTTACGGTTGAACTGACTACGAATTTTATAGTCATTGCTGGTAATCAAAGCACTAAAAGCCACTTGTGCTAAAACATGATGACTTGGAAAACTTTGTTTTAAACGAATAAACATCTGAGTTTCAAAGTTTGTAATAACAGGGCGAGCAAAGAATTTTTGTTTTGGAAATAAATAAGGGCGTAAACAAACAACAAGAAAAATGCAGGTGCTTAAGCAACCTAAAACAATAAAAAATAAGTGACTCGATTCGAACATGTGAAGGCATCATACAAATAAAAACCCACTCATGATGAGTGGGTTTTTAAGAATCTTGGCTCTCCAACCTGGGCTCGAACCAGGGACCTGCGGATTAACAGTCCGTCGCTC
>NZ_JAOVFN010000042.1:0-9544 GCF_034650275.1 Acinetobacter sp. IRS14
AAACCAATAGCACTTAAAATTCCAAGCCCAATAATGATCAAAGCAAGGCTCGGTTGATCTATAAATTTGCTATAAGGGAGTAAACCCGTATGGGTTAAATAAATCGCAATCGGCAAAATAATGACTAAGTCCCACCAAAAGCCGCCTAAATTGTCTGTTTTAATTTTTTTACGTAATAAAAAGTAGGCAGAATAGCCAACCGCAACCAATGCAGTTTCCCAAGCAATACTTCCTAAACGCCAGATTTCATGGCCCACGCCAATGACAGCAAGAATAATTGCGACCCATTGAAATTTTGATATTTTTTCGCCATATAGCACACTTCCAGCCAATACTAAAACAAGTGGCAATAGAAAATATCCCAAAGATACTTGTAGGCCTCGTCCATGCATAGGCCCCCATAAAAACAGCCAAAGTTGGACTGAAGTTAAAACGGAGGTTGTGATTAACAATAATAATAAAGATGGCTTAGCCAAAATACGCTGGTAGATATTTTTGATATACGCTAAATCGCCACTCCACCACATAAACAAAGTTAGAAATGGGATTGTTGCAATAATCCGCCATCCGAAAGTTTGTTCACTATCAAGCTGGCCTAACAATTGAGTATAAAAATAAAGTACACCAAAAGTGACAGATGCCATGACAGACAAGCTCACGCCCTTAAACATCACCACCCTCTTAGACTTTAGTAAAAACAGCTCACCACAATACTTGATTTATCCACTATAAAAAAGAAAAAACCATGTGAAAACATGGTTTTTTCTTAATCAGACATTTACATTTATTCTTTATGTTCTGTACGGATAATATCGCGAATATCAAAACCCAATGTTTTTGCATAATTTAGATATTCATCCACCACTTCTTGTTCAGGATGAGGAGTTCTTGATAATACCCAAAGATATTTACGAGAAGGTTCTCCCACTAAAACAGTTTGATAGTCTTCATCTATTTTTAAAATCCAGTAATCTCCACGAATAACTGGAATCCATCGCACAGCTTCCGGTAAGAAACTCACCTTCAATTTGCTGTTATATGGCGGGTTAACCACGAAGGCTTCACCAATAGATTGCTGTAATTGTTTTCTATTGTCATAGCAGCGATTATCTACAACCACATTTCCATTTTCATTTAAGGTGTAAGTTGCAGATACGTTATAAGCACATTTTTTTTGGAAAAATGCAGGCTTACGGGCGACTTCATACCAAACACCTAAATATCGGTCCAGTTCAACTTTATAAACAGTTTGTAAGGGTTTCGGCTGAGCATAGACATAGGTTCCAACAGCTAAACCAGCCAAAACGACACCGCCTAACGCAATTTTAGCCAAACGCCAACTGGCTTGCGGAACATTATTTCGAAATGCCATTGTTGCCCTCAACGATTAGTTGTGAATACAAAAGAACTCAAATATCTACAGTAGCTTGTTTTTTAAACACATTATGTAGCGTTATGTATTCATTTATTGCAACATCTGCGCTTTTAATCGAAGAATTTCATCACGTATCCGCGCTGCTTGCTCGAACTGTAAATCTTTCGAGGCCTTTAACATGTCTTTTTCAAGCTTAGTAATATGTTTACTAAACAATTTAGGGTCTGAAAGAATATGTCTTTCATCGGCACTCAATGCTTGTGCTTGTTCAAGTACTTTTTCATCAATTTCGTCATCTGAAAGTACCTCACCCGAGTCAATTTCTTTGACAGCCTGACGAACCGCACTACGTGGCGTAATACCATGTAACTCATTAAATTCAATTTGCTTGGCTCTACGACGATCAGTTTCATCTATTGCCTTTTGCATAGAATCAGTAATCCGGTCAGCATATAAAATTGCTTTACCTTTTACATTACGTGCAGCACGACCAATTGTCTGAATGAGTGAACGTTCCGAACGTAAAAAGCCCTCTTTGTCTGCATCTAAAATAGCGACCAAAGAAACTTCTGGCATATCCAGACCTTCACGTAGCAGGTTAATACCGACTAAAACATCAAATACGCCTGTACGTAATTCATGAATAATTTTGACACGTTCAACCGTATCAATATCTGAGTGGAGATAAGCCACCTTAACGCCATATTCTTTTAAATATGAAGTCAGATCTTCTGCCATACGTTTCGTTAAAGTTGTAATTAATACCCTTTCATTTAAATTCTTACGAATATTAATTTCAGAAAGAACATCATCCACTTGGGTTAAGACAGGACGAATCTCAATTTCAGGATCGATGAGACCTGTTGGACGTACCACCTGCTCAACGATTTGGTCTGACTTTTCTAATTCATATTTAGCAGGTGTTGCACTTACAAAAATGGTGGTCGGTACAATACGTTCCCACTCTTCAAACTTCATTGGACGGTTATCAAGCGCACTTGGTAAACGGAAGCCATAGTTTACTAAGTTTTCTTTACGCGACCGATCACCTTTATACATCGCTCCAATTTGTGGAACCGTAACGTGTGACTCATCAATAATCAGCAAAGCATCTTCTGGAATATAGTCGAATAAAGTCGGCGGAGCTTCACCAGATGGTCGTCCAGACAAATGACGTGAGTAGTTTTCGATACCATTGGTATAACCCAGCTGTTGCATCATTTCCAGATCGTAACGTGTCCGTTGCTCAATACGCTGTGCTTCGAGCAATTTGTCATGTTCACGGAAGAATTTAAGTTGATCTTGTAATTCATCCTTAATTGTATCAATGGCACGTGTTAAATGATCTTTTGGCGTGACATAGTGACTTTTTGGATAGATCGTTACCCGAGAAACTTTACGAACCATTTTACCGGTTAGCGGGTCAAACCAACGGATTGAGTCAACCTCATCATCAAATAGTTCAATGCGAATGGCATGTTGATCAGATTCTGCTGGGAAAATATCAATAATTTCGCCGCGAATTCGATATGTACCACGTAAGAATTCAAGTTCATTACGCGTATATTGCATTTCAACCAAACGGCGGATGATTTCATCACGGCTTACACGGTCACCCTCAACCACATGCAGCAACATTTGCATATAAGCATTTGGATCACCCAAACCATAAATTGCAGACACCGACGCGACAATAATTGCATCACGACGTTCTAATAAAGCTCGTGTTGCAGATAATCGCATCTGGTCAATGTGATCATTAATGGCTGCATCTTTTTCGATAAACGTATCCGAAGATGGAACGTAAGCCTCTGGCTGGTAGTAATCGTAATAACTTACAAAATATTCAACCGCATTATTAGGGAAGAAAGACTTAAACTCACCATAAAGTTGGGCAGCCAAAGTTTTGTTATGGGCCATCACAATTGTAGGGCGCTGTGTTTGAGCGATCACATTTGCCATGGTATAGGTCTTACCTGAGCCAGTTACCCCTAGCAATAACTGATTACGAAAACCATGCTCGATACCATTGACCAGCTTTTCAATTGCCTGTGGCTGATCACCTGCTGGCTGATAATGAGTGACCAAATCAAAAGGTTGATTTTCGTTCAAAGTTATCTCTCTTTATGAAAAAATTGAATTTAACGTCTCCCCTTTTAATGGGGATTTTTATCTTAATTTAAAGTGCAAATTGAGTTGGAAATTCAATGTAAAAGATTAAGCATCTTAACACTTGACCAATACTATAATCAGTTGCAACATGAAGCTATCCATTAAATAAAAAGCATAACTATGACCTATCAATATCATGATGAAAGTATTGTAACCGAACTTCCAGAAGATACAGTTTTTGTATTTGGTAGTAACCTTGCTGGACAGCATGGTAGCGGCGCAGCACGCGTTGCCAGTCAACACTTCGGAGCAGTTGAAGGTGTGGGGCGCGGCTGGGCTGGTCAAAGCTTTGCAATTCCAACTTTAAATGAACATATTCAACAAATGCCTCTTTCACAAATCGAGCACTACGTTGAAGATTTTAAGATATATGCAAAAAATCATCCTAAAATGAAATATTTTGTCACTGCTTTAGGTTGTGGTATTGCAGGTTATAAAGTCTCTGAAATTGCACCACTCTTTAAAGATATCGATCACAACGTTATCTTTCCAGAATCTTTTAAACCTTATGTTGAAGATAATGCAGTTTCACAATTTCCAACATTAACTCAAAAGATGGTAAAAAGTTTCATTAATGATGAAGTAATTTTTTACTTCAATCATGGAAGTGAATCTTTTGAAGAAGCCTTAGATAAAACAGATTTATCAGCTGCTGAAAAAGCAATTGCTCTTATTGTTTTAAATGAAGAGCTATACCCTCGGGATCGTTATGGCCGAGGCCGCGATCATGAGCTTAGTGATATTTTAGGTAAGCTCAATGGTAAAATTTTTGACCTGCATGGAAACTCTGAGGGTGCCATGATTTTTGTGAGCGCAGTCGTTGCACTCATGGAACTTTATGATTTTGACGAGCAAGACTTTATCAAACTATGGCGTGGTGAAAAGAATATTGACCACCCTATTAATCGTTAATTTCTCTAATAAATTTATGAGTTAAGCAGATAATATCTGCTTTCTCATTATTTTATTTTTACTTACATTTAATTTTCTTATTTTTAATTATTCTAATAAATTTAAGTGCTTTATATTCCCAAATCTTAATTTTTCTCATTATACTTTAAGGCGAACTGAATACTTAAAGAAACATATGGAAACTTTAGATTCTTCAATTTTTGACCTTAGCCCAATTCCAATGTGGATTGAGGATTTCAGTGAAGTTAAACAACAATTTGATCTATGGAGAAATCAAGGTATTGAAAACCTCCATGAATTTTTAAGCCAAAATAAAAATTTAATTATTGAATGTGCCCATAAAATTAAAATTGTTCGTGTGAATCAAAAAACATTAGAACTTTTTGAAGCAAAAACTCACGAAGAACTATATTCGAGTTTAAATCTTATTTTTAAAAAAGAGATGTTTGAATCACATATTAATGAATTACAAGAACTATGGAATGGTAAGACCCATTTTTCAAGCACTACTGTAAATTACACTTTATCGGGCAAACGTATTGATGTTCAGTTAAGAGGATCAATTTTACCCGGTTCTGAATCAACCTTTGAACGTGTATTAATTACCACCGAAGACGTAACGCCTTATCAAAATGCGCTTCGTGAAGAAGAAAAAAATCGTCGCTTGGCTGAATCCATGTTTATCTACTCACCCACGTCACTTTGGGTCGAAGATTTCAGCCGTATAAAAAATAGAATTGATCAACTTAGGCTATTGGGAATTGAAGATTTTAGAACTTTTCTAGATGTTCATCCTGAATTTGTCCGTCAGTGTGTAGAAGATATTCTGATTCTAGATGTTAATCAGGCAACTCTCGATTTATTTAAGGCCCCTGATAAATCCACACTTTTCAGAAATACACATAAGGTTTTTGCTGAAGAGATGATTGAAACCTTTCGGGAACAACTCATCGAATTATGGCAGGGTAATATTCATCATAAACGTGAAGCCATTAACTACGCTTTAGATGGCCAAATAAGAAATGTGTTGCTTCAATTTACCGTTTTTCCCGGATACGAAGAGACTTGGGGACTGGTACAAGTTGCACTTACCGATATTACGGCACGAAAAAAAGCGGAAAACTACCTTGAATATTTAGGACAACACGATGTTCTTACCAAACTATATAACCGTGCCTTTTTTACAGAAGAACTGAATCGTTTAAATCGAAGCATTATTCGCCCTGTTTCTTCAATTTTCTTAGATATGAATGGTTTAAAAGAAACCAATGATCAGTTTGGTCATGATATTGGGGATGGTTTATTGCGTCGCGTTGGAAATATTTTAAGTCAGGCCATTTTAAATACGCCCTATACGGCTTCTAGAATAGGTGGCGATGAATTCGTGATTTTAATGCCGGGGGCAGATGAGGCGAATGTTCTTATTATGCTTCAAACCATTCAGGAACTTTTTAATATCGACAATCAATATTATTCAAGTCACCCAATTAGCATCGCAATTGGACATGCAACTACTCAAACAAATGAACAAATTGAGGACATGTTAAAGCGAGCGGACCATCACATGTATCAAAAGAAAAAAAGTTATTATCAGGAGATTTTACTCAATCAATAAAAAAACAGGCATATTGCCTGTTTTTCAAAATTAGCGTTTTCCCATAGAACGACGCGTACCACGTGGAGGCATCCACGTTCTATCTGCGTATTGCTCTGGTTTAGGACGTACTTGGTTGTGTACCGCATCATCGGCTTGATTGCTTTCATTCGGCATTGGGAATGGCAATTTCACCAAAGCCTTTTTCTGTTTTGGCTGTTGCTCAGTCATGATTCATTCTCGAAATTTCGATTGCGACTTATTATAAATGATTTTTATCATTTCTTTCCAAAAAAGCTTCAATTGAATAAAACAGCGACAAAATCTTTCTTAAATCAAACTTTTTTACATCTAAAAATACCCACATCCGCAAATTACTTAATTTTTGCGATAAGATAGTATGCTTTTTATTTTTTAATCCCATAAGAGGAATATTGCCGTGGACGTACGTCTTTCTGATCGTGTCAATGCTATCAAACCGTCCCCTACACTTGCTGTAACCAACAAAGCTGCTGAACTTAAAGCTGCTGGCAAGAACGTGATTGGTTTAGGGGCTGGCGAACCAGACTTTGATACCCCGCAACACATCAAAGATGCTGCAATTGAAGCGATTAATAATGGTTTCACCAAATATACGGCTGTAGATGGTACTCCTGGATTAAAAAAAGCAATTATTGCTAAATTTAAGCGTGATAATAATCTTGATTATCAAGCGAATCAGATTTTGGTTTCATGTGGTGGTAAGCAAAGCTTCTTTAACTTGGCACTTGCTCTATTAAACAAAGGCGATGAAGTTATCATTCCAGCACCTTTCTGGGTAAGCTATCCAGATATGGTCATTATTGCTGAAGGTACTCCAGTCATTGTGAAATGTGGCGAAGACCAACGCTTCAAAATCACTCCTGAACAATTAGAAGCTGCTATTACACCTAACACTCGCTTAGTTGTATTAAACAGCCCTTCTAACCCAACTGGTATGATTTATAGCAAAGCTGAATTAGAAGCTTTAGCTGAAGTTCTACGTCGCCACCCACAAGTATTTGTTGCATCTGACGATATGTATGAACCAATTCGTTGGGAAGATGAGTTCTACAACATCGCAACAGTTGCTCCAGATTTATATGACCGCACGATTGTTTTAAATGGTGTTTCTAAAGCATATGCAATGACTGGTTGGCGTATTGGCTATGCAGCCGGCCCAGCAAAAATCATTGGTGCAATGAAAAAGATCCAATCACAGTCAACTTCTAACCCAACTTCTATTTCGCAAGTTGCTGCTGAAGCTGCATTGAATGGCCCACAAGACGTTTTACAACCAATGATTGAAGCGTTTAAACGCCGTCATGACTTAGTTGTAAACGGCTTAAATGACATCAAAGGTATCTCTTGCTTACCTGCTGATGGCGCTTTCTATGCCTATGCAAACATTCGTCCTCTTATTCGTGCAAAAGGCTTAAAATCTTGCACAGAGTTCTCTGAATGGTTATTAGAAGAAACTGGCGTAGCAGTAGTACCTGGTGATGCATTTGGTTTAGGCGGTTTTATGCGTATTTCATATGCAACAGCTGATGAAGTACTTGTTGATGCGTTAGCACGTATCAAAAAAGCTGCTGACTCAATTGAAGGTGTAGATGCTGCTATCGCTTCAATCGAAGCTGAAAAAGCTGCGAAATAATCTGTAAAAATTAAAAGGGCCTCAAAATTGAGGCCCTTTTTTATAATTAAAATTATTATAGGTTAAATAACGCAGTGACCTGAGCCTCAGTCAATTTCTTTGTATCATTTTGAAAATTATAAAAATCGGGTTTTGAATCAATAAAAATTTCCATATCCAAATTCAAGTCTTCTACTGGCTCATTTAAAGAAAATGCATTGATGTTGCAGTAGCTTTGATCTTTCGTTCTCCAAAAAATTGTTGTTCCACAAGCATTACAAAAACCTCGTTCTCCCCAGTCAGAAGAGTTAAATACACTAAGATGCTTTTGCTGAATAAACTTTAAACTACCTTTGACCACATCAATTGTCATAATGACACCACTGGTTTGCCTACGACACATCGAGCAATGGCAAGCATGTACATCATGATTTTTTAATTCAACTTCAAAAGTTGTTTCACCACATAAACACTGACCATTCATTATTATTTTCCATAAGAAGTTTATATTTTTAGAGTTATAAAATATTCTGCTCAACCAAAATTTACAAGTTCATAAACTATAAAGTGGCCTATATTTCTTGTACTTGACAATATATATTTTAACGCCTAATTTAACATCAAGTTCTATTTTAGAACTTAAAGAATTAAAGGACTCAAAAAATGAAAAATCCGATGGAAATGACTGGTCTTGAATTTTTACAAGCCATGATAGAAGGCCATATTCCTCCTGCAAGCATTAGCAAAACCATACCTATGCAACCTACTGAAATCTCGGAAGGATCTGTTACTTTTAAAGCCCAAGCTGATCATAACCATCTAAATCCACTCGGTGGAGTGCATGGTGGTTTTGCTGCCACCGTCCTAGATTCGGTAACTGGCTGTGCAGTACACACGATGTTACCTGCGGGTGTAGGCTATGGCACAATCGACCTTAACGTGAAAATGTGCCGCCCGATTCCAAAGAACCATCCTTTAATTGCGACAGGCAAAGTCATTAATTTAAGTAAAAATTTAGGTATTTCCGAAGGAAAGATTATTGATGAGGAAGGTAAACTGTATGCCTATGCAACAGCAACCTGCATGATTATTCGTCCCTAATGATTAAAGGCAGCCTTAAACCGCTGCCTTTTTTATTGAGTAATCTTGATTATTTGGACGTTCACAAGTTTGCGCAATCACATAAGGTGCCCAAATATTTTTAAGTTGAAGTTCTATAATTTCTTGATGCTCAGTAGACCAAGCTAATACTTTATTTTTACCCAACAATAACTCCCCTTCCAATTGAAAAATATATAGAGATTTAGAGGAGTTTAATAATTTCGAGCTTTTTAAAATTTTAAGTGAATTATGCACATTCCATTTAGAACTAAACCAAAGCTGCAGTAAATCGCCTAAATATAAATTCTGTTTTTTGAAAGGATAAGCATCAATCCATGCATCTTCTACAGGTGTGTAATAAGATTCTGATTGAGTTAAGACATTAAGATAATTTTGTTGATAAAAATCAAAATTAGAAAAAATAGAAGCAATCGTAAGTGTTTTCATACTTATCTCCGATTTAGCCATTTTAGTGCTGGCAAGTTGGTTTAAATCCACACTGTTTGGATTTCTCCAAACGCTTGTTCTTTCTTGAATCTAGCAATTGACTTTTTAAAGTGCAAGTAATTTCTTAACACAGCACTCAACTGATCAAATAAAAAGCATACAACACAAAAATGAAGTAAACATGACAATTTAGACTTGACCCTTCTCAAAATCTCCTTATAATCGCATGCAGATTCTCCCATAGCTCAGTCGGTAGAGCGACGGACTGTTAATCCGCAGGTCCCTGGTT
>NZ_JAOVFN010000043.1:0-7944 GCF_034650275.1 Acinetobacter sp. IRS14
CTGGTTAAGCCTTGGTCAAGAAGTAAGTACAAAAGCTGAAGCTGCTGGTAATAAATTACCAAAAATCTTCAATGTAAACTGGTTCCGTCGTGATGCTGAAGGCAACTTCGTATGGCCTGGTTTCGGTCAAAACATGCGTGTTCTTGAGTGGATCATTGACCGTTGTGAAGGTCGTGCAAACGCTGTTGAAACACCAATTGGCCTTGTTCCAACTTACGATGACTTGAATTGGGAAGGTACTGAATTCTCTAAAGAAGAATTTGACCTTATCACAGCTCAAGATAAAGATCAGTGGGTTACTGAAATTGAAAGCCACACTGAGTTATTCAATAAACTTGGTGAGCGCTTACCAAAAGCATTAAAAGAACGTCAAGCAGCTTTACTTGAAGCTGTAAAAACTGGCTTCTAATTGCTAAATATAAAAAAGGTCGCCTTGTGCGGCCTTTTTTATTATGCGGCATCATCTTTTTGTCGACGTCCAGTCAAATAGCTTTCCAAATTTTTTACTTGTTTTTCATCAAATGCCAAACCTAACTTAGTTCTACGCCACAATATATCTTCTGCCGTATTTGCCCATTCATTTTCACATAAATACTGAACTTCAGATTCAAATAAACCGTGACCAAAATCTTGCCCTAATTGCTCAAGAGCTTTTCGCTCATGCAAAATATCCCAAACCCTAGACCCATAGGCATTTGCCCAGCGAGTAGCAAGCTGCTCGGTTATCCCTTCAACTTGGTTTTGAATCTTTATAACTAAATCTTCAAGTGTGGTCCAATTCTCCGCCCCAGGTAATACTTCATTTGCAGTCCACTCCTCTCCCATATCTGTAAAAAACGGGCCAAGTTGCTCCAGAGCCGATTCAGCTAATTTCCGATAAGTTGTAATCTTTCCACCAAATACCGACAGCAAGGGAGCTGTTTTATCTTCAACTTGCAATGCCAAAGTATAGTCACGTGTAACTGCAGACGGATTATCTGACTCATCATCACATAAAGCTCGAACTCCAGAAAACTGACTGACGATATCTGTACGGGTGAGCTGCTTTTTAAAATGTGAATTTGTGACTGTCAAAAGGTAATCTATTTCCACATCGGTAATCTCTACCTTTTGTGGATCATCTAAATATTCCTGATCTGTCGTACCTATTAATGTGTATTTTTCTAAATAAGGAATGGCAAACACTATGCGTCGGTCTTCATTTTGCATAATAAATGCTTTATGACAATCATAGAGTTTAGGCACAACAATATGACTACCTTGTATCAGCCGAATTTGATATGGCGATTTTAATTGTAGGTTTTCACTAATAATTTCTTCGGCCCAAGGACCTGCTGCATTCACTAAGGCTTTTGCTCGTATTTGATAAGACTCAGCCCCGCTTTGTAGTTCCAAATGCCACAGTTCTTGTTGTCTATAAGCCTTAACACATCTTGTCCGCGTTACAACTTTGGCACCCTTCTCTTTAGCTTGTAGCGCATTCAACACAACAAGACGTGCATCATCTACAGTACAGTCCGAATATTCAAAGCCACGCGTTATAGCGGGTTTTAGGGGACTATCTTCTTTGAAATAAATAAGATTTGACCCTAATAATTTTTCTCGTTTTCCTAAATGATCATAAAAAAATAGGCCTGCCCGAATTAACCACGCAGGACGCAAATGTGGCCGATGAGGCATAATAAAACGCATTGGTTTAATAATATGCGGAGCTTTAGCCAACAAGACTTCACGCTCTGCTAAAGCTTCTCTAACCAACCGAAATTCTTTATGTTCTAAATAGCGTAAACCGCCGTGAATTAATTTACTGCTCGCAGATGAGGTGTGACTAGCTAAATCATCTTTTTCACATAAAAATACCGATAAGCCACGGCCTGCTGCATCATTAGCAATACCGACGCCATTAATACCGCCACCAATCACGGCAATGTCATATATTTTTGAATAATCATTAGGCTGTACTGTCATTTCTCATTTTCTTTTTATTGTTGATCTTATAAAAATTAAAACATCAAATTGATGAAACAACAATCAAAAAAGTAGAATAATCAATTTTAAATAATCAAGTATTTACCGTTAATTGATTATCCTACTATTGAATTTAACCAGTTAAAGAACAGATCAATCCTCAGCCCAACTTTGACTACGCTTAACTGCCTTCAGCCAACCTTTATAAATAACTTCAGATTGCTCAGAAGACATTTTGGGTTCAAATACTTTTTCTATCGCAGACTTATTTCTTAACTCATGAAGATCTTGCCAGAAACCCGTTGCCAATCCTGCAAGAAAAGCTGCACCTAAAGCAGTAGTTTCTTTCATTATTGGGCGTTCTACTGGGGTTGATAAAATATCAGCTTGAAATTGCATCAAGAAATTATTTTCTGTTACTCCACCATCGACTCTAAGTGTACGAAGCTCTTCTTCTGCATCTTGCTGCATCGCATCAAGTACGTCTCTTGTCTGGTAAGCAATTGACTCTAAAGTTGCACGAATAATATGTTCTATACTTGCTCCACGAGTGAGACCAAAGATTGCCCCACGCGCTGTCGGGTCCCAATAGGGAGCACCTAAACCTGTAAAGGCAGGTACAACATATACACCATTGCTGTCTTTTACACGTGTTGCATAAAGCTCAGAGTCTTTAGCGTTCTTAATTACCTTTAACTCATCACGAAGCCACTGTACGCAAGAGCCACCATTAAACACGGCACCCTCTAAGGCATAGTTCACTTCACCATTTGCACCACATGCAATCGTCGTCAGTAAACCATGCTCTGAACGAACAATCTTTTTACCTGTGTTCATGAGTAGAAAGCAGCCTGTGCCATAGGTATTTTTTGCTTGTCCAGGTTCTACACACATTTGCCCGAAAAGTGCAGCTTGTTGATCCCCTGCTATACCGGCAATTGGAATCCCCACTTCTTGCCCGCTAATGGTATGTGTGTATCCATACACCTCAGATGAACTACGCACCTCTGGTAGCATTGCTCTAGGAATATCTAAAGCTTGTAAAAGTTTTTCATCCCATTCGAGCTTTTCAATATCAAAAAGCATGGTTCGCGAAGCATTGGTAAAATCAGTGACATGGGCTGCGCCATTGGTTAATTTCCAGATTAACCATGTGTCCACCGTACCGAACAATAACTCCCCTTGCTCAGCACGTGCACGGCTTCCTTCTACATGATCCAAAATCCATTTTATTTTGGTAGCAGAAAAATAAGGATCAATAACTAAACCTGTTGTTTTACGAATATATTCTTGCCAACCCGCTTTTTGTAATTGATTACATATTTCAGTTGTCTGTCGGCTTTGCCAAACAATTGCATTGTAAATCGGCTTGCCTGTTTTCTTATCCCATACAATTGTGGTTTCCCGCTGGTTTGTAATCCCAATTGCTGCGACTTGTTCACTCTTGATGCCAGCTTGAGCTAGAGCTTCTACCCAAACAGCACTTTGTGTGGCCCAAATTTCCATAGGATCATGCTCAACCCAACCTGGCTGCGGATAAATCTGAGTAAATTCTTTTTGAGCAATACTTACAACGTTAGCATCATGATCTAAAACAATTGCTCTTGAGCTTGTTGTTCCCTGATCAAAAGCAACAATATATTTTTTCGGGCAATTTGACATCTGAATGTCCCTTTCATTATCCACACACATCTAGCCCATAATGCCAAGACATCATGCCTAACTGTATTTATTTAAAATTTTCTTTGGAATATATCATTATTTTTAAGAGATATAGGTTTTCTTGGCTTAAACATTACGCATTCTTTATCACTTTTTACTACTTGGAAAAAATAGTATGTCAAAGATTGGAGTAAGACTATAAAAATGAGCTGATCGGCCAATTTGAAATCACATGAATATTCAACTTATTCCTTTGCTTAAATAATAAACATTGTTTTACAGACATAAAAAAAATAAAGTGAAATACTCCTCTGGATAATATGTAAAAACGGAATAAAACTTCTCTTTTTTAGCATTCAACCCAAGCGAAACATGGAGCGACTCATGGTTGATCAACCTTCTACCGCAACAACTCCGCATTCTAATTTAGATACAAAAACCCGGCTAAAATCAATTTTGGGCGGTTCCGCGGGTAACCTTGTCGAATGGTACGACTGGTACGTATATGCCGCATTTACGCTCTATTTTGCTCATGCATTTTTCCCAAAAGGAAGTCAAACAGCTCAACTTCTTCAAGCGGCTGCAATTTTTGCTGTAGGTTTTTTAATGCGCCCGATCGGTGCATGGATTATGGGAATCTATTCAGACCGTAAAGGACGTAAAGCAGGTCTCACTCTTTCCGTTACTTTAATGTGTGTAGGTTCACTTCTTATCGCCGTCACACCAAGTTATGAAAGCATTGGTGTATTTGCACCTCTTTTATTAGTCGTCGCTCGTTTAATTCAAGGCTTAAGCGTAGGTGGTGAATATGGCGCTAGTGCCACCTATTTAAGCGAAATGGCCGAAAAAAATCGGCGTGGTTTTTTCTCAAGCTTTCAATATGTCACCTTAATTGCAGGACAACTGACGGCCCTATGTGTTCTTTTAATATTACAAATGGTATTAACCGAACAACAGTTGCATGATTGGGGATGGCGTATTCCATTCTTTATTGGCGCTTTACTTGCCATTGTTGTGTTCCGTATTCGTCGTGGCTTATTAGAAACACAATCTTTTAAAAATGCTCAAGCTGAAAAAGACCAACCAGAATCAGGCATGTTTGCTTTATTCAAGCACTACCCGAAAGAAGCTTTTACAGTATTATTTTTAACAGCTGGCGGAACTTTAGCTTTTTATACCTACACCACGTACCTACAAAAATATTTAGTGAATACTTCAGGATTTACAAAACCCGAAGCCACTCAAATTACCACGTTAGCGCTATTTATTTTCATGTGTTTACAACCTGTAGCTGGTGCTTTGTCAGACCGAATCGGACGTAAACCACTTATGATTGCCTTTGGTGTAACTGGGGTTTTATTTACTTATATTTTATTTAATGCCCTTGCAACCACACACAACTATTGGACTGCATTCTGGTTGTGTTTGGCAGGTCTAGTCATGGTAACGGGTTATACTTCAATTAATGCTGTAGTTAAAGCTGAGCTCTTTCCTGCGCATATTCGAGCTTTAGGGGTAGCTTTACCCTACGCGATTGCCAATACATTATTTGGCGGTACAGCAGAGTTCTTTGCTTTAAGTTTTAAAGAAGCTGGACATGAATCTTGGTACTTTATTTATGTGAGTATTATGATCTTCATTTCACTTATTATTTATATTTTTATGAAAGATACTAAGCATCATTCAAAAATTAAAGAACATTAATATTTTAACAAAAGAGCTAATATCGCCAGCCGATGTTAGCTTAAATCGTGCGATTAAGCCCCAACAATTACTGTGTTTTATGAGATACTAGAGATAAGAATATAAGGATGATACTGATGAATAGAAGTATTTTATGTTTGGCATTAAGCAGTATGTTTATTTTAACTGCTTGTCAGACCACCCCTCGACAATATAATGGCTCAACTGGCTATCAAATTGAAAACCAAACAAAAACTTCGGCAACTTTAGCTTATACATTGGCTAGCCGCACTAATCAGCAGTTAGACGAACGTAAATTGCAACGTGCTTGTCAAAATGTATTAGGTGCTCAAAAAGTTTATAAATTATCAGTACTAAGCATTAATGAGATTTCAAACCCGGCTAAACAAGAACATTATGGTGTTCAATTGGGCGAAACTCGTGCCTCATTTGGTTTATCTAATACACCAAGCTTAAACAATGGCGAAGACTATGCGACTCGCCAAGCACTTGAAGCACGTCCAAGTACGTTAAAAGTAGTTCGTTATACTTGCTCATAATATAAATAAGACGCTGTTCTTTTACAGCGTCTTATAAAAACTTACATTTCTAAATTCTTTAGCTTCATCAAGATCTGGCCATGTTGATGCGCTTCTTTCATCAATTTTTTGATATTTTGGATGACTAAAGTTTTTAACACGGCTATCTGCGACCCAAACCTCTGGCGCAAATTTCAAGAATTCATCTAAAAAGAAACGGTTGCACTGGTCATACAACACATCAGCAGCCAATAAAACATCAACTTGCTCTGCTTTATACAAATCGTCCAGATATTCCAGCTCAACATCATTCAATAAAGCATTTTCACGGCAGGCAGCAAGACTAACTTGATCAATATCACAACAAATTACTCTTTTAGCACCAGCCATTTTAGCTGCAATTGCGACTACGCCCGAACCTGCACCAAAATCTAGAACAACTTTATCTTTAACATGATGAGGCTCTGCAAGTAACCACTGCGCCATTGCTAAACCAGATGCCCAGCAAAAAATCCAATATGGCGTGTCATTCCAGATACGGCGAATAGCCTCATCATCTAAGCGATCAGTTGGGAAAACGGGTGGAATCAACCATAAAGAAATAGGTGTTTCTGGTAACTGTTGTGCCATCAACTCACAATGAGGAATCACTTCATGCAAGGCTTGAAGTAAATGTTCAGGGGCTTTGGTAAGTTGGAAAGTGCAGCTCATAAATAAGCTCAACAATTTATAATTACTATTTGATTAACCACATTGCGAGCAAGACTAAAACAGCGGCTTATAACATGATAGCGTTTAGTTACTAAAAAATACGTTAGTTCAATTCCAATGTATTAATTACAGCAACCGTTTTGGTCTTGCGTAGCTTCGCTACTCATCCCGAAAGAAAAGTAACATACGTGCTCCTAACATTTACGCTAAACAGTAGGACGCCGTCGTGAATAAATTAAATTAACCTAAAGCTTTTTCAGCAGCTTCTACAGTTTGACGAATCAAAGTTGTAATTGTCATTGGACCTACACCACCTGGTACTGGCGTGTAAGCAGAAGCAATTTCTTCAATACCTTGTAGCTGGATGTCGCCTACACCACCACCATCGCGTGGATGGAAACCAGCATCAACAACTACTGCACCTTGTTTAATCCAGTCTTTTTGGATGAGTTCAGCTTTACCTACAGCACCAACAATAATGTCAGCTTGTTTCACAAGCTCAGCTAAGTTTTGTGTGCGTGAATGGCAAATCGTTACTGTTGCATTCGCTTGCAATAGCATCATTGCCATTGGTTTACCTAAAATTGCTGAACGACCAACCACAACTGCATGCTTGCCAGCAATTTCAATGTTGTTTTCTTTTAAAATGGTCATAATGCCCGCAGGAGTTGCTGAACCATATGCAGCTTCGCCCATAGCCATACGGCCAAAACCAAGACAAGTTACACCATCAACATCTTTAGCTAATGAGATTGCATCAAAACATGCGCGCTCATCAATTTGTGCAGGAACTGGATGTTGTAGAAGAATACCGTGAACATCTGGATTAGCATTTAGCTTTTCGATTTCAGCTAATAATTGTTCTGTTGTAGTTTCTTGTGATAACTCAATTTTTAAAGAATCCATGCCTACTCGACGGCAAGCATTTCCTTTCATGCGTACATAAGTTGCAGATGCGCCATCATCCCCAACCAAAATAGTCGCTAAAATTGGGGTACGACCTGTTTTAGCTTTTAAAGCTTCAACACGTACTGACAAATTTTCTTCAATTTGCTTTGCTAATGCACGACCGTCTAAAACCAATGCCACAGCACATCTCCAAGGTAGACATGAATTTAATGTGCCAATAATACATGATTATTTGGACAAATTTATTCTAGATGTTGCTTTTATGTTCATCTTATCTCAAAACAGTATTGTTTTTTTTCTAAAGGTTGCTAATATGTGCATCACCAAATGTAGGCGGGGTGGCAGAGTGGTCATGCAGCGGACTGCAACTCCGTGGACGCCGGTTCGATTCCGACCTCCGCCTCCAAACTTGGTAAAGCCCGGGTGGTGAAATAGGTAGACACAGGGGATTTAAAATCCCCCGCCCACAAAG
>NZ_JAOVFN010000044.1:0-7018 GCF_034650275.1 Acinetobacter sp. IRS14
CACACCCTCGTCGGTTTTCAAGACCGGTGCATTAAACCGCTCTGCCACGCTTCCATGTGCGTAAGAATACAAAGCTTATTCATTTTATTCAAGAAAAATATCATCGCTTTGTGTTCAAGTGCATATTGTTTCATCAATTTTACAATCGAGCAGCTAATTCTGCTCCTTCTTTGATCGCACGCTTCGCATCTAGCTCTGCTGCGAGCTTTGCTCCACCAATAATATGGTAGTTCGCTATAGTCGACTCACCTTCTTTTGGCATCAAGTCTTTTACAGACTCTTGACCTGCACACACTACAACCGTGTCTACGCGTAAAAGCTGATCTTGACCATTGTGCTCAATCCAAAGCCCTTCATCAGTGACAGCTTTATATTGCACACCACGTAACATACGCACGCCATGCTTTTTAAGCTGTGCACGGTGTACCCAACCTGAAGTCTTGCCAAGGCCAATACCGAGAGGTGTTGTTTTACGTTGTAGTAAATAAATTTCACGGATTGCTGGTTCAACCACTGGTGGCTGCATACCACCTTCAGAAATATAATTCGGATCTGGGTCTACACCCCATTCACGTTGCCACTCGGCTAAAGGTTGAGGCTGTGGTTGATGTGGTGGTTTAAGTAAAAACTCAGATACATCAAAACCAATACCGCCTGCACCAATCACTGCAACTTTTTGCCCAACTTCGGCCCCTTTTAAAACTTGAGCATAAGAAAGAACTTGTGGTGCATTGCTTCCTTCAATTTTTAATGCACGTGGAATTACACCTGTTGCAACAATTACTTCATCAAAACCTTCGCGTTCAAGCTGCTCGCGATTCACGCGAGTATTTAAACGTACATCCACCCCGGTTTTTTCGAGTTGGACTTTAAAATAGCGAATCGTTTCGTGAAATTCTTCTTTACCCGGCACGACTTTGGCAAAGTTAAATTGACCACCTACATCTGAAGTTGCTTCAAATAGCGTCACTGCATGGCCACGGCTTGCCGCAACAGTTGCCGCAGACATACCTGCTACACCACCACCTACAACAGCAATACGTTTAGGCTGCTTAGTTTTTAAATAAACCAATTCTGTTTCATGGCCTGCACGCGGGTTCACTAAACAAGAAACGCGCTTATTTTTAAAAGCATGGTCTAAACAGGCTTGGTTACAAGCAATACAAGTATTAATTTCATCAACGCGGTTAGTCGCAGTTTTATTTACCCAAAATGCATCAGCCAATAAAGGGCGAGCCATTTGAACCATATCTGCTTTGCCAGTTGCCAAAATTTCTTCGGCAGTTTCAGGCATATTAATTCGGTTTGACGCAATAATCGGAATAGAAATATGTTGTTTTACATGCGCCGTGTAATCGACAAAAGCTGCACGAGGCACTGACGTTACAATGGTCGGAACACGAGCTTCATGCCAACCAATGCCAGTATTTAATAAAGTCACACCTGCTTTTTCTAAAGCTTTTGCAACAGTCACCACTTCTTGCATGGTGTTACCATCATGCACAAGGTCGAGTAAAGACAAGCGGAAACAAATAATAAACTTCTCACCAACTTTGGCACGAATCGCTTTAACAATCTCGACTGGAAAGCGCATACGGTTTTCAATTTCACCACCCCAACGGTCCGTACGTTGGTTTACGTGGCTACTTAAAAACTGGTTAATTAAATAACCTTCCGAGCCCATAATTTCAACACCGTCATAACCTGCTTTTTTGGCAATATCAGCGCACTGAGCGTAATCTTCTATTGTGCTGAGAATATTTTTTTCAGAAAGCTGACGCGGTTTAAATGGTGAAATTGGAGATTTAATTGCAGTTGAAGACACAACAAATGGTTGGTAACCATATCGGCCAGCGTGCAAAATCTGCATTAAGATTTTAGAGCCATGTTTATGGACAGCATGGGTTACCAAACGGTGCTGAGGAACGTCAAAGAGACTGTTCATGGTTCCACCCGCAGGTGCCAACCATCCCTGACGGTTCGGAGAAATACCACCTGTCACAATCAGGCCAACCCCGCCTTTTGCACGCTCTTCAAAATAAGCTGCCAGTTTTGGGTAGTTAAAAAAACGGTCTTCAAGTCCCGTATGCATGGATCCCATCACCACACGGTTTTTAATGGTGGTAAAGCCTAAATGTAATGGTTTTAATAAATTGGCGTAACTTGTCATGCTGCGTCCCAATAGTTTTTTGCAACTTGTTGCATAGTACTTTAATACTTTTTTGATAATTTTGGATGACCCAGAATTATTTTTTATTCGAGATTATGGTCAATCTATATATAAAGAAGACAATCCCATATTTTCTTCAAATAATAAATACCAATCAGAACAAGTGAATTAATGATTTTTTTGCCAAAAAAAGCACCATGAATAGTGCTACAATAGCCGCCATTCAGAATTCTCGAGACCACCTGTACGGGGTCTTTTTTATAAATGTTAGGATTAGCAATGACTGATAATGCAACTATCTTGCAGCATGTACCAGTAGGCAAAAAAGTTGGGATTGCCTTCTCCGGAGGCCTAGACACTTCAGCTGCTTTATTATGGATGAAACAAAAGGGCGCAGAGCCTTATGCATATACTGCAAACTTAGGCCAGCCTGATGAAGATGACTACGATGCAATTCCAAAGAAAGCAGAACAATACGGCGCTGTAAAAGCTCGCTTAATTGACTGCCGCTTACAACTTGCACTTGAAGGTATTGCTGCAATTCAGTGTGGTGCATTCCATATCAGTACAGGTGGTGTTCCTTATTTCAATACGACTCCACTCGGTCGTGCAGTAACAGGTACAATGTTAGTTACTGCAATGAAAGAAGATGACGTAAACATCTGGGGTGACGGTTCAACTTATAAAGGTAACGATATTGAACGTTTCTATCGTTATGGTTTATTGACCAACCCGAATCTTAAAATTTATAAGCCTTGGTTAGATCAAAACTTCATCGATGAACTCGGTGGCCGTGCAGAAATGTCACAGTTCCTGATCGACAACGGTTTTGACTATAAAATGTCAAAAGAAAAAGCCTACTCAACTGACTCAAACATGTTGGGTGCAACTCACGAAGCAAAAGATCTTGAATACCTAAATGCTGGTATCAAAATCGTTGACCCTATTATGGGCGTTGCTTTCTGGAAAGAAGAAGTTGAAATCAAACCAGAAGAAGTAACTGTACGTTTTGAAGAAGGTGTACCTGTTGCATTAAACGGTCAAACTTTTAACAATCCAGTTGAGCTTATTCTTGAAGCAAACCGTATTGGTGGTCGTCATGGTTTAGGTATGTCTGACCAAATCGAAAACCGTATTATCGAAGCGAAATCTCGTGGTATTTATGAAGCACCGGGTATGGCCCTTCTTCATATTGCTTATGAGCGTTTGGTTACTGGTATTCATAACGAAGATACGATCGAACAATACCGCATTAACGGTTTACGTTTAGGTCGTTTACTTTACCAAGGTCGTTGGTTCGACTCTCAAGCGCTTATGTTGCGTGAAACGGCTCAGCGTTGGGTTGCTAAAGCCGTTACAGGTGAAGTGACTCTTGAACTTCGTCGTGGTAATGATTACACCATCATGAACACTGAATCTCCAAACTTAACGTACGAAGCTGAACGTTTAACAATGGAAAAAGGCGATTCAATGTTCTCGCCTATGGACCGCATTGGTCAGTTGACTATGCGTAACCTCGACATTACCGATACACGTGCAAAACTTGGTATCTATACAGATGCTGGTTTACTTTCAATCGGTCAAGGTTCTGCTATTCCTCAATTAGACAGTAAGAAAAAATAATTTTCTTATAACGTCAAAAAAGGCCACCTACTAAGGTGGCCTTTTTATTTTTAAAATTAATTCAGGCAATCTCGGCGACTTGTAATGGCTGATAATAAATTTGGTTACGCCCAAGTTGCTTAGCCCGATATAAAGCTTGATCGGCAGCATGAATTAAATTTTCCTGAGTGACTTTTAAGCCCTCTGTGTAAACAGTAAAACCCAAGCTAATCGTTACATGCGTAGAGACCAAAGATGCAGCATGAGGAATCGCTTGGCGCTCAATCGCTTTATAAATATTGGCAGCCACAGCATATGCACCTTGAGCAGGTGTTTTTGGCAAAAGAACCACAAACTCTTCTCCGCCATATCGGGCAACAAAATCCACATGACGAATCGAATTCTTAATTGCAGAGGCAATAGACGAGATGACCTTGTCCCCCATCTGGTGCCCATAAAAATCGTTATAGTTTTTAAAAAAATCGATATCAATAAATAAAACGGCCAATGGGCGTTGCTCTTGCTTTGCCCGATAGTAAAAAAAGTCAAACATCTCATCGAAAGTACGTCGATTAGAAATTTTAGTGAGTGCATCTTGCTGACTTAAATGAAGCAACTCAGATGCCTCAATACGCAAAATCTTTTCGTTAAGCTCAGCAAGCTGATTATTTAAAAAAAGACTTCTTTCTCTAGACGTAAGCATCGTACTAATTGAAAAACCTAAAATACAGCTACCAAACAGTGCTCGCCCCAAAGCAATATAGTCACAATTCGCTTGCAATAAAATCAATGCAGAAAACACAAAAATTGCTGCAGTTAAACCTACATAAAGCATATGTAGAGGTTTTATACCGCTCAAAATAAAACCGAGCATATATAAAAAAGAAAGTAGCAACATTGACTGATTTTTAAGAGCGATATTTCCTACACTAAGCAGCAACATTGCATTGAAAATAATGGTTAAAAATACAATCCCGCACGCAGCAATATAAAAATATTCAGTGAGTTTTTTAAACTTGGCAAAAACCCAAAATAGCAGCAGCGCACAAGCAATATTAATTGCACTCAGTAAGCAATAAATAAAGTCCCAAGTAATGTAAGGTACGCCAATCACTAAGTAGTCTGTAGGGAGTGCTAATAAAATAAAAATTAGATAGGTGAGAACGCCACTTGCTAAAAATTTGGAGATATTTTGTTTAGTTCGTTCAAGATTTAAGCACCAGAACTTTTTTTCTAATTGATGAGGCAAAGGTGTATTGGCATAACGATGGGTATGTAAAGTTACCAGATATTCTATTTCTTCTTTTGCTTTGAGTAATTCCTGTACATTTCCCCTATTTACCACTACCCGACTCCTACCTCTTACACATTAACAAAATATAACATTATTTTTTGAGGCCTCTTGCGCTTTATTTTGCCATTTGTCCGTAATTCTCGTTACCATTTTCACACTTTATCGATTATCATTTGTTTTATTTCGAAGTTTGAACTGCCTTGGACTCTATTACCCTGCTCCAGCCAGATGACTGGCATGCACATTTACGTGATGGTTTAGCATTAAAACGTACTGTACCTGATTTGGCTAAACAGTTTGCTCGTGCGATCTGTATGCCAAACCTTGTTCCACCTGTAAAAACTGTGGAAGAAGCGCTGGCTTACCGTGAACGTATTCTTGCTCATGTTCCAGAAGGTCTCAATTTTGACCCGCGTATGGTGCTTTATTTTACTGACTTCACCTCACCAGACGAAGTTCGTAAAATTAAAGAATCTGGACATGTAAATGCTATTAAACTTTATCCAGCGGGCGCAACCACCAATTCTGATAATGGTGTGAGTGATATCCGTAAGGTTTATGCAGTTATTGAACAATTAGAAGAACATCAAGTTCCGTTATTACTTCATGGTGAAGTAACTCATAACCATGTCGATATTTTTGACCGTGAAAAGCGTTTCCTTGACGAAGTACTCAACCCACTCTTAAAACAGTTTCCAAAACTTAAAGTGGTACTTGAGCACATTACAACAAGCGATGCGGCTCATTTTGTTTTAGAGCATGATCGTAATGTTGCGGCAACAATCACTCCTCAGCATTTATTATTTAACCGTAATGATATGTTGGTCGGTGGTATTAAACCGCATTTTTACTGTTTGCCAATTTTAAAGCGCCAAACACATCAAACAACTTTGCTTGAAGTTGCAACGAGTGGTAACCCTAAATTTTTCTTGGGTACAGATAGCGCTCCTCACTCACAAAATGCAAAAGAAAATGCTTGTGGCTGTGCGGGCTGTTATAGTGCACCTAATGCAATTGAGCTTTATGCCCAAGCATTTGACCAAGTGGGTAAATTAGAGCGCTTAGAAGGTTTTGCTAGCCATTTTGGCGCAGACTTCTATGGTCTACCACGTAATACTTCTACCATTACTTTGGTAAAAGAAGATAACCTTGTCCCAGAATCTTTTGATTATTTAGATGATCAAAAAATTATCCCGCTGCATGCCGGGAAAACGCTGCAATGGAGAAAAGTGTGACACAAGAAACCTCTGTCCCGGTCATTGGCCAACGTTTTCGTGGCTTCTTACCTGTTGTTGTTGACGTTGAAACGGCAGGTTTTAATGCCCAGACAGATGCATTGCTAGAAATTGCATGCATTCCAATTGTGTATGATGCTCAGGGACAATTTGTCCCTGGTCCAGCATTTCATGCGCACATTAACCCGTTTGAGGGGGCTAACCTCGACCGCCGTTCGCTAGACTTTATTGGTATTGATCCATTCAATCCAATGCGTATAGCAATGGCTGAAGATGAACGCACTGCATTACGCCGTATTTTTAAGTCGGTCAATGAAGTTCGTAAACAGCAACACTGTACGCATGCAGTATTGGTCGGTCACAACGCTCATTTTGATCTTGGTTTTGTTCAAGCTGCAATTGCACGTACAAGCACAAAAAACCAGAACCCTTTTCATAGTTTTTCAGTCATGGATACAGTTACTTTAAGTGCTGTGATGTTTGGACAAACAGTCCTTGCTAAAGCCTGCATTCAAGCTGGAATTGAGTTCGATGGTAAAGAAGCACACTCTGCTTTATACGATACTCAGAAGACTGCTGAACTGTTTTGCTATATTTTGAACAAACTGTCTCCTTACCTACTTGACAGTTTGGTGGCGGCTTCTTAAGATACCGCCATCCTCAACGTCCCTATCGTCTAGAGGCCTAGGACATCGCCCTTTCACGGCGGTAACCGGG
>NZ_JAOVFN010000045.1:0-5977 GCF_034650275.1 Acinetobacter sp. IRS14
TCTTACAAAAAAAGAAAATGGTTTCCCAATAAGGTAACTTGTTATAAATCATCTTTCTATAATCCACCATTGCTTTAAACAATGGTGGAAGTATTACCTTAAAAACTAAAAATTAAATATGAGGTAAAACATAAGGAGCAATATCTTTGAAAGTCCGACCATGTGCTTTTTCACCAATTGCATGCACTTTCCATGCATCATTATGGCGATAAATTTTTGCAATAATTATACCAGTATGCGCCCCTTGTGAAGAAAGTTTATAACTTGCAATCTCCTGATTACTTGATTGATCAACCAAGCGGCAGAATGCATTTTCAACTTTCTCAAAAGTTTGACCTCGGAAACTATTAACAGTAAATACCAAAGATTTTACGTGTCGAGGGATTTGATTAAGGTTGACTCGAATTACTTCATCATCACCACGCCCCGCTCCAGTTAGATTGTCCCCAGAATGTCGAATGCTGCCATCTTTACTTTGTAGTTGCCCAAAGTACACGACATCGAGCATTTTTTTATTTTCATCAAACAAAATTACAGAAGCATCAAGGTCGATATTACCACCACCGCCAAAACCTAAAAATCCTTTACTTTTTGCAATATCCCAACCCACCCCTAAGAAAACTTGTTGAAGACTACTACCATCTGCTTTTTGCAAACTGATTTTTTGGCCTTTTTCTAAATTAATTGCCATGTTATGGATCTCTCTTAAGACTATAAAATAATTACTTTTTAATTAGACTGATGACGATTTAACGTTGACATCAACCATTGCAAAAAATTATCTCGGTTCCTCGAACAAATGATGACTTTTCCAGTGCCTGAAAAACGCAATACCATACCTTCTCCACTGGTTACACTATTCACCAAGTTGCCAAGAAAACCATTATTTTGGGAAGTTGAAACAGATAGTTGATAATTTAAACGCGAATCCCAACAGACTACATGGCCATTATCAATAACAACCTCTTTATTCGGTCCTACTTCTATCTCAAACAAAATTCCACAACCAGAAACTACCACCTGTCCCTGCCCACTGGTTTCCATGACAAGAAAACCGCCAGTACTCCCAAAAAAAGCTCCACCAAGACTGCTATTTAATCTTGCTTTGACATGAACTGAATCATGTGCAGCAACAAATGCACCATCACTTAATATGTATTGGGTTGCCCCAACATCAAGAATTTGCATATCACCATCTAGTGACGCAGATAATAAACAGTCGCCATCTCCGCGCACAGCTTCAATATGCTGTTGGAATAAAGACTCATCATTCGCAAAACGACGTAATAAGGATTGCATTAAACCTCCCTGTAGCCGCCCCTTCAACTCCAGAGCATCTTCCATCATGACCATTGCATTACTTTCACAATAGATCCGATCCCCACGGCGCATTGCAACATGTAAGAATGGTTCTGGTGACCCCACTAAACTAAAATGTGCCATTTTATTGATCCTTTTTTAATTTCTAACAACTTTAAAATGACTAGGCTTATTAAGATTCTAAAGTGAATGACTGTTTGGCACGGTATTTCAAATTGATTATAAAATGTCATATATCACTTGAACGATACTGTGGATCAACCACAGAAGTAATGTTATCTAACTCAAAATTCGCTAGATATTGAACATACATATAAAAAAAGAAGACACCCTGAAAACATCATTTAATTTTATTTTTATTCACAAACTAGACTTAACATATAAAGAAATAACCTATTTCTATCATTTATAAATATAGAAAAAAGAAAGATAGTGTCTAAGCACTATCTTTCAATTATTCATTAAACAGCAACACCATACGAAGCAGCTAATGGTCCTAAACCACCAGCAAAACCTTGACCAATTGCACGGAATTTCCATTCACTACCATGCTTATACAGCTCACCAAAGATCATAGCCGTTTCAGTGCTACTGTCTTCAGATAAGTCATAACGTGCAATTTCGCTACCACCAGCATTGTTACTTACACGAATGTAAGCATTAGCAACTTGACCAAAGTTTTGGTTACGAGTTTGACCATCATAAATTGTGACAGCAAAAATCACTTTTGAAACATCAGCAGGAACCATGCTCAAGTCCACACTTAAAGTTTCGTCATCCCCATGACCTTCACCTGTGCGGTTATCGCCATTGTGAACTACAGAGCCATCAGATGATTTTAAATTATTAAAGAAAATAAAGTCATTATCAGCACGAACCTTACCATTTTCATTGACTAAAAATGCAATTGCATCAAGGTCAAAAGCTACGCCATCAGTCACACGAGGATTCCAGCCTAAACCCACAGTTGTTTTGGTAATACCAGGTGCTTCTTTTGTTAAACTAACGTTACCACCTTTGGTTAAGCTAATTGCCATTTGAGTTACTCCTTTTAAATTTCAACTCATTGTTTATATGATTAAATTGATAATCACCCTATAGATGATCTATCTAAAAGTTCTTATGAAGTTTGTGTTTGATTTTTAGTGTAAGCGATTGAAGACAGTACCGCCCATGCAATGAAGGCAATACCAATTAAACCTGTTACAACTTCAGGAACATGGCCACCAGTTCCTGTGTACAACATAATTGCCGCTAATGCTCCGATGGCATAATGCGCGCCATGTTCTAAATAGATAAAGGCTTCCAAGGTGCCTTTTTCAACTAAATAAATAGTCATTGAACGGACAAACATGGCCCCAATTGCTAAACCCAGCATAATAACGACAACATCATTTGTGATCGCAAATGCACCAATAACACCGTCAAAACTAAATGAAGCATCTAACACTTCAAGATAAAGAAAACCACCAATACCAGCTTTAACAAGATTACTTGACTTGTTTTCTATTTGTTTCTCATCTGAGTCATCACCACTGCTTTCCAATAAATGACCAATGACTTGAACACCAATGTAGACCACGATGCCCCAAATACCAGCGACAATTACAACTAGTTTCTCCTCTGCAGGAACAAATGCAGACATGATAAGTAGAGCAATTAATGACACAAATACCGACATTGCAGGGATATTAGCTAAATTAGATAAATGCACTTCTAACCAATGGAACCAATGTGTATCTTTGCCATCATCAAATAAGAAATTTAAAAATACCAATAGCAAAAACATACCGCCAAAAGCTGAAATTTCGGCATGATGAGCTAACAATTTCTCTGAATACGCTTTGGGATCATTTAATGCTAACTTAGCAACTTCAATCATTCCCATGTCAGCAGTTACGCCAACAATCAGTAAGGGGAAAACTAAGCGCATACCAAATACAGCAACCAAAATCCCTACTGTAAGAAAAATCTTTTTCCAAAATTCATCCCAGTTCCGTAATATTGATGCATTAACGACAGCATTATCAAAAGATAAAGAAACTTCCATTACTGCCAATACACCTGTAATCAATACGGCTTTAAGCATCATTGAAAAACCAGCATTCGGACCATGCGTAAGCCCCCACCATGCTGACAACCCCAAACAGATCACTGTAAAAAAAATTGAGAACCGAAAATGTTTCATTTCTTTCCTTTTATAAAGAACTAAAAAGCATTCATCATTTATTTATTAAAATGATAATCTTAGCCAGTTTGAATACCATATTGTTGACACATTGCAGCTAACCCACCTGAGTACCCTTGACCTACGGCTCTAAACTTCCACTCACCGTTATGACGATAGACTTCTCCAAATACCATTGCGGTTTCAGTTGAATAATCTTCTGCTAAATCAAAACGTACTACTTCGACTTGTGTGTCTTGGTTTACTATTCGAATAAATGCATTGGCAATTTGACCAAAATTTTGACTTCTTGCCTGAGCATCATGAATGGTTACGGTAATTGCGATTTTTTCAACTTCAGGAGCAACTTTTGAAAGATTAACTAGTAAAGTTTCATCATCTCCATCCCCCAGACCAGAGCGGTTATCACCTGTATGTTCTACTGAATCATCTTGTGATTTAAGTTGATTATAAAAAATAAAATCATGATCGCCGCGGACCTTACCACTAACCGTTAATAAGAATGCGCTCGCATCTAAATCAAACGCAGCGCCATCAGTTACACGCTCATCCCATCCTAATCCAATCAGGATTCGAACCAAATTAGGATCTGTTTTGCTTAAAGATAAGTTTCCACCTTTATTTAAACTAATAGCCATTTTGTATTTTCTCCCCGTCTAAACCAAAAATTCATATCATTAATTATTTGTATATAAAAAAGTTTTTCTTGATTAATCTGTAATCTAAATATGAAGATTATTTACGGCCTACAACCCAACGCAAACCAAAACTGAATGCTTGATCCAATTCTCGATGACCTGCAACGTAACTCACGTGCCGTTGGACTTGAATGTCATCACTTTGATTTATCAATTCCACAATACCGCACATACCTAAAGGCTGCCCTTCAGTTAAACGAATTTCAATTGGAGGTTGATTAGGAACATAAATCGTCGCAACTGCATCAGTTTCAGCCCAATTTGGTGCACCATCGTAAATAAAAGCAAATAACACCACTCGACGAATTTGTTGCCAATACTCTCCATTAATTCGGAGCCATTCGCCTTCTTTTAATGCACCAGTACGATCATCTGCGGAGAGCTGGATAAATGGGTATTGATTAAAATCACCAAATCGATCGCCTAATGCCTGAATAACCGATTTAGTACCATCTTGCATTTCAAATAGACAACCTAAATCCAAATCAACTTCCTGATTCTGATTAAGAAGTTTTTTAAAGAAACTACTGGATTGAACCTGTTGAGAACGCTGATTCCAATTCAGATTAATTTTAATTTCCCCAAAACCATGCGCCTGTTTTTGTAAATTAATTTTATTATTACTTTTATCCAGAGTAATTTTACTTAAATTAATTTTCGGTTGAGGGACTGATGTTGGTGGTGCCGATATCGTAGGGTGATCACTAATTTCAACCCCAAAATATTCAGACAGAGGTTTTAAACCACCATTGAATCCTTGATTCACAAAACGAAACTTCCATTGATCTTTATAACGATAAACTTCGGTCAGAATCAGCGCTTTTTCTGTTTTTTCAGTGCTTTTTATAGTTGCTGTAGCTGTGAGTTGATCATTTTCCCATAATTCAACTTGAATATCCTGAATTACATTAAATGTGCCTTCGCTATCAACCGTAGCGCACACAGCGATCTTATTGATATCACAATCTAACATTTGGGTATTAATGTTAAATTGAGCGATATAGGACATATTATTTGTCGTCTCATTCAATTTAACACTACAGTTTGGTGTCTGCTTTTGACCATAAAAAATCATATCTGCATCACCACGAACCTTACCTTGAGAATTTAATAAATAAGCTGTTACATCCAAACCTATATCAGATGGTAATACCGTTTTAAATCTCAGATAAAATTGCGAGCAGCTCAAAGCCAGATTTGCACCCGTCATGAGTTGTTGCATTAATCTTTCCCCTTAAATTTTATATTTTGTAGCTGATTTAGCTCAATTTTATTAATTTCTTGAGTCTAATAAAAAATCGAAATTTAGACTGAATGAATTACCGCTTTAGCGAATAAACTATGTGATAATTCGATCACAATCATAAATTTATTAAATCTAAATTATAAAAATAGACATAAAGGTCTTTATATTACACAAATACTGTAATTTATGCTGCGCACATTGATCAAATTTTGCATTTTTAGTTTAATAATTAATTTGTTAGGACAATAGTAATTAGTTTACAGGCTTCTTTTCTACCTTGTTCACATAGGAGCAAGCATTTGGATGTCAGAAATTTACTATGAAATATATAAATTTGTGCTAAAAATTATAGTTACTTATATATCTGATTAAGTGTCTTGTTCTTTTAATTAAATCAAATTTATTAGAAATCAATTTACCCAATTGGATAGTTATCGGCCTTATTTTAAACTAACTACTAAATGTAATTAATACGATCTTACAAAAAAAGAAAATGGTTTCCCAATAAGGTAACTTGTTATAAAT
>NZ_JAOVFN010000046.1:0-3787 GCF_034650275.1 Acinetobacter sp. IRS14
CCCGACCCCTTAGTTCGTAGCCAAGTGCTCTATCCAGCTGAGCTATGAGCGCGTACTTGATGTTGCGCATTATACGCATTTTTTAAGGCTTAGGAAGCCTTTTTTCATCTTTCTGTCATCAACCGTCTAGTTCTTAGCCACACCCCTCTTTTACATAAAATAGGAGCTAAAATTATTGAAGACTTTCTTACCTAAGATGTATTTGAAATATTTTTTTTCAAATAAGTTTTATAGACTTTTTGACGTATTTCGCCATATATCTAAAAGTTAAAGTCGACCATTTCACTCAACATTATAGAAATAATATATTTCTAGCTAAGCCCTAACATTATAGACCCAAGTAAAATTTAGCTAATATACTGCTTCAAATAAGTGGAAATATAAGAAAAAATATAATTAATTAAAAAAATATTATATAAAAACCATTATTATTTTTACGTCTAAATTAAATGAATTATTATTTCTTTAAATATTATTTAATATTAAAAAATGTGACTAAAAATACACATTGACAGCTTTTGATATCTAACCAATACTAAATTCCAATTATTGAGATATACATCTCATTAATTATGTAGCGCAATAAATAATACTTACTTAAAAATACATAATTATATAGGAAATAGACCAACATGTTTTTACTAAAAAATCTCGTATCTTCGATCTCAAAAGTTACTCAAGACTTGGGTAATGTTGTATCGGTAAATACCACTGTAAACACGGGTTCTTCTGTTGATGCACACGTTTCAACATCAGGCTTACTTTCAAATGTTATTTCTACAGTAACTAATACAGTTACGCATACAGCAACAGGCTTAGTTTCTGATGTGGTTGGCACTGTAACCGGTACTGTCGGTTCTACAAATCCATTAGAAACAGTAACCAATGTTGTGGGTGGTGTAACTGGTGGCTTGATTGGAGGCGTATCTGGTGGCAACCCTCTTGAAGTAGTCACTGGTGTTATCGGTGGCGTAACAGGTGGTGTGACCGGCGGAACATCACCAATTTCCCCAGTCATTGATGTCGTTCAAGGTGGTATCGATATTCTTCAGGGTGTCGAAAGTCTAAAAACAGAAATTATCAACACTGGCATTGAAACTGTTGCTGGAACAATCATTGGAGTACTCCCACAAACTGAACATCCTGTTTCTGAAATTGCAGACCTTGGTACCTTAACTTTTGAAACTTCTCGCGACACGGTAAACGGTGCTCTTGAAGTTGTTTCTGATTTAGTAGGTGGAGATATCTCAGGCGCAACTGCATCAGCAACTGGAATTGTTGAAACACTTATCAACAATGGTACAACTGCTGCAGGTATTGTCACTGGTGTAGTTGGAAGTGTTACTGATGTAGTGGGTGGCGTAACTGGTGGCGTTGGTGGTAATCCGCTTGAAGTTGTAACTGACATCATCGGTGGTGTAACAGGCGGCGTTGGTGGTAACCCACTTGAAGTCGTGACTGATATCATCGGCGGCGTAACAGGCGGCGTTGGTGGTAACCCTCTTGAAGTTGTAACCGACATCATCGGCGGCGTAACGGGCGGTATCGGTGGCGGCGCATCTCCAATTTCTCCAGTGATTGACGTAGTTCAAGGTGGTATCGATATTCTTCAAGGCGTTGAAAGCCTAAAAACTGAAATTATTAATACAGGTATCGACACTGTTGCCGACACAATCATTGGCATCCTTCCACAAACTGAACATCCTGTTTCTGAAATTGCTGACCTCGGCACATTAACTTTCGAAACTTCTCGCGACACAGTAAATGGTGCTCTTGAAGTTGTTTCTGATTTAGTTGGCGGAGATATCCAAGGTGCAACTGAATCAGCAACTGGTATTCTGGGTACACTTATCAATAATGGTACAACTGCTGCTGGTATTATCACTGGTGTTGTAGGAAGTGTTACAGATGTAGTGGGCGGCGTAACAGGTGGTGTTGGCGGTAACCCTCTTGAAGTTGTGACTGACATCATCGGCGGCGTAACAGGCGGCGTTGGCGGTAATCCTCTTGAAGTCGTAACTGACATCATCGGTGGCGTAACGGGTGGAGCTGGCGGGAACCCGCTTGAAGTTGTGACTGACATCATCGGTGGTGTAACAGGTGGAGCTGGTGGTAACCCTCTTGAAGTTGTGACTGACATCATCGGCGGTGTAACAGGTGGCGTTGGCGGTAATCCTCTTGAAGTTGTGACTGACATTATCGGCGGCGTAACAGGTGGTATTGGTGGCGGCACATCTCCAATCTCTCCAGTGATCGACGTAGTTCAAGGCGGTATCGATATTCTTCAAGGCGTTGAAAGCCTAAAAACTGAAATTATCAACACTGGTATTGATACCGTAGCGGATACGATTATCGGTATTCTTCCACAAGTAGAACATCCTGTTTCTGAAATTGCTGACCTCGGCACACTAACTTTTGAAACTTCTCGCGACACAGTAAATGGTGCTCTTGAAGTTGTATCTGACTTAGTTGGCGGAGATATCCAAGGTGCAACTGAATCAGCGACTGGTATTATCGGTACACTTATTACTAATGGCTCTACTGCAACTGGTTTATTAACAGAAATCCTTGGCGGTGTAACAGGCACTATTGGTGGAGTTACTGGTGGTGATAGCCCTCTTGGCGTAGTAACTGATCTTCTTGGAGGTTTAACTGGTAGTGTTAGCGGTGATAGTCCACTCGGTGTAGTGACTGACCTTCTAGGTGGTTTAACTGGTGGAGTCACTGGTGGCACAGAAAACCCTATTGGTATCGTAACGGATATCGTGGGTAGCTTAACTGGTGGGGTAACTGGTCAAGGTGGCTTAGATGTGATTTCTAATTTACTTGGTGGATTAACAAGTGGCAGCCTACTCGGTGGAGTAACGTCTACAGTAACTAGCGTAACCAATACAACGCATACTATCGTACCTCAGTCATTACTTACTGATAACTTCTTAGATAATTCTTTCCATACTGTTTAATATCATTAAAAGAAAGCCACTTTTATAAGTGGCTTTCTGATTTAATATAGTTTCAAATATTAATTTAATACTAATCAATCTCTTGCCATCTATAATACTTTTTATGTGCTAATTCCAACATTGCATAATCATTAGGAGTATCACCATAAGCATATATGGTCGGGTATTGGCTTAAATCATATTTATTTTTTATTCTATTTACTTTTTCCAAATAACCACAATCACCATCAATAAAATGGCCTGTTAAAATACCATTATGTGTTTCAAGTTGGTTGCATATAACATCTAAACCTAGAGAATGACACCAACTTTCTAAATAAACGCCTAATGATGCAGATACAACAACAATTTGATCACCTTGTTGTTTATGCCAGAGAATACGCTCCAAAGCATTTTCACGAACACATGTAGGAAGTACCTTTTTAGCAAACTCTTGCCCCATATCTTTTAGGGAGTTCGCGTCATAACCCACATATCCTACTTGGCAGAGCTTAGTTCGAATGGTTTTATCCGTTACCCAACCAAGTTTATAGCCAGCTATATAGGGTGCAAGCCGAATACCACCGACGAGTTGTGTTTTTCTATCTAAAGAAAATTTAAGAAACAAGCTGAATGTGTCGTTATGAGTGATGGTGCCATCAAAATCAAATAAAGCTAGGTTCATTTATGATTATCTCTAATATAATTAAAAAGTTATAAATTTAGATTTATTAAAATTACTAAAAAATAAGCACAAAAAAACCGCTATAAAAGCGGTTAATTCTTCAAGTTGGTGCGCTCAGAGAGATTCGAACTCCCGACCCCTTAGTTCGTAGCCAAGTGCT
>NZ_JAOVFN010000047.1:0-3627 GCF_034650275.1 Acinetobacter sp. IRS14
ATTTTTCAGTGGGTACACATGGTACGACTTATGGTGGTAACCCGTTAGCAAGTGCGGTTGCAGGTGCAGTATTTGAGTTTATTAATACACCCGAAGTGCTCAATGGCGTTAAAGAGCGCCATGATTACTATAAAAACGCTTTAAATCAATTAAATGAAAAATATGAAATCTTTGAGACGATTCGCGGTGAAGGGTTACTGATTGGCTGTGCTTTAAAAGACAAATTTGCTGGTAAAGCAAAAGATATTAATAACCTTGCAGGTGAAGAAGGATTACTGAGTCTGATTGCTGGCCCAAATGTTCTACGTTTTACACCGTCTTTGATTATTCCATTTGCTGATATTGATGAAGGCTTAAAACGCTTTGAACGTGCGCTTGCTCGCTTTGTGGAAATTCAAAAGGATGAACAAGCAGCATGATGATTATTCGCTACATCGAACCTAAAGATGTTAATGACCTTTACCTGTTGGCGCAAAAAGCAGGTTTTGGTTTGACATCTTTGCAGCCAAATATGGAAAAACTTGCCGCTCGTATTGAGCGGGCCTGTAAAACTGTTGCAGGTGAACTCCCAAAAGCAGATCAGGTCTATTTATTTGTTTTAGAAGATACTGAACTCAACAAAGTTGTCGGTGTTTGCGGGATTGAAGTCGCACTTGGTTTAAAAGAGCCTTGGTATAACTTCCATGTAGGGACACAAGTTCACGCATCTGAACCTTTAAGTGTTTATAACGCTTTACCGACTTTGTATTTGAGTAATGACCATACTAACTGTAGTGAGCTTTGTACTTTATTTTTAGATCCTGACTATCGCTTAAATAAAAATGGCAAATTTTTATCTAAAGTTCGCTTCTTGTTTCTGTCAGCATTTCGCCAATATTTTGAAGAAACCATTGTTGCTGAAATGCGTGGATACTCTGATGCAAATGGACAATCACCATTTTGGAATGCGGTAGGGCATAAGTTTTTTAATATTGAATTTACCAAAGCCGATTATTTGAGTGGAGTCGGGCAAAAGGCTTTTATTGCTGAGCTAATGCCAAGACATCCACTCTATGTCGATATGTTACCTGATGATGCGAAAGCCGCGATTGGCATTGTTCACCCAAATACTCGACCAGCCTACAACCTCTTGCTTGAAGAGGGGCTACGCTATAAAGGCTATGTCGATATTTTTGATGGTGGGGCGACATTGCAGGCCGATATCGAAAATTTACGGGCAATTAAAGAAAGTCAGTCTGTAGCGGTAAAAATTGAACAACCTGAAAATATCGCCGTAGGTGATGAAGCTTACATTGTGGCCAATCATGACTATGAAAATTATCGGGCCATTCTTGTGTATAGCAAACCTCATCAAAACATATTGCAGTTAACAAAAGAACAGGCAAAACAATTGAATGTTGAAAATGGCTCTTTAGTTCGGGTGCTAAGTGTTCAAGTTAAACAAGTTTCGAATCCAGAAGTGGTCAATAAACTCAAAGCGACTGAACATTTTCGAATGGCTGTTAATTAAGCGGAAATTACTATACATTTCACCAAATTTAAGAAGGAATACTATATTATCGCTAGCGCAAGATGGGTATATGGATAAATACAATCTTGCTCGCTGAGCTGGGATTAATTAGCCTGTTTTTTTATATAAAGAGTAAGTAAATAAAATATTTAATTAATTTATATATTTTAATTGTTTATTGAAATTATATTGGGAAAAGCAGGCTAATATAATAATGAAGGAAAGGATTGATGATTAATTTTTATTGTTATAGGTAATAGCTTTTAAAAAGGAATTTATAAGGTTTTAAGTGGTTTAATAATATTTTTAACATGATTTAATGGACTAAATTAATAATCATATAATTTATTTATTATTAAAGCATTTACGACGGTTGCTATAAATTGGAGTAAATATTACATGAGTAAGAATAACGGAAAGCAGTTCCTGGAAGGAGATCTTCTTGGTAGTCAACATATGACTGAACAAGAAGAAGAGAAATTGCAGCGCTCATTAACCAATCGTCATATTCAGATGATCGCAATTGGTGGTGCAATTGGTACTGGATTATTTATGGGTTCCGGGAAAACATTAAGTGTTTCGGGTACTTCAATTGTTTTAACCTATTTAATTATTGGTTTCTTCTTTTTCTTCGTGATGCGGGCAATGGGGGAGCTGTTGCTTGCGAATACCAATTTTAAAACATTCGCCGATTTTGCAACGGCTTATCTCGGCCCATGGGCAGGTTTTTTCCTTGGTTGGTCCTACTGGTGTAACTGGATTATTACTGCGATTGCAGACGTGATTGTGATTGGAGGGTACATGCAGTTTTGGTATCCCGATTTACCCGTTTGGATTCCTGCATTTACTTCATTGGCGGTTTTAACCATACTCAACTTTGTGGCTGTGCGATTGTTCGGTGAACTTGAGTTTTGGTTCTCACTCATCAAAATTACTGCAATTATTCTGTTTATTTTGGCTGGTATTTATTTAATTAGTACTGGATTTACTTCTCCAAATGGGGTTAAGGCCTCAATGAGCCATTTGTTTGAAACACAATCTATGTTTCCTTATGGTGTAACAGGTTTCTTAGCTGGCTTCCAAATTGCCATATTTGCGTTTGTGGGTATTGAGCTTGTCGGTACAACTGCTGCTGAAACCAAAGATCCGCATACCTCACTTCCAAAAGCAATTAACTCTATTCCTTTACGTATTTTGTTGTTTTATGTGGGAGCATTGGTTTGTATTATTGCAGTCACTTCTTGGGCTAAAGTATCGCCAGATAAAAGCCCATTTGTAGAAATGTTTACTTTAGTTGGGTTACCAATTGCGGCAGGTTTAATCAACTTTGTTGTTGCGACTTCGGCACTATCTTCGGCAAACAGTGGAATCTTTGCGACCAGCCGTATGTTATATGGTTTAGCTTTGGACAATGATGCACCCAAAAGCTTTAGTAAGCTGTCTAAAAGAAAGGTTCCAATTAGAGGTCTCGTATTTTCAATGGCTTGCGTAACGCTTGGAACATCAATTCTATTCATTGTGCCAAATGTTATGACGGCATTTACGATTATTTCAGCGCTCACTTCAATTTTATGTATTTTTACATTCATGCTGATTGTGCTTTCATATATTTATTATCGTAAGAAAAGCCCAGAATTACATATCCAGTCAAAATATAAAATGCCAGGTGGTTTATTTATGGCATGGATGACAATGTTGTTTTTAGTCTTCACTATAGTAATTTTAGCTTTAGATCATGATACGTTAATTGCTTTAGAGTTTTCACCAGTATGGTTTATTGGTTTGTTTATTGCCTATAAATATAAAAAGAAAAAGATGTTGCAGCTTGATATTTTAAAAGCTCAAAAGGTTGATTATATTTAAGTCGAGTATAGTTGTTTTTATATTAAAGCTAGGTGAGTACCTAGCTTTTTTGCTTTTGGAGGAAAACTTTATAAATATTTTATAAGATTAAGATATAAATTTAAAGAATAAAAAGTGATCATATAAATTTTAATAATTAAAAAAAATATATATATTTATTTTTGTTTATGTAATTATTGGACGATTTTTATACTTTAAATCATAAAAAATAACGAAATAATTGAATGGAGCACGAATGCTGAACCATAAAAAAT
>NZ_JAOVFN010000048.1:0-2796 GCF_034650275.1 Acinetobacter sp. IRS14
CCCGGTTACCGCCGTGAAAGGGCGATGTCCTAGGCCTCTAGACGATAGGGACGTTTCAGAGGTGGGCGTATATTAGGTCGATTTAATAAAAGTGTCAAATAGTTTTCTGAAGAAATATTAAAAAAAACAGTCAACCGATTAAAAATAACTCTAATTGTAGAAAATATATACATTTATCCTTCATTTTTCTGAAAAGGCTCAATAATTGCCTTTATAACGGACGGATGTTGTAGATACCCTAAAATCTCATGCGGCTGGTTGGCAAAGGTATAGATTTTCTGATTAATAATTGGAGGATCAAAATTAAATGGGGCCTCACATAGTGGAAATGCAGTTAGAAAATCGTCTTGAGAGTAAAAATTAAACCAATCACCGTGAATACATGATGGCCTAACAATTGGAATCGGAAGCTTACTTTGAATTACGCGAAAAGATAAAGGAGAAGCTAACGTTATAAATCGTTTAATTGAGAACCGATATGCAGGGTTTGAAAGTAGGTTAAAAGCAATAACTGAGCCGAGAGAGTGCGCAACGACAATATAATCATCTTCCTCTCGCATTTTCTTTAAAATCCGCTCATTCACTTCCTCCATAAATTCAGGATTAGATAAGTACATATAAGTTTCAATCAGAAACTGTTGTATCAAGCTCTCATGCAATTTAGGAAAGTTATTTAAAAGAACAACCAGCTCTTTGAGTACGCGGTCCTTTACGAGCTGAGAAGTGAGATAAAGGCGTTCTGAAAAGCTTTTTTCAGCTTGGTCAGTTGCTGGTAGCAATAAAGGAACAAATGGAGTGTGTTCCTTGGTAGGAGGATTGCTGTGATGTAAGTGAATGGGTAAATAATTATTTATAAATGACTTGGGTAATAAAGTATTTAGGTCTAATTGATTGCTCAATTGATATTTAGTCATTAGATCGCCATAAAATGGCATGTGAATATGAAGATCACGCACGTTAACTTTGCAAGGCATCTGTTTTAGGCCAAGCTTAAATACTTTTAGCCAATGCTCTTTTAAGCGATGAGCAGTGTAATTCTGTTGGTTCATCCCGTGGATAAATATAATTTTCATTCTATACAAGGAATTGTTTTTAATATAAATTTTAATCTACAACGGTACGTTATATAAAACCAGTATGTAGGCAAAAAAAAGTGTAGCTTTTTGCTACACTTTAATTCAATCAAAGCGATTTAGGCTTTATTGCGGTAAAAAATAAAATAGCTGACATAACATAAAGCTGTAAAAATAAGACAGCCCACAAAACCAGCACGCATTTCAGGGTCTGCAGCCATACTTAAGCAAGTAATAAAGCAGAAAATAAAACCTAAAATTGGAACGATAGGGAATAATGGAGCGGCATATTGTAAGTCTTTAACAGTATGGCCAGATTTATACCATTGGCGGCGGAAATTGAACTGACTTAAACAAATGCTCATCCAGACAATAACCATGGTAAAAGCAGCTACACCGAGTAGATTCTTAAAAATGGTCTCTGGTGCAAATTGCTCTGATAACAAACCAGGAATTGCTCCAAACATTGTTACAACTAGGGCAACAATAGGTGTCCCACTTCTTGAAAGTTTGGAAAATACGCTAGGTAATAATTTTTGTTCTGACAGTGACCACATCATGCGTGAAGCAGCGTAAAGTCCTGAGTTTGCTGCTGAAAGCAGAGCGGTAATAATTACAAATCGAATAATGTCATCCGCATATGGAATGCCAATATAATTAAATACAGTAACAAATGGACTGCTACTTACGCTTTCACCGCCTAAACCTGCAAGCTGGAAGGGAAGCAAGGCGCTAATAACAATAATGGTACCCACAAAGAAAATAAGAAGACGCCAAATTGCAGCATTAATTGCTTTGGGTACATTCTGAGCTGGATCTTTGGTTTCACCTGCTGCTACGCCAATTAATTCTGTTCCTGAGAAAGCAAAGTTAACAATCAGCATGGTGGTGAAAATAGGAATTAAACCATGTGGGAACCAGCCTTGCGCTGTAAGGTTGCTAAATAGTGGTGCAGTTTGGCTGCCATGAAAAGGAATTAAACCAAAAATTGCTAGTAGGCCGAGCACAATAAAAGCAATCACGGTAATGACTTTAACAAGAGCGAGCCAAAACTCAGACTCAGCAAAAATTCGAGTTGAACTAATATTTAAGCCAAAAATAGTGATTGCAAAAACAATTGTCCAGATCCACATTGAAATATGTGGGAACCATTCCTGCATGAGTAATGCCGCAGCTGTGAACTCAGTTCCAAGCGTTGCAGTCCAGGTCAGCCAGTACATCCAAGAAATCATATAGCCAGTACTAGGACTAATATATTTTTTGGCATAAGCACCAAAAGAGCCTGAAACAGGCATGTGTACAGCAAGCTCTCCTAGGCAAAGCATGACCATGTAAGCGATCGCGCCACCAAGTATATAGGCAATAATTGCGCCAATAGCTCCAGTTTGTGAAATGACTTCCCCTGAACCTAAAAAGAGACCAGTTCCGATAGCTCCGCCTAGTGATAACATCACAAGATGGCGAGTACTCATGGCTCTTTTTAAAGGTGCAGTACTGTTCTGATGCTGATGAGCATCTAGTTGATTGTCAGATGGCTGCATATTACACATTGAGAGAATTAAGAAAGACGCTATTTTAGATAAAATAGACAAATGTGCAATCTAGAAAGAGATAAAGAATAAACAGTAAGGTGACGATAGAGTCTTTTTATAATTTTTAAAGCAGAATATGGCGTCCCTACGGGGATTCGAACCCCGGTTACCGCCGTGAAAGGGCGATGTCC
>NZ_JAOVFN010000049.1:0-2399 GCF_034650275.1 Acinetobacter sp. IRS14
AGACCCGCCAAAACCCATTGCTTTCATAGTGCCAAGCCAGAATAGAGCCACAACCAAACCTCGCAGAATGTTCCCAATAGATACCCCTTGGCAATCCAACCCCCGGACAATACTCCAAAGTTTCCCTAGTGGCATTGGCTACATACTGCGCCAACTGCTTAACCTGGAGTGGCACCAACTCAGCTTCCCCTGTCACCCCGGAATTAATCAGGAAAGTCCCTTGAATCCAGTGGATCGCCACCTCGTGTTGACCCCCATCGAGAAGCATATTTCGCCCCCTGCTAGGTAACCAGCTTCCATCAGGTTTAAGCTCTTGGCATTTCAACCCCGTGTTACCAAATGGGGTTTTGCCTACCAGGGCAACCGAGTCTAGTGATAAAGTCATAATGAGTATTTAATATTTGTTTGAAGAAAGGCCCCCTCAGAACTGGTAATTCGCAAAGGGAGCCTATTTTTTTGTTGTTAATGCCCAAAGGAAATAGCATCAAGCTTGGAGCTTAACCCCAGTAATTGTCTGTTGAGGACGACCCCGCCCGTCAGGTATTGACGCAAATTCCAAGTCATAAGCCCCCGGAACTTGCCGAAACTGTGACCAGAGAGAAAATTCAGCCGGAACAGTCAAAGCAGGAAGCCCCTTTGCATTATCAGTATTAACCGCATCAGGACTAGCGTATTGGACCTTTAAACTTTGAACTAACCGCCCAGTAATTCTATCTTGAAACTCAGATTTAGTAACGTAAAGAACTTGATATTTAGACATTAGAACGCCGCCCCTTTAAAAAGTCAAAACCCTCATTTAGACCAGGCAATTCTTCATCAATTAAAGCTTGATAAGCTTTATCATAAGCGTCAACTAACTTATTCAAATCCTTATCAGGTAAAGAATCCTGAAGATATTCAATATAAAATCGCAAACAGTAATTAAGAACCTTATTTGCATTAATAGAAGATTCAGGGGACTGAAGATTTACTATTGCTTGAATAAAAGCATAATTAGTAAATTCAATGGTAAAAGAACGCTTTTTAGATAAAGAGTCCATATCACCAGAAGTCGAGACACCACCATTAATTAAAGCCCGGATAAAATCATTAGGCTGAGGAACATCATCAGATAGTCTTTTTTGAAGCATAGGTAATTCGCAATGAACATTAGATACCTATTAAATTTAGCACCAAATAGACTAAGATGCCAATTAAATTCTAATTTTTTAGAGCACCTGGAAAATATAACACCTCAAGTATAGTAATAGAACCCATAAGCCCGTCCCCCTTGTCAAAAGAGAATCCGTTCACCTTGTCGTTAGTCAAGGGTGCGTTCACTTCGTTCACCACTTCGTGCCCTTGACAACCGACAAGGTGAACTAATCAGACTATGAACACAAGGGGGACGGGGAAATGTAGGCATACTGCTAGAAAATACCAGAAACTCCCAAATTTGACTAATAGTTTTGATATTTTATTACTAAAACTAATAAATAACAAAATACTTATTAAATTAGTTTAGACCTGAAAAAATAGCACGCCTACTTCGTGACGGCGGCACACCACCACTAGGCACAAGTTGCTAACCGCACCACTTGATTAAAAGTAAAACCGTCAATTTTTGCCTGATTAACTTTTTGTCGCATACCGCCTGATAAATTATCGACTTTATTAATTTGTACTGACAGCCAAGACATTAAATTTTCCCCCCCGGTCAACCGCTTTAACGCCGCCAAAGCGGGAACTACTTGCGACACTGCCCACGCCGCTGTGTTAATCAGACTGGTAGTTTCTTTTGCCCCAACAACCCGGCACGGAGTCCCCACAGTATCAAGAACCAACTGCCACCAGGAGCAACGCTCACACCGACTAGCCCGCTTACCTGTACTTCTATCTAAAAAGTCAACTTGCCCAACAGCACACCCCGCTACATATTGTTCACATACCGAAAAATCTTTTTCGTCTACCGCAGTTTGGTATAAGTCAGCCAAGACGTTAACAAACTCTTTTGCTTTCTCATCTTTCAATTCTGCCTCAATATCCGTGCCACCGATAACCCCGTGATTATGATACGGGTCATATATTCTAGTTCTAGCATTACTACCCTTAGAACCGAAATACGCTGTCATACTGGTATAACCCTTGACTGTACTAGTTTGCTCACTGACATCAAACACCCTCGATAAGTTTCCCTGTATTCCTTCCTGATATGCCTGCTGAGGAGTGAGAATCCAAGACGAAACACGAACCTTGGCATCAACCCTGGTAGCCGCAAAACCAAAATGGCATTTTAACCCCGTGACTAATCGAGCACTTTCCATCAGGCCCAACCGCTCACATACCTGACCCGGAATCGAGAGAAAGACCCGCCAAAACCCATTGCTTTCATAGTGCCAAGCCAGAATAGAGCCACAACC
>NZ_JAOVFN010000050.1:0-2172 GCF_034650275.1 Acinetobacter sp. IRS14
ATTTAAAATCCCCCGCCCACAAAGCGTGCCGGTTCGAGTCCGGCCCCGGGCACCACTTTCTAGTATAGAAATTGGTGCAATAAAAAATCCAGCGTAAGCTGGTTTTTTTATGTCTAAAAAAAGGATACTTATTAGTATCCTTTTCCCATCCATATATTTAAGCAGTTTTTTGCTTATCTTGTTCAGGCGTTAAATTCGCATCTAACACCAATTGATAATGTCGACTTGAATCTACTTTATATTCTGCATTTTTAATTGAATCTACAAAAATCCAATCCGATTGTACTTGCGTATCATCGAGTGTAACCACCAGATAGCCTCGCTGATTTAAATTGCAATACGTCAATTCATCGATAAGTGTAGTAAAGGCAAATTCAAACTTTTGCAACTGAGCCAAAGGAATACTTAAATATTTCTCAAGACCCGGTGAAGAAACTGAACTTGTCGCTAATTCAACACCGACATATTCCCCTTTTTGGCTATACAGGTAAGATGTCCATGCATTATGAGTATCGCCAGCCAAAACAATAATTTTCTTATTAAACTCTGCCAATTTATCATACACAAACTCTCGCTCAGCATAGTACCCATCCCAAGCATCGAGATTATATGGAACTAAAGTTGTGACCCGCGCTTTTTCTTGAATAGTTAAAGTTGGATCACCCTGCTCTAATCGCAATTTCAATGTGACTAATTCTGTAATTTGTGCATTCATTTTAGCTAACCCATCTGGCGAAGTTCCACCTGAAGTAATTTGCCCCAGAGAAACCAATAACTCAGCAGGAATCCACATTTTACTCATTAAGACCTGCTGACCAATCACATTCCATGTTGCTGTAGATTGTTTTAATTTATCAACCAACCAATCTCTTTGTGTATGCCCCATTAAAGTACGCTTTGAATCTGTTAAATCAGCCTGAAATTTTTGAGCGTCTAAACCAGAAGCTGTCATATAGTCCTTATATTCAAGCTGTTTATCTCGCGCAATAATGCGTGTATCTAGCATTGTTAGTTGTACAAGTGACCCAAAATTAAACTGACGATAAATATTTAGATGATCTGTGTTAGAAACAGGGCGAATTGGCATCCATTCAAAATAAGCCTGTAGAGCAGCTAACTTACGATCAGAAAAAGATCCTTCATTATCTTGATGGTTTTCCGCCCCTTCACGCCAAGTATCATTTGCTAACTCATGGTCATCCCAAATTACAATGAAAGGATGACGTTGATGAGCTACCTGCAAGTCTTTATCCTGACGATATAGCGCATAACGTTTGCGATAATCATCTAATTTAATAATTTCTTTATTATTATCAGATGGCAAAGTACGGCCCAATTTTTCGGCATCTTCTGTCGCATATCCATCAGAGCCATATTCATAAATGTAATCCCCCAAATGAATGACTACATCCACCTTCTGTTTTGCTATTTCACGATAAACGTAGAAGTAACCCGCAGGATAGTTAGAACAAGAACATACTGCAAAGCTGACCTTATTGGTACTTACAGGCAAAGTTTTAGTTTGACCAACAGGTGAAGTTTTATTACCAAAATGGAAACGGTAATAATAAATGGTATCCGCCTGTAGTCCTGTTGCATCCACTTTCACGGTAAAATCATCTGTCTTAGTCGTTTGAACCACGCCAGTCTTCAAGTTCAGCTTAAACTGGTCATCGGTAGCAATTTCCCAAGTCACCTTAAGGTGCGCACTAAGATCTACCGGTGTTAAACGCGTCCATAAAATTACTTTATCCTGCAAAGGGTCGCCACTCGCAACTCCATGTAAAAAATCTGCTTGTGTCTCCGAACTTTTTTCATCGGAACCATCATTACAACCCGTAAAAGCTACCGGCAAAGATAGCGCCCCAAAACCGAACAGACTTTTTTGAATTAATTCTCGGCGTGAAATTTTCTCTGACATAAAATTACCTAAGTTTTAAGCAATGAGTGTCTTAAAATTAAGTAGATAAGATGAACAACTGATCTCAGTTTAATGAATAAATCATGACATAAATTGGTTAATTTATATAAATACGAACAAGAACTGATTGAAAATAAAGCAAACTCTCTGATTTTCTCTTGCCAATCGCGTACTTGTCCTCTATTATTGCGCACATGCCCGGGTGGTGAAATAGGTAGACACAGGGGATTTAAAATCCCCCGCCCACAAAG
>NZ_JAOVFN010000051.1:0-1975 GCF_034650275.1 Acinetobacter sp. IRS14
TTCATACAGGAACAGGATGTTCCAGAACACAAAACAACAATAATAGGTTCATGCATCAGGAGCGTGAGATACGACAGGAGTCATATCTAGCAACCAAATACGAAAAAGCTCGACAGGATGTCGGGCTTTTTTTATATCTGCATATTAAGACAAAATTTAGTGTTTGAAAATTTCAGGCAAACTATCTGCAAGAATATTAGGAATGTTGTTTGGATAAACAATCTCATCTGTTTGGCTTAGTTCATCAAATGTCCACCAACGACTTTTACTAATCACAAGCTTTTCATGTTCTGACCAGTTTGCTGTATTCACTTCTTCATTTTTAATAAAAACAATAAAAAGCCTTTCTTCAGAAATCACAACTTCTGCACTCGGCAACATCATTTCAAAATTGCGTGTTGCAACATGAGTGCCTACATTTTGTCTGACTGCGCCCAACTCTTCATAAAGCTCTCGGCAAGCTGCTTGCTCGAAGGTTTCCCCTTCTTCTAGTCCTCCGCCTACGGTTGCCCAATGGGATTGTCCAGCTAAGGCATCATTTGTATGAGTGAATTGAAATAATAGGATTTGATGATTTTCATTAATAACTAATAGTCTTGAAGATTTTCTAATACGCATTTGATTTTTTCTTGAAGCAACAAGATAGCTATTATTCATATTCACTTTGAAAAGTTAAATTAATTCTGAGTGTACGCTTTAACCTACAAACTTTTAGGGATTTTGCGGATTGGCGACCTCCTACTTTTTTCCTAATATGAACTCATAGAGGAACAGGATGTTCCGGAACACAAAACAACAATAATAGGTTCAAGCACCAGGAGCGTGAGATACGACAGGAGTCATATCTAGTACCCAAATACGAAAAAGCCCAACAGGATGTTGGGCTTTTTTATTGCTCTTTAAAAATGATATTGAAGCTAACCTATAGCGGACTATGTGCCTGTTCTTGCTTTTTATGACGTATCCAACGTATTGCCCAAATAACAGCAATAACCACTACAACTGCAACAAGCGCAGGAACTAACAAAGCTGAAACCGAAAGTAAGATTGCTCCAATCCACTCACCTGTCGCAACAACAAAATTCCCTAAACCGCCTGTGGTTGCAGTTGAAACACCACGTGCAGCGACTGTACTCATTTGCACCACACCTGCCGTACCACCGCCCACAATAATCGCTGCCGCCCAACCTGCGAACTGTGACATTTCACCACTACTCACTGCCATGGTCGTTAACGTACCAGCAATCATGGCCGCAGGAGTCGCGACCGTGTCTAAAGCATTATCGACCCACGGAATATAGTAAGCTGCAACTTCACATACTGTTGCCACAGCTAAAGCTAAGCAAACCGATGGCATAGCCAACCACTCGAAACCTTTTGATGGCTCAAACCACCCCATCATTGTTGCAATGCTCATGACCAATAACGGTACAAACACGCGAAAACCGCAGGCAGCGCTCAGCCCCACGCCAATACATAAACCCAATATAGTTTCCATAACGGTTTCCTTTTTCATGCCCATCGCGGGTCTTGTTATGTAAGTCTTATTTTAAACTAACAAAAAGCCCCATCGGGTGACAGGGCTTTTTGTTAAATGCGAACGCAAATATTATTTTATTCTTAACGTTTAAACTCAGTGCAATAACATTTAGTGCATGGTGGTAAACGATCTGTATTAATTTCTAAAAACACTCTCTGGCCACATTGAGCGCAGAAATAGAAGCCTGTTCCGGGTTTTTCGCCAGCTGTTACCATGATTGCATTCCTATAATCGTATAGATATTAAACAGGAATATAACCCAGTTAGAGTGATTGTCAATTGTCCATTTCGCCCGATGATGATGGCATAAATGCAAAAAATGTTATTTGTACGATTTATCTTACAAACTTTTAGGGATTTAGCGGATTGGCGACTTCCCACTTTTTTCCTATGATGAGTTCATACAGGAACAGGATGTTCCAGAACACAAAACAA
>NZ_JAOVFN010000052.1:0-1482 GCF_034650275.1 Acinetobacter sp. IRS14
TGACACTTAAAATCTCTCTTATTATTCTTCGTTTCAGGATGAGAGAGGGACGCTTAATGCGTGCTGATTCTTGTGTGTCAGTCTGTCAACCCTTTCTCGTTCTATCATTATGATTCAATGAATCGGATAAATTATTTTTAAAAACTGTCTGAATAATATTTGTAGCTTTTGAAAAATTATTAAAAGAATTAACCTTTCTCGAGAGTTGATTATTACTACTCAGGAATTTTTCTAAGCGTTTATCAAAACTATGTGAAAACTGAATCAACTCGATTGTGTTTTTTAGAGTCTCTTTGGGGCTTTTACCTGTAACTACAGACTTTAGATAACGTTGTATGAGCCTTGTTGTTCTTACATAAAGAGGTACTTCCATCTTTAAAATTAAAGAGCACTCAAGAAGTAGTGGAAGTAAATGTTTATCGTAAGCTCCCTCTACAATCCAACTATCTTGTAAGGTGATTTGTTTAATACCAAGTGAGATAGTTTCTTCGGAATTTTTTACAAATTCAGTTCCACTTAAGTCCCAATAGATTTCATCAAATGCATGAGCAGGTATCTTCAATTCTTTAGCTAATTTCTTAGCGATAGTTGTTTTACCTGCACCAGAAGGGCCTACAATACAAATTTTCATGGTTTATAGAATTGAATTTTGATATTTAATTAACCTATCTAATGTGAACTTAACAGTTTCTATAGAAATAAGTATTCTCAGGGTCATATTTTCGATTGAGAAGAAAAATTCTTTTACCAAGATCTTTCATTAATCTCTAACTCTTGTATTTTATGTTTAAGAAAACTAGATAAAATTTTCAGTCCATTTTTTATCTAATTCTTTTAAATCATCGTATGCTTTTTCAAATTCGCTCAACGGAAAACTTAACCGCGGAGCAGAAGGCGAGGTTTCCCAGACTACGGAGGTCACAACATCGTGAATATGGTTAAATGCGTAACCAAAACGAGTCCATACGACTTTATCTGCTGAAACAACTTGTTCCACCATAACCACATTGCACACTAGATCTAAATCATCAGGGCAAATTAAAATTGGAACTACTGTTGAAATAGCTACATTTTCATAAGCTTGTGGTTTAAGAAGTTTCCATGCATTACTTAATGCCAACTCACTATCATAATCATATAACCAACCTTGGGCTGGAACTAAAGTTTCTGTGCCATCAATAATGGAGATATTTTGATCCACCCATATATTTAATGGAATATTATCAATTGCGAGAATAGGGAACGGTTTTAAATTGCCATTGGCGTCTTTGATGCATCCCTCAATTCGGTGTTCATATAAAAGAGTAGCTGAGATAGTATTCATGTTTATGAGTTAATGTGTGTTAATCAAATATAATATATTCTATTCAATAGATTAATGAATCTAATCCAATGAAAAATAATATTTATTTAATTGTTTTCTAGCCAATATCACATTGACACTTAAAATCTCTCTTATTATTCTTCGTTTCAGGATGAGAG
>NZ_JAOVFN010000053.1:0-1335 GCF_034650275.1 Acinetobacter sp. IRS14
ATAAGTAATAGTCAATATTTGTTCTTCCCTTTCAATGGCAGTGATAGTACCCTGATCACCATTAAAAACTTCCCGATGATAATCATTTTTTAGTTGCATAACCCGATCGCCAAGGCGGAAAATAGTGCTTCCTCGTTGCAGTTGTGGTTTGTTATCCTGGGGCGGATTCAAGATATAGTCATTTCAATTAACGATGAGAGAATTTAATGTAAAATTATGGAGTGTACAAAATGAACAGGTTTAAACAATGGCTTACAGTTTAGATTTAAGGCAAAGGGTAGTAGCTTATATAGAAGCTGGAGGAAAAATAACTGAGGCTTCCAAGATATGTAAAATAGGAAAAGCCTCGATATACAGATGGTTAAATAGAGTAGATTTAAGCCCAACAAAAGTAGAGCGTCGCCATAGGAAATTAGACTGGGAAGCTCTAAAAAAAGACGTAGAAGAAAATCCCGATGCAAGATTGATAGACAGAGCCAAGAAATTTGGAGTGAGGCCGAGTGCCGTATATTACGCATTAAAGAAAATGAAAATAAACAGAAAAAAAAAGAACTACGTTATCGAGAAAGAAACCGGGAGGAACGAGTTAAGTACTATAGAATGTTAAGAGAACTAATTAAGCTCTATAGTAGTCAAGCTATAGTTTACATAGATGAATCTGGATTCGAAGCAATCCAGGCTTGTATTTATGCCTGGTCAAAAAAAGGAAAAAAAGTTTATGGAGATAGACAAGGAAAAAGGGGAGTCAGAGAAAATCTAGTAGCAGGGAGAAGAAAAGGAAAAAAAGATTTGATTGCGCCGATGGTTTTTACCGGGAGTTTGAATGCAGAAGGCTTTGAAGGATGGTTAAAATTATATTTGCTACCCTCCCTCGACATTCCATCAATATTAATAATGGATAATGCTCCTATTCATCGTAAAACTGCCATTAAAGAATTGGCTAAAGAAGCAGGTCATGAAGTTCTTTTTTTGCCGAAATATTCTCCTGATTTAAATGATATTGAGCATGACTTTAGTGCCTTGAAACGAGCTAGAATGTACGCTCCTATTGACACGTCTCTTGATGAAATTATCCGTTCTTACTGTGGCGTTTAGCGTCTCAGCTTTATTTGAAACTACTATATGGGAATGAAACAATAGAAGAGACTCCAGAAAATGGTGTAGCAGTAATGGATAGAGGATTTTGTGACTTACAGAGAATCAAGAGATTACAAAAGGAGAATAACAAATATCATGTATTAAGAATAAAGAATAATATAAAGCTAGAAAAATTAGCCAATGATAACTATATGGTTGGAACTGAAAAGAATAAAATAGAGAGTAGAGTGGTAATAT
>NZ_JAOVFN010000054.1:0-1099 GCF_034650275.1 Acinetobacter sp. IRS14
GTGCAGATGCTGTTGGGGCAGTAACGCCAGGCGCTACGGGCTTAGGATGGGGAGTTCGGGCGGCTGCAACAACAAAGACAGCTGCAAATTTGGCACGTGCTCAACAACGCGCGGAAAAACTTAATAAAGTGGATCGTTCAGGCAAAGAATTTACAAAAGCTGGAAAAGAAGTAGTTAAAGACCTTAATAAAATTGAAAACAATGGGAAATTGGTATGTGCAAGTTGTAAAGAAACTTTAGTTCAGCCAAAACAATCTCAGAAGGGTATTACTCCTCCTAAAAATGAAGCGCATGTTGATCATAAAGTGCCAAAATCATTAGGGGGAAGTGGAACACCAAACAACGGGCAAATCTTATGTCGTTCGTGTAATATATCGAAAAGTAATAAATAAGCAAAAGGCCTTATGATGTATAACCAAAAAATTGTAATAGACTACTTAGATAAAAATAATGAACTCTCAAAAGAGTTAATATGGGGGGAGATGTACAAGACAGATCAATACTTTGTTAAAAGTATTCCTTTCTTTGCGCCTAACCTTGCATTTGATGATCTTATTCAGGTTGAAATAGAAAATGAAACGCTCTATTTTGATGATTTAATAAAGCCATCTAATAATTCAACATTAAGAATTGTATTTTTTAATAATGATACTACATGTATTGAAAAGATATTAACTACTTTGGAGTCCTATTTGTGTGATTGGGAAGGCTTTGAAGGTAGACACTTTTATGCAATTAATATACCTGAAAAGATTAATTATGCTCTAATTAAAAAATATTTAGATGATAATAGTAGTTTTCTGGATTATGAAGAGTCGTGTTTATCAGAAAAACATTTAGTTGATTTGGGTTGATTTTTTATTACCTTAAAATAAAAAAGCTAGGTGAGTACCTAGCTTTTTTATTTTTAAAATAATAATTTATAATTTTTGATTAAGATCAGAATATAAAGATTAAAAAATGATCATGTAAGTTTTAATAATTAAAAAAATATATATGTTTAGTTTAGTTTATGTAATTATTGGGCGATTTTTATACTTTAAGTCATAAAAAATAACGAAATAATTGAATGGAGCACGAATGCTGAACCATAAAAAAT
>NZ_JAOVFN010000055.1:0-856 GCF_034650275.1 Acinetobacter sp. IRS14
CAATGCAAGTTGAAATCCTCAGATTACGATTACCGGGGCAAACACAGCGCAACCCCAATGGGTAAAACAGTTCCACACCGGATTTGGTGAAGCAGTCCAAAAACCAACCGGCAAAATAGCCAATATTAATGGCATGGATAATTACTAGGGGAATCACCGGGGCCAAAAACCAAAGCCCGTAGGACACCACCGCCAAAGTCAGGGAAGCTAATAGGGAATGGGTTGCACTGCGATGGGAAAATCTTTGCTCCAGGGGCCGGGAAATAAACGGTAATATCCGACCGGCGGGACTGGTGCTGATGTATATGTCCGGCAATAAACTGGCTATCGCCCCAATCAGAATAGGAACCGGTTTTGTGGTTTGGGCCGCCATGCCTACGGAAGCCGCCCCCACTAATAGATGGGTAATGGTGAGCATCAGTTGGTGATCCTCCGTGATTCCTTCGGTAGGTAATAGGAAAGTCTTGCCACCCCTAGGAATATGGCCCCACCAATGCCAGCCAAGATATAGAGGGATTGATTGCCGGTGCCCAAACCAATGAACCGATAGCAAATAAAGACAATGCCCACCAGGAGCAATAACGGGGTGATGTCAAAGTATCTGCCGTGGTCGCCCGCTTCGTTTTGGATGCCCAAAAAACCTTCCTCGATGGCCCGCTTAGCCAACATGGGATTACCCCCAGCTCGGCTTTGCAGTTTGGCAATCTGGTTTGGCTTTAGTCCCGACCCCAGGGAAATGGCCTCTTTTTCCATCAAGTCTCGGATCTGGTATTCCGCCAGGGGCTTGAGTTCAATGCGAGGCACATAGATAAACAAGTCAGTGCGGGGGGGATTAGTGGCCGCCAACAGCATGGGA
>NZ_JAOVFN010000056.1:0-835 GCF_034650275.1 Acinetobacter sp. IRS14
GATTACTGCTTGCAGTCAGGAGCAAATGCAGGAGATGGCCTCTAATGCCATGGTCACCCAGAACCGAACTCCTGATAAAACTTGGCGGGTTAAGCCTGGGTCTGTGCATGATGGAGATACCTTTCGGGCAGTGGCGGATGTTACTAACGAGGAAATTAAGGTGAGGATCGCCTGTATTGATGCCCCAGAAATTAAGCAAGCCGGGGGCATTGAATCCCGTGATTATCTCCGGGGAATGCTGACGGATAATCGGGAAATCATTCTGATGGGTGCCGAAAAAGACCAATATGGGCGCAGTGTGGTGGAAGTTTTTGCAATGACTGACACGCCAGGACTTGAGGTGGGAGTTAATGGGGAAATGGTTTTGGCAGGTATGGCCCACTACTATGAAGGCCATAAGAGGTCATGCCCTGAGAATGCAGAACAGTATGAATTCCTGGAGCAGGAGGCGATTTCCAATAAAGCTGGGGTTTGGGCTAATGGGGATGCAGAGCGGCCCTGGGACTGGCGGAGAAGGAATAAGTAGGGGTTAGTGGAGATTAAAAATAGAGAAAAACCAATAGAAAGAAGCTAAAAGCAAGGTTTATCCTTATAAATGAATTTTAGTCATTGCGTAAACGTTTAGATTTATTACAGTTTTAGAAAAGTTAGGAATCATTATTTTGTTTCTGCACTAACATCCAAACATAGAGTAAAAATCTACGCTTAGGATCGTCCTAGTTCTTAATTACTGTTCTTTGCCTTTACTGAATTGCTTGGATTGTTTTTTTGATTAAAATAATACGATTCTATATTAAACAAAAAAGGATGCAATTACGTCCAAAAGCAGTGAAGT
>NZ_JAOVFN010000057.1:0-833 GCF_034650275.1 Acinetobacter sp. IRS14
ACTTAGGAAACAATGCTGATAACCTCTCTATGACTCAAAACTTAACGGTTTTTTATTTCTAGCGCAATTACAAAAACGATGCTACTACCCCCTCACGGTCAACCCAAAGAAAAAATTTTCAAACTCCTTGAAAAAGATGGGACTTTTAAGTTATGGTCTTGAATTACTAGCCTTTACCCCCGGAGTTCTTCTACCCCCATACCCCACTAAAAAAGGCAACGGGCAAAAAAGGCCCATCGCCAATAGCAAAAAAATAGTGCAAAATCCTGTAAATTTATTGGGAGGATCCACCGTTCCCCATTCAGTATTTAGAGGTTTGAAATGTTTCAGCGGCAAGGTCAGCCGCATCCTGTAGTTCCCCAAAACAACCAAAGACCCAAATTCCTCTCAGCTTGGCGGCGGGCGGAATTCAGGTCTGCTCTAGTTGTCCTAAGAAAGGATGCGTATCTAGAAATAATCGGTTCTTGTGCTCTTTGGGAGAGCAAGAAGCAACCAAAGGGAAGGAGGCTTCTGAGATGAAGCATTATAAAACTTCACACGGGGCCTATTCTAGCGCATTCTCCCCCCTCCTAGTCAATAACCCGAACCATTCCAGCTTTGGGCAGAACAAATTACAACCCACCAGCCGCCACAATCCTTGCCCAGTCTGCGCTAAAACCAATGGCAATTGCCGCACCATAGCCGATGGTGGGGTACTGTGCATGACTTTCCCCGACGGAGATGGTCATCCCGATTATCGCTACGTCAAACCCAGTGAGAATGGACTTTGGGGTGTTCATTACCCCCGCAAGGATGGTGATTTTGACCGACAAGCCTGGGAAAAAAGGAAGGAG
>NZ_JAOVFN010000058.1:0-702 GCF_034650275.1 Acinetobacter sp. IRS14
TAGATGCATTGGACAGTCCAAAGACTAAGGAAGAATTGTCCAGTTTGTGCAACAAGAGCGTTAGACAAATCACTAGACATTTACACCGTTTGTCCAGCGAAAACAAGATTTTGTCCACTGGAAAAGGGCAATTTGTCCGGCGGATTGCCGCTGGATTTTTACTCCTTTACGTTGGACAAATTTAGGTTCAGCGTTGGACAGCATTGGACTTGACAGAAAAAAATTGTCATATAGAATCCCCTAAACGACAAGTTCCACAAAAAAATATTTGGGAGATTAAGAAAATGTCCATCGCTGGAAAATCCAAAGGTGACGTTGTACAACAATTGGAAAAATCCTACGGGGTAGCCCGGACAACGGTGTTCAATCGGCTGAAATATTTAGGATATTCGTTGGACAAAGTTGATGATTTGTTCAGTTTGTCCAATGAACAAATGGCTGAACTCGATAAACTTCATCGCTGGATAAGTGATGGGGGCAAAATGGCCGATTATCCCAAACCAGGACAATTGACCATGATCACTGATGAAGGAGAACTAGAACAATATGGGGAAGTGATTAATTTTGATGCCCTAGAAGGGGATGAGGAACTGGGTCACGCTGAGCTGATCCGGGCCGCCCAAAATCAAGCGGCGGGGATCTTAATTGCCCAGAATTTACTAACTGCTGAAATCCTGAAAAATCCCCAACATTTACCGGCGG
>NZ_JAOVFN010000059.1:0-723 GCF_034650275.1 Acinetobacter sp. IRS14
TAAATAACATCACTAAAAAATGGCAACGCTCTATCCAAGATTGGCGAGCTGCTACTTCTAATTTTGCTGTTCTTTTTTTTGAACGCTTTTCACTTTAATTCTCCCCTTTAGAGCGTGTTTGAAAAGTAGGGTGAAGAATGGAAAATGGTGAAAAGAATAAAATTTTCACCATAATTAATGATAATCCGGGAATTTTACAGCACGGTCATCACTGATAGCCATTGGCAATTGGTAGAACCTCATTTACCCAAAGCAAAAACTGGGGGAAGAAAACGGAAAACTAGTCTGCGGGAGATACTCAATGCTATTTTTTACATGCTCAGAACGGGGTGTGCCTGGCGACTTCTGCCCCATGATTTTCCTAAATGGCGAACGGTCTATGGTTATTTCCAGCAATGGCACGAAGATGGTACCTGGAAAAAATTAAACCGTATCTTCCGTGAGAAAGTTCGGCTCAAAGCTGGAAGAAATACTCACCCTAGTGCCGGTTGTTTAGATTCACAGTCACTTAAAAAGGCTGGAACTGGCCAAGAAACTGGCTATGACGGCGGAAAAAAGGTCAATGGTCGTAAACGTACAATCCTCGTGGATACCATGGGATTACTTCTCGATGTTGTCGTCCATGGTGCCCATCGCTCCGACCATCAGGGTCTGATTCTACTTGCTACCTGGTTAAGCCTTGGTCAAGAAGTAAGTACAAAAGCTGAAGCTGCTGGTAATAAA
>NZ_JAOVFN010000060.1:0-715 GCF_034650275.1 Acinetobacter sp. IRS14
TTGAATTTAAGCAAAATGCTTTAACTGATGATATCGCACCAAATCCGATTGAAAATATCAACTTCGACCAAAATGGACAGGACTTTACAGCGCAAGCGGAAGCAGATAGTCGAATCGAAGTTAAAAATGCTGCTGGTGAAGTAGTAGGTTCTGGTTATGTGGGGATCTTTGGTAATGTATCGGGTTCCTTGAACCAGGTGTATCTACATGGTGAGGAACTTACTTTTGTTGTAATTGACCGAGCTGGTAACCGCAGTGCAGAGGTTAAACAGAATGCTTTAATTGATGATATTGCACCAATCGCAATTGAAAACATCATCTTCAATGAAAATGGTCAAAACTTTACAGCACAAGCAGAAGTAAATACTCAAGTTGAAGTTAAAAATGCTGCGGGTGAGGTCGTAGGTTCAGGTTATGTAGATAGTGCTGGTTATGTCTCGGGTTACTTGAATCAAGTTTATTTAAAAGGTGAGGAACTCACTTTTGTTGTGATTGATCAAGCTGGTAATCGTAGCGTTGAAGTAAAACAAACAGCCTTTCTTGATAATACCGCACCGGAAAATGCGACTAATTTAGTATTTAGCGAAGATGGTTCATTTCTAACTGGTATGGCTGAGCCAAATGCTACGATTCAAGTATTTGATCAGAATGGTCAATTATTAAATCTTTGGAATAATAATGTTAATTGGGATGGAACATTTAGCGTCTCATTAGA
>NZ_JAOVFN010000061.1:0-693 GCF_034650275.1 Acinetobacter sp. IRS14
CTTTTGGATGGCTTAAGTTACCCAAGTTGAGCTGGCTTGCTGCATGGCTACTTTGTAACTGGGTACTGATCTGGCCTGTAGTATCATCAAAACGTAGCTGGTTAAAACCTTTACCATCAACTTCTTCTGAGCGGATGCCGCTGAGCTTTTTAGTGTCAGGTAGCTGGCCTTTCTGGTCAAATTGCGTTGGATGCCGTTCAGCTTCATGAATACGGCCCACCACAAATGGGCGATCAATATTGCCATCAAAGAAGTCGACCACAACGATTTCACCGACACGTGGCAAGAAGCGTGCGCCATAACCCGCGCCTGCCCATGGGGTCAGCACATCGACCCAAGCCGAGTCGGTGTCATTGTCGTTACTTCCCGCTCCACCGTCATGACTATGGTCGTCAGTTCGAGTAAACAGGAAGCGGACTTTAATGCGCCCCCATTGATCGACATGAATACTTTCGCCCTCTAACCCAACCACTCTAGCGCGCTGCGGGTGAGCGGCTGGGCGGTGCTCTAGCGGGTTATATTCTGGGACAGCTTTAATGTTGCGTCGAACGACATTGAGTTCAGCAAAGTGACGTTGCTCAGGGTTTTGCGTATCGAGTTGGGCTGCCTTGAGTTTGTCTTTTGGCAACAAGCGTTCGAGTTGCTGTTGTAATTCTTTCGGTAAATTATTCTGGTTGTAGTAGTGCTTGCTTA
>NZ_JAOVFN010000062.1:0-693 GCF_034650275.1 Acinetobacter sp. IRS14
CTTTTGGATGGCTTAAGTTACCCAAGTTGAGCTGGCTTGCTGCATGGCTACTTTGCAGTTGGGCACTGATTTGTCCTGTGGTGTCATCAAAACGGAGTTGGTTAAAGCCTTTGCCGTCGACTTCTTCGGAACGAATACCACTGAGCTTTTTAGTGTCAGGTAGTTGGCCTTTCTGGTCAAACTGGGTTGGATGGCGTTCAGCTTCATGAATACGTCCCACCACAAATGGACGGTCAATGTTGCCATCAAAGAAGTCGATGACAACGATTTCACCGACACGTGGCAGGAAGCGTGCACCATAACCCGCACCTGCCCACGGGGTCAGCACATCGACCCAAGCTGAGTCGGTGTCATTGTCGTTACTTCCTGCTCCACCGTCATGACTATGGTCGTCAGTTCGGGTAAACAAGAAACGGACTTTTATACGTCCCCACTGGTCGACATGAATGCTTTCGCCTTCCAACCCCACTACTCTAGCGCGCTGCGGGTGAGCGGCTGGTCGGTGCTCTAGCGGATTATATTCAGGCACAGCTTTAATGTTACGTCGAACGACATTGAGTTCAGTAAAGTGGCGCTGCTCAGGGTTTTGAGTGTCGAACTGGGCTGCCTTGAGTTTGTCTTTTGGTAATAAGCGCTCAAGTTGCTGTTGTAATTCTTTCGGTAAATTATTCTGGTTGTAGTAGTGCTTGCTTA
>NZ_JAOVFN010000063.1:0-686 GCF_034650275.1 Acinetobacter sp. IRS14
ATTGTCTGCTGTCACAGGATTGACTGTGATCGCTGCTGTGCTGATATCTGGAGCAATCGTGTCTACACTTAAAATCGTATCAGCAACATCAACATTACCTTGTGCATCCACTGCTTCTGCATGGATAGTCACAGGACCTTCACTTGCTACCGCAATCGCTGCAGTGATGAAGCCGTTAGCAAGGTCAGCGACTGTTACCGTATAGTTGGTACCGTTAACATTCACTACTGTGCCGTCGATTGCATCTGGTCCCAACGCCACTTGTACATTGAAGCTGCCATCTGTGCCTAGCTCCTCTGCATTCAAGATACCGTCGCCATTTAAGTCTTCAGGGATCGTGATCGTACCAATCAGGTCTGCCGGTACTGTATCAATAGTAAGGGTAGCTGTATCAGTTGCAATATTTCCAGCTGGATCTGTCGCAGTTACAGTGACTGTATGTGGACCATCTGTTAATGCTGGCAAAGTATTGTCTGCAAGGGTCCAGGTACCATCACCATTGTTCACTGCAGAATAGTCAGTGCCATCAACATTCACAACTATTGTTGCTGTTGGGTCATTGATTGCTCCTGTTAAAACTGGAGTAGTGTCGTTGGTAGTCACATCATCTAAAGATACAACTGGAGCACTAGTATCCACTGTCACCACAGCCGTATCCGTACCCACATTGCCTGCTGCATCTGTTG
>NZ_JAOVFN010000064.1:0-673 GCF_034650275.1 Acinetobacter sp. IRS14
GTAAACTGTCTAAATCATAAATAACTAATGGTTTATTCTCTTTAGCAATATTTTGAAGCTGAGTGACGTAGTTCCAATAGCGATAAGCACTGGCATAAATATAGGGACAATCTAAATTTTGCAGGCTCAGCACATCAATATCACGAACAATAACTAAATCACCTTCTTGCTGATCATCCAGTTGGTCACCTAAGAATTGAGGTTTATATTCACCTCTAACTATAGTATTAGAATAATAACTTGAAAGATTAGCAGGGGATATAAAATGACGATCTTTATAGGTATTTAAAAAATCTCGATAAGCAAAAGGAATATTAGGAGAATTTAAAGATAACGATTCCCCAAAAATTTGCGTGTACTTACAGATTTCTGGGTATGATTCTAGGTTAAAGAGTCTGGTCATTTTCGGTTATCCTCGATGTAAAGCATCCACTAATTGAGTAATAGCTTGAATTTCATTTAAATCAGTAGTTTTATAAGTTAAGTCATGATTAGAACGTCTTCCAAATGCAAAATCCTGAGAACCCATATAGGCTGCTGTTGTTCCTATAATAATAATCTTGGCATGGAGATTATAAATTTGTTTAGCATCTAAATTAGAGTAATTACGGTGTCCATAAAAGATATGGCAATGAAGACGTGACAATAGTTCTTCTTGTTGAGCTGTTGGAGC
>NZ_JAOVFN010000065.1:0-620 GCF_034650275.1 Acinetobacter sp. IRS14
ACTCCCCATCCTAAGCCCGTAGCGCCTGGCGTTACTGCCCCAACAGCATCTGCACCTAATGCAGCTAAGTTTGTAGCCGTCGCCCCACTCGATGCTATTTTATAAAGATCGTATACAATGAAACCCACATCAGCAATAGTGTCAACAATTAAGCCTGTTGCATCAGTATTATTTACCGGATCATTCATTGCATAGGCATACGGATTCCAGCCTCCCTCCAATCCTATTGGATCTGCCTCCATATAACGTCCCAATAATGGGTTGTAATAGCGGTTTAAGTTGTAATGTAAGCCCGTCGCTTTATCATAAACTTGTCCTGGAAAACGAAGGTTCATCTCAACCGTTTCTACTGTCGGTTTAGCCACTCCAAATGCATCTGAATTCCTCACCCAAACCTTATTGTTCGTCGCCGAATCAATACCTCGGTACGGTGTGTTTTTCTCATCTGTTAGTAAATAGACTATCTTGTCACCATAGATCGCCGATACCGGCTTATCTCCCAACCAAATATATTCGACTAAAGCCTGACCATTGCCATCATATTCACCTAAAAGATGATCTGCTTCATCATAGACATACTGACGGGTCGATCCGTTGCGTGCCGTTAATATCCTTTGGTT
>NZ_JAOVFN010000066.1:0-614 GCF_034650275.1 Acinetobacter sp. IRS14
CAGTTGGTAGAGCAACTGACTTGTAATCAGTAGGTCCACAGTTCGAATCCGTGTGCCGGCACCATCTAAAGTGTGGAGTTGTTAAGTGTAGGATAACACTGAAATAAGTGTGATATGGTGAGATTCCCGAGCGGTCAAAGGGGGCGGACTGTAACTCCGCTACGAAAGTTTCGAAGGTTCGAATCCTTCTCTCACCACCATTAACTTCGATTGAAGTGCTAAGTATACCAGCATCGTGCGGGAGTAGCTCAGTTGGTAGAGCGGCAGCCTTCCAAGCTGCATGTCGCGAGTTCGACCCTCGTCTCCCGCTCCATCGAAGGATAATCGCTCTTATAGCTCAGTGGTAGAGCACTCCCTTGGTAAGGGAGAGGTCTCGAGTTCAAATCTCGATAAGAGCTCCAGATACAGTTTAGTAGATTTTCTACAAAGATTTAAAAAGCAGGCTTATTAGTCTGCTTTTCAAGTATTGGGTGTTTGATTTTTTAGGCGATATGTCGATGCTGAGTCTTGCTCAGAATTGTGTTCGACGTAAACGAGGACTATAAACATGGCTAAGGCTAAGTTTGAACGTAATAAGCCACACGTAAACGTGGGCACAATTGGTCACGTTGACC
>NZ_JAOVFN010000067.1:0-611 GCF_034650275.1 Acinetobacter sp. IRS14
GTCTTTTGGGACTGGATAAAACCACAAACTTGATCAACTAACTGATCTGTGGTTCTCGCCGGAGCTTCGGTTTGGGGAATTGGCGTTTGGGAAAGGACGGGAAAAGCCCCAAAAATTCCCCCAAAAATTGTCAGGGCAAAAATATTTTTCAACATAAAATTCTAGATAGGTTAATTTTCTTACTTAGCTCCTTCGGCTAAGCAATTAAGAGTACGGACCATGGCTGCCGCTGTGTAATCCCGATGGGCTGGTTGATTGGGAGCGAATTTTGTCCCTTTTTCGTTCACCGGGGAAGCAACTTGGCAAAATGCCGACATTTGATCCGTTAACTGTTGATTGAATCCTGACACATCTGTGAAGGCGATCGCCGTAACGGTGGTTTGCCCCGGGGCAGCTAAGTTTAATTATCGTCTAGCTCTATGGAGTTTGTCGGTCTGCAAATAGGCTTTTGAGCCAATACCAAAAGTTTCTTGCAAGTCTTAACGTAGGGTTCGTTCACTAACACAAAATTTTTGACACAGCTCGCAAACAGTCCAAGGGCGATCGCCACCTTTCTCGACAGTGAGATTCCCATAGATCTAATTACCTGATTGTGTTGTACCCGGATTAGC
>NZ_JAOVFN010000068.1:0-590 GCF_034650275.1 Acinetobacter sp. IRS14
AAGACAAGGGTGTCGTCATTGGTAATGAAGTCATTAGCTTGTGCGCCAGTATCATCACTGATGCTGTCAATCGTGACGGCCGGTGCAACCGTATCAACAGTGATGTTACGAGTAGCAGGGGTAGCGGGATTCCCAGCGAGATCACTGACAGTAGCTACGACTTCTTCAGTCGCTTCAAAGTTGGCAATGTCTGCGACAGGGATATTGAATGTCCAAGCATTACCAGTAACGGTGGCGGTGTAGGTATTGCCATCAATGGTGACAGTGACGACTTGACCATCTTCAACACCAGTCGTGGTGCCACTGACTGCAACAGGACTACCTGCTTCCACGGCATTGATGATGTCATCAACCGCAATGGCATTGATGGTGACAGTCGGAGCAGTGGTATCAACAACAATTGTTTGAGTTGCTGTTGCGCTGTTGCCAGTGGGATTGGTGGCAGTCACACTCAGCTCATAGTCGCCATCTGCCAGGAGGGTGCCGGTGTAATCCAAGGTCCACTCACCAGCACCATTAGCAGTCACAGTGCCGATTTCAATACCATCTAAGCTGACAACAACTGTGCTATCTGCTTCTGCAGTGCCATT
>NZ_JAOVFN010000069.1:0-583 GCF_034650275.1 Acinetobacter sp. IRS14
CATTCCCCACTAAGTTTTTTTTTGCCCAAGAAAAGTAAAAATCATATTCCAAATAAAATTTTTTCCTTAAATGAGATAACACCAAAAAATTTTGACGAATATGATAAAATTCCTCGTTGCAAAAAAAAACGGTATTTCCGGATCTTCGATTCCTTAAAATCAAAAACAAAAACATCGAATCCGCTCATCTTTCTTGCTTTCCGAAAAAAGGCCTGGAGACTAATCAACCCGTGACCGCTGACTTTGACCGGACTACAAAAAGGGGGAAGGGTTAGGGAAGGGGGTGTCCCCCCCCCTCTTACGGCTTTGGGCAGGTAGTCCAGTGAAATATTTATTGCTCTAACCGACCATACCAACGGGTTTTATCGTCGAATATTAGAAACGCCTCTTGCCTTCTTGCTTTCTCGCCCCCACTCGGGGGGCCGCCGGTCAGTGGCTCTAGGCCTTGATAGTTAGCTTTTGTCCGGCGGGGGGATGGGGAGGCAGTAAAAAAAGGGAGGGACGACGACCATAAAGTGCCGGGAACCACATCTTTATTCTTGCCTTCTTGATATTAAAGTTTATTCTTTTTTCTTTGGGTTAA
>NZ_JAOVFN010000070.1:0-579 GCF_034650275.1 Acinetobacter sp. IRS14
TTTTCAATAAGTCATTTTCATACTGATACGTAGTTTTCTTACTCTTAGTCACTCCGCCATTGGTATTGGTAACTGTTGAACTGGTTACACGACCTTTGCTATCTAAGGTATTTACAACAGTTTCATCTTTTCTTTCTATCTTTAATGGGGTCTGGAATCTTTTTACATCAGGGGAATAAGTATAAGTAGTGGTTCTTTTTAAAGCCTCATCACGCTCCGCTTCAATTAAAGTGGATAAACGACCAAAATCATCATACTGAAATGATGTCGCATTACCATTTCTATCTATGACATATTTTAGGTCAGAGGTGAGTACATCAAAACCGGCTCGCTGTATCGGAGTATTATTATAGGTCACACAAGGATATCCCCCGAAATCGATATACATATCCCTTTCACGGTGATCTCCCCGAATATCAATATACATTGGATCAAAATCTTTATCTGCAGTATTATCCGTAGAGATAAAGTTCAACCTTTTTGTTGAATTATATCCTTGATAAGCCTTTTCAGTCCCTCCTGTCTTAACGACACTCGCCCGCTTTATCCCAGCCTTAGAGGAACTAAACGGATAGGAAA
>NZ_JAOVFN010000071.1:0-579 GCF_034650275.1 Acinetobacter sp. IRS14
TTTTCAATAAGTCATTTTCATACTGATACGTAGTTTTCTTACTCTTAGTCACTCCTCCATTGGTATTAGTAACCGTTGAACTGGTCACACGACCTTTACTATCTAAGGTATTTACAATAGTTTCATCTTTTCTTTCTATCTTTAACGGTGTCTGGAATCTTTTTACATCAGGTGAATAAGTATAAGTGGTGGTTCTTTTTAAAGCTTCGTCACGCTCTGCTTCAATTAGAGTAGATAAACGACCAAAATCATCATATTGAAATGCTGTCGCATTGCCATTTCTATCTATGACATATTTTAAGTCAGAGGTGAGTACATCAAAACCGGCTCGCTGTATCGGAGTATTATTATAAGTCACACAAGGATATCCCCCGAAATCGATATACATATCCCTTTCGCGGTGATCTCCATCAATATAAATGGTCATCGGATCAAAATCTTTATCTGCGGTATTATCCGTAGAGATAAAGTTCATTGTCCGTAAGCTGTAAAAAGTTTGATAAGCCTTTTCGCTCCCTCTTGTTTTAACGACACTCGCCCGCTTTATCCCAGCCTTAGAGGAACTAAACGGATAGGAAA
>NZ_JAOVFN010000072.1:0-573 GCF_034650275.1 Acinetobacter sp. IRS14
AAAGTTGAAGGTCTTAGCTTTGATGAGTTACAGGCTTTGACTGGTGCAACTTTGACTGATGCGACTCAAGGGTAAGATTTAAACAGTAGTAACTATCGTGACAGGCGACATGGATGTCGCCCGTTGGACAGGGGGGCATGGAAGCCTCCTCTGTTCAACAAAGGTTTTTGTTACTTTTGACCTTTCAAAAGTAAGGTATCGCTTATACAACAGACCTACGGATATCACAGTAGATTACAGCCGTGATGTTATTCGTTGATATGAAAATTTATAAATCATCACAACGGAGTCTTATCTGTTGAAGCCAGATGCCACCAGATAATTCGTGTCACTTTTTAAAAAAAGTAACCAAAAAACCTTTGTTACTCAGACACAATCTCCCTGTTGTGCTGAGCAACACGGCGACATCCATGTCGCCACCACGAAATACTTACGGAGAATGGCTAGAAAGGCCTGAAGTAAAGGACAAAGTTAGAATGAAAAACGCTTATATCATCGATGCCATCCGTACTCCATTTGGCCGTTATGCCGGTGGTCTTGCACCTGTCCGTGCCGATGACCTTGGCGCTGTGC
>NZ_JAOVFN010000073.1:0-552 GCF_034650275.1 Acinetobacter sp. IRS14
ATGATGACGATCGTGGTAGCCGCTCAGGTGGTCGAGGCCGAGGTCGCAGTCGTGATGACGACGATGATGACGATGATCGCGGTAGCCGTTTAGGTGGCCGAGGACGTGGCCGCAGCCGTGATGACGATGATAATGACGATCGCGGTAGCCGCTCAGGTGGTCGAGGCCGAGGTCGTAGCCGTGATGATGACGACGATGATGACGATCGCGGTAGCCGTTCAGGTGGCCGAGGACGTGGCCGCAGTCGTGATGACGACGATGATGACGATCGCGGTAGCCGTTCAGGTGGTCGAGGTCGTGGCCGCAGCCGTGATGACGATGATGATGACGATCGCAGTAGCCGCTCAGGTGGTCGAGGCCGCGGTCGTAGCCGTGATGACGATGATGATGACGATCGCGGCAGCCGCTCAGGTGGCCGAGGCAGAGGTCGTAGCCGTGATGACGATGATGATGACGATCGCGGCAGCCGCTCAGGTGGTCGAGGCCGTGGCCGCAGTCGTGATGACGATGATGATGACGATCGTGGTAGCCGCTCAGGTGGTCGAGGCCGAG
>NZ_JAOVFN010000074.1:0-544 GCF_034650275.1 Acinetobacter sp. IRS14
ACTCGCCCGCTTTATCCCAGCCTTAGAGGAACTAAACGGATAGGAAAACCATAAACGAGAATCTTCTTGTTTATAATCAAAATTTGCTATATCAACTTCAAAATCCGCACCATATTCTCTAAACTCTCTATGATAAGCTCTGGTTAGTACCGGAACAAAAAATTCTGACCCGGAAGGAGCAGGCTCATTCAGACTTTTGATTTGGTTTACATTTCCTACTTTTGTATAACTATATGTTTCAATTGGATTATTTGTAGAGTTTGCTTCTGAAATTGCATAGATCTTTTCTTTATTTCCATTCAGATAATTTGTCCAGTCAAACTCTTCATAAAAATAGTCCGCTTTTTGCATCTTACCATCAGCCAATTCAGCTTCGGTAGGAGTTCTATTTAAATAATCGTCAATTGTATTGGACTTGCTCGAATACTTACCCGCTATGACTTTAGTTGGGTAACTGAGGGCAGCATAAGCCGTATCAGGATCTTTTTGATTACGCTCAAGCGTCAGGAAGTTTCCATACTGGTCAACCACCTTAACTAATCCT
>NZ_JAOVFN010000075.1:0-544 GCF_034650275.1 Acinetobacter sp. IRS14
AGGATTAGTTAAGGTGGTTGACCAGTATGGAAACTTCCTGACGCTTGAGCGTAATAAAAAAGATCCGGATACGGCTTATGCACCTATAAGTTACCCAACTAAAGTCATAGCGGGTAAGTATTCGAGCAAATCCAATACAATTGATGAGTACTTAAATAGAACCCCTACCGAAGCTGAATTAGAATCAGGTAAGGTCCAGCAAGCAGACTATTTTTATGAAGAGTTTGACTGGACAAATCAGTTCAATGGAAATAAAGAAAAGATCTATGCAATTTCAAATGTAAACTCTACAAATAATCCAAATGAAAGATACAGCTATACTAGGGTAGGGAATATAAATATAACTAGAAACGTAGGTGAACCATTTCCATCGGGTTCAGAATTTTTTGTACCGGCATTAAGTAGAGCCTATCATCACATGTACCGGGATTTTGGAAGCCCTTATACAGTAGATATAGCAAACTTTGATTACAAAAAAGAAAATTCTCCTTTATGGTTTTCCTATCCGTTTAGTTCCTCTAAGGCTGGGATAAAGCGGGCGAGT
>NZ_JAOVFN010000076.1:0-537 GCF_034650275.1 Acinetobacter sp. IRS14
CTGGTGGGGGTAGGCTTAATTGCCCTGGGGTATGCCCCTTGGGGTAATCCTTTTTACGGCGGCCTGGCCATGCCTATCCTTGCCCACCTAGCCCGCTTTACCCCCATGGCCGCCCTGATACTTTTTGCCCAACAACGACAATTAGACCCTGGCCTCTGGGACAGTACTTTTTTAGTGCCCGGGCCCCGTTGGCGTATTTGGCTTTATCTGCGTTTTCCCCTTTTACTTCCTGGTCTGTTGGCTGCTGCTGGGGTCGTCTTTGCCTTCAGTGCGGGGGAGTTGGGAGCAACATTGATTGTTATTCCTCCCGGCTATTCCACCTTGACCCTGCGGATTTATAACTATCTACACTACGGTGCTTCCGGGGAAGTGGCCCTTCTTTGTTTGTTCATGGTGGGGGGAGCGGCCATTGTCGGGGGATTCCTATCCATCGTTCTGCTGATGGGTTCATCTTTGCTGAGCAGGGGGAAAAAGTATGATCAGAGTTGAACAGGTGAGCAAAACCTATGGTTCCGTGGCGGTGTTACGGCAACTATG
>NZ_JAOVFN010000077.1:0-535 GCF_034650275.1 Acinetobacter sp. IRS14
CGTTCGCATCATATTCTTTCTTCTGCCAGTTGGCCGTACCATCTGAACCATATTTGCTTTCAGTCAGGTTCCCTAAACGGTCATAAACATAACTGGCCTTGTCTCTTTTTTCTCCCATAAATAACTCCTGCATACCAGGTACAGGCATATATATATAATATAATTCTTTCTCAGAGATCAGCTGTCCATTAGAGTTATAATTGTATACTTGCAACAAGTACTTTTCTTGTTCATATAAAGTTTCTATTAAGTCTTTATTTCCATTAAGATAGGTATATCTTTTTAAGTTGGTTTCAAGATCATCTTGTAAAGTTAAATTATTTAAAAAATATTCATAGAAATTAGTTTGGGTAAAATCACTTGCAGGATCAGTCCTTTTCTTAAACCTGGGCAAATTTGACCCATCATATCTAATTGTTTCCACCACCCCACTTGGTTCTATAATCTTGCCCGGCGCCCCAGCTGAATTATACTCACTATACTCGGTAACTGATGATAATCCATCCTTGGTGATGGTTTCCTTTTTCTTGTTTAC
>NZ_JAOVFN010000078.1:0-529 GCF_034650275.1 Acinetobacter sp. IRS14
CGTTCGCATCATATTCTTTCTTCTGCCAGTTGGCCGTACCATCTGAACCATATTTACTTTCAGTCAAGTTCCCTAAACGGTCATAAACATAACTAGCTTTATCTCTTAATTCACCAACATTATCAGGAAGAAGAGGATGATTATAATTAATATATTGTTCAGTCTCAGAAATTAACTGCCCATTAGCATTATATGTATAATTATTTTTTAGAAACTGATCCCTCTCTATAAATGAACTTAATAAACCATTATCCAGAGAATATCTATAGTTTTTTATTAAACCATCACCTTTATTTTCTGTTACAACATCATGATTAAAATTATATTCATAATTATTAGATTGAACTAATTCACTAGCAGAATCAGTTCTTTTCTTAAATTTGGGCAAATTTGACCAGTTATATTCAATTGTTTCCACCACTCCACTCGGTTCTATAATCTTGCCTGGTGCTCCAGCAGAGTTATAATTGCTAAACTCGGTAACTGATGATAATCCATCCTTGGTGATGGTTTCCTTTTTCTTGTTTAC
>NZ_JAOVFN010000079.1:0-525 GCF_034650275.1 Acinetobacter sp. IRS14
GAAATGATACGGTGGCGATCGGGACGAAAAAATTCTTTGTGTTCCCGCCAAAGATCCCCGCTACACCTACGTTAAATCCATCAATGACCTGGCTGGGCACCGCTTGGATGAAATTGCCGAGTTCTTCCGCTCCTACAAAAATTTGGAGAAAAAGGTGACAGAAATTCTGGGCTGGAAAGAAGTAGAAGCAGTGCTGACCTTGGTGGAAGAGTGCGTTAAGAACTACAAATAGTAGTTGGGGTGGAGCTAACTGAACCGGTAAATCCTCTAAATTTTGTTTGCCCCCGGACTTCTTAATTTGGGGGGCTATGGGCTCAAATCGAGGGTCTTCCCCTGGCCCTAAAGCCCCCCTCCTATTAGTTGATAGGGGCGATAAGACTTTTAAATATCTTCTTCAAACAAGGGTTTGGCTGGATTCTTGCCATTGCCTGGTGACCGACCCCGGACAAATTTGTTTAGAATTACTCTTGATCTCCAGAGGCTTAGCTAATTGCCATGCTTGTTAAATCCACTACCCGCCACGTC
>NZ_JAOVFN010000080.1:0-523 GCF_034650275.1 Acinetobacter sp. IRS14
GGGAATTAGTTTATCCACCAACTCGTAATAGGTTAAAAATCTGGCCCCGGTATTCCATTCGGACACTTCTACCGGCACCCCTTCCCCGTGCAAAGTTTTCACCGGTTCGTCGTAGGCAGTGTGCAACCAGGAGCCTAAATGGAGTTCGTAAACGGAAACGGGTTTGCTCAGGGGATCGCTGGTGCGCCTAGCTTCCAACCAATCTTCGTCGTGCCATTGGTAACCGTCCAAGTCTGCCACAATGGAAGCGGTTTTGGGGCGTACTTCTTGGTAAAAACCGTAGGGGTCAGTCTTTTCGTAGATGTGCCCTTCCCAGTTTTTAATCTCATACTTATAAGAAGTGCCCACCCCCAACTCAGGGATAAATAATTCCCACACCATGTTGTTGCGTTTCCGCATTTGGTGCAATCTGCCGTCCCAGTTGTTGAAATCCCCCAAAATGGAAACGTTGCGGGCATTGGGGGCCCACACAGCAAAATAAACCCCTTTAACTCCATCCACCGTCATCAGGTGAGCACCGAGT
>NZ_JAOVFN010000081.1:0-521 GCF_034650275.1 Acinetobacter sp. IRS14
AGCTAACAGTGCCGCGTCAGCTTTGCCTTCCGTGAATGCTTCGTACACGTGCTGACAATTACCCGCTCCCCCGGAAGCAATCACCGGAATTTCCACCCGTTCGGCGATCGCCGCTGTGAGGGCCAGATCGTAACCCGCTTGGGTGCCATCCCCGTCCATACTGGTGACCAGCAATTCCCCTGCCCCCCGGTTGGGGGGGTCCGCCGGCGCGGCGCGCGCCGCGGGGCCGGGGTGTTGGGGGGGGCGCCGGGGGGGGGGGGGGTGGGGGGGGTGGTGGGGTGGTTGGGGGGGTTTGGTGGGTTGGGGGGGGGGTTGGGGTGGTGGGGGGGGGGGGTGGGTGTGGGGGGGGGGGCGGGTGGGTGGGGTGGGGGGGGGTGGGGGGTGGGTGGATAGGGGGGGGGGGGGTTGTGGGTGTGGGGTGGGTGTTGTGGGTGTTGTGTGTGGTTTGGCGAGGGGGGCAGGGGGATCGGATAGAAAGATAAGAAATACAAACTAACAACACAAGATGGTATGAAAAAAAA
>NZ_JAOVFN010000082.1:0-516 GCF_034650275.1 Acinetobacter sp. IRS14
GGGGGTTGTGGGAAATTTTGTTAACAAGATTCCACTTTCGCCGTCCAAACATCCCGGTCACCGAAGAATTTTCCGGCTTACTCGGTGCTAGGAATCTGGGACTGCCAGAACCCAGACAGGGAAAGCTAATACATCCAAAGTGACGGCCCAAATGGCTGATCTTATCCAGGCCCCAAAGGGGCATTACCATAGTCAAGCTACAATGGTATAACCTAGATGCATAGAAAGAGTGTTATTTGTTACACCATATCATAGGGGAAATAAAATTCCAGATCAACAACCATTTGCTTAAGTGAATGATAAGTCTGGGTAATTGGAGGAAGAGGCAGGCTACGGGGTGGCAGTCCACTCCAAGGGAAAATTTGAGAGTTTGATCCGAATTACATAAATATCCGAATTACGTAAATAGGGTGTTAATCTGTTGCCATTCCCGCAGCAGTGCTCGACATTGCAAACAGTCCAAAATTCTCAGCAAATCTACCAGTTGTGAGGGAACTTGGAACTCGGCCCCGATCG
>NZ_JAOVFN010000083.1:0-516 GCF_034650275.1 Acinetobacter sp. IRS14
AAGAAAACGGTTAAGGCAAAAAAAAGCAAAGAAAAAGTTAATCCAGACGATTCTCAGCAATTATCATTGTTTGATGGCGTGCCAGTGGTTAACCAAGAAGATGGTTTAATCACCATTCAGCTACCAAAACAAATTCAGCCCCAAATTATCACCACCATTGCCCAACTCGAAGCTTTAGTTGAGGAATTAAAAAAACATACTGATGCTGACTTTCCCGTTGCTTGGGACACGGAAACCGACAGCTTAGATCCTCTGGTGGCAAACTTAGTGGGTATTGGTTGTGCCTGGGGTCAAGAACCTAATCAAGTGGCCTATATTCCCCTAAAACATCATCAAGGAGAACAGCTATCTCTCGGCATAATTAAAGATCTTTTAGGGGAAATTCTGGGAAATGCTATTTATCCCAATGTCTTACAAAATGCCAAGTTTGATCGACGAGTTTTGGCCCACCATGGTATTGAGTTAGGAGGCGTAGTGTTAGACACCATGCTGGCCAGTTACGTTCTTCAACCGGAA
>NZ_JAOVFN010000084.1:0-510 GCF_034650275.1 Acinetobacter sp. IRS14
GGACTAAGTGCTTTTTCGCCGGGGGGGAGACCTGAAACAAAAAGGTTTCTCCCTTTTTTTATCAATTAGGGATGACGGCGGACGTACTGTCAAGCTGGGCCTTGCAAATTTTGCTTTTGTTTAAACGAAAATTGGCGATCGCCAGTGTCCCCGGGGAAGGCACCACCATTACTATCCAGGGCTGGGAATCAGACTCCATTTAAGACTCCAAGGGCAATAGTACTGAAATCGAAATCCCTAATGTTTTTTGGTTTTTCCTAGCAGCACCACCACAATATGCCCCCACCTTAATCCTGGGTTATTTTTAAGTTATTGCTCCACTCCCTCCAGTTGATGGCAAAATTGCTTGCCGGTATTTGTAATGTAATTCACTGATGGATAGCACCCCCCACCGTAAGTCCGATCATATCCGCATTGTCCTAGAAGAAGATGTGGTGGGCAAAGGCATTTCCACCGGCTTTGAAAGATTGATGCTGGAACACTGCGCTCTTCCTGCGGTGGATCTGGATG